>JBFGFY010000027.1:0-23478 GCA_041579355.1 Longimicrobiales bacterium | reverse complement strand
GTCCGGCGCAAGCGACGCCATCTCCAGCACGTCCTCTTCGGTCTCGGCCGGCGCGAGCGACGCCATCTCCAGCACGTCCTCCTCCGCCTCGTCCGGCGCGAGCGACGCCATCTCCAGCACGTCCTCTTCCGCCTCGTCCGGCGCGAGCGACGCCATCTCCAGCACGTCCTCGTCGGCCTCGTCCGGCGCGAGCGACGCCATCTCCAGCACGTCCTCTTCCGCCTGGTCCGGCGCGAGCGACGCCATCTCCAGCACGTCCTCTTCGGCCTCGGCCGGCGCGAGCGACGCCATCTCCAGCACGTCCTCTTCGGTCTCGGCCGGCGCGAGCGACGCCATCTCCAGCACGACTTCCTCCGCCTCGTCGGGCGCGAGGGCCCCGAGGTCGAGGATCCGCTCGGGCTCGGGGAGCTGGGCCAAATCGATCTCCGTCACGGCCGCCTCGTCGGCCGTGAGCAGCCCGATGTCGAGAACGTCCGCGCCGTCCTCGGTCTCGTCCTCACCCGCGTGCAGGGTGTCCAGGTCGAAGACCGGCTCCGGGTCCGGCGTCAGGCCGTCTAGGTCCGGCGCAAGCGCCCCTACTGACTCGTCCGCGGCGAGCTCGGGGCGCTCGGCGTCGGTAGCCGGCTCGAGCGCCTCCAGCTCGAAGACGGGCTCTTCCACCGGGGAGTCGACCCCCTCGACGGGCATGTCACCGGTCAGCGTCGGGGTCCCGTCCCCCCACCCCTCCGTCGACAGCAGGGGCAGCTCCTCGCCGGGCCCCTCGTCGGCGGTGTCCGTCGACGCGAAGCCGTCGAGGGCGTCGGCTCCCCCACCGACCACCTCGTCCGCGAGCGTGAGCCCACCGCGTGCGCCCACGAGGCCGGAGTCCGGCTCGTCTCCACCGTCGGAGACCGAGTCCAGCACGATCGTCTCCTCCGGTCCGTCGTCCGACACCACCTCGAGCAGGGCGGTCTCAGTCGCGGGAGCAGCGGACGGTCGCGCGCGGGGCGCGGTTCGCGACGAGGCTGCGGGCCTCGCGTAGTCCGGCTCGAGGGAAACGAGGTGCGAGCGGACCTCGTCGGCTTCGCTCGGCTCCCCCTGCTCCTCCAGGACCCCGAGGAGGGAGCGGAGCGCGTTCACATTGTCCGGGTCGAGCTCGAGGGCCCTCCTCGCCGCGAAACCGGCCTCCTCGGCAAGCCCCTGCTCCGCATAGAGTTGCGCGGCCACCACGTGGCCTGTGACGAAGTCCGGGTGACGCGCGAGCCCATCGTTGAGCAGCCGTACCGCCTCCGGAATCTGACCCGCTCTTCGGTAGGCATCGGCCAGGGGCGCGAAGACGCGGCCCTCGGGGTCACGTTCGGAGTTGTGGAGGGAGCGGAGGGTCCGGATTTCCTGCTGGAGTGCCTCGGTCACGCAGACTCCGTGGGCAGGCGGCGAGGGGGACGCGTCTGCCAGCGGCAGACCCGGCCAGAAGATAGGCAGCGCGCGGAAAAAGTGTCAACGAAGATCCACCGAAGGTAGGCGGAACCCCGGCCCTTTGGGCGCGTATCGGAGGATCTCGGGCAGGGGCACCTCACGTTGAGAGCCCCACACCGAGCCGTTATCCTTTTGGGCTCGTTCCGTAGGGCTCCGAAACCCCTGGAAGTTGCTGGAGACGTTCGCGCTATGATGCGTCAGATGCGGGAAGCCACGAAGCCCATCATGCTCCTCGCGGCCGTGGCCTTCGTTGCCCTCATGGTCTTCGAGTGGGGCATGGACGCGACGGGCCGGAGCTCGGGCGGTCTGGGGGAGATCGGCAGCGTGAATGGCGATCCGGTCATGTACGACGCCTATATGGCCGCATACCGGCAGATCTACGAGCAGGTCCAGGCGCAGCAAGAGGAGCTGATCGGGACCCAGCAGAACACCGAGATCGAGGACCGGGCGTTCGAGGAGATCGTCACCCAGATCCTCATCACGCAGGAGCTCGAGCGGCGCAACATCACCGTCACCGATCGAGAGATCAGCGAGGCCGCGCAGCTCTCCCCGCCCGACTACCTGCGCCCGCAGTTCGTGAACGACAGTGGCAACTTCGACCTCGCCCGATACCAGACCTTCCTCGCGAGTCTGCCGCCCGAGCAGCTCCTCATTCTCGAGTCCTACTACCGGAACGTCATTCCCCGCAGCAAGCTCTTCCGACAGGTGGCCGCCGGCGTCTGGTTGAGCGACGCCGAGCTCTGGCAGCAGTGGCGGGACCGCAGCCAGCTCGCGGAGATCCGTTACATACCGTTCAATCCGGCGACTCGCTACCCGGACTCCGACTTCACGATCTCCGCCAACGAGGTCCGCGACTACTACCGGACCCACCAGGAGGAGTTCGAGGTTCCCGCGCGCGCCACGCTCCGGTACGTGGTGTTGGACAAGACTCCGACCGCCGCGGACAGCGTCGCGTCGCGTGAGCGCGCCGTGGAGGTCCGACGGCGCGTGGCCGAGGGAGAGGACTTCGCCGCCGTCGCGCGTGCGGAGTCGGCGGACCAGGCGACCGCGAGCACGGGCGGCGCGATGGGTGTGGCGCGGAGAGGCCAGAACATGCCTGCGCTCGACTCGGCTCTCTTCACTGGGCCGACGGGTCTGCTGCCGCAGCCGGTCCGGTCTCCGTTCGGATTCCACGTGGTCGAGGTGATGGAGCGCTGGGCCCAGGACAGCGTGCGGGCGCGACACATCCTGCTGCCGATCCGGCGCACCGATGACAGCGAGATCGCGCTGCTCGCACGCGCCGACTCGCTCGAGGATTTCGCCGAGGAGATGCCGCTCGCGCAGGCGGCCGCGCGCATGGGCCTCACCGTGCGCAACGCCGACATCACGGCAGACTTCCCATTCATCGCCGGAGCCGGCCAAATCTCCGAGGGTGCCGACTGGGCGTTCGAGGAAGCGGCGCCCGGCGACGTGAGCCCGGTATTGGAAACGTCGTCGGCATTCTACGCGCTCGAGCTGGTGAGCTCCGAGCCGGCGGGAGTGATGCCGCTCGAGACGGCCACGCCCGCGATCGAGGCGACTCTACGCTTCGAGCGCAAAATGCAGCGGGCCCGCGAGGAGGCGCAGACCGTCGTGCAGCGTGCGCGGGGTGGAGGCGCGCTCCCGAACGTCGCCGCCGAGATGGGCCTCGAGGTGCGAGCGGCCGGACCGTTCGCACGAGAGGATTTCGTCCCCGGCATCGGGCGCTACAACGCGGTCGTCGGAGCGGCCTTCGGTCTTCCGGTCGGCCAAGTGAGCGACGTGCTCTCGACGCCTACGAACCAGTATGTCATCGAGGTCCTTTCGCGGACGGACGCCGATTCGACCGCTTGGCGTCAGCAGCTTCCGCAGCAGCGCCAGCAGGCGGTCGCGACGGTCGCACAGCAGCGCTTGCAGGAGTGGATCGAGGCGCTACGTGCGAACGCACGGATCGTCGACCGCCGCGCGATCGTTCTCGCGCCCGTGGACGACGAGAACGCCGTCCAGATCCCCTACGGCTTCTAGGAAAGCCGCGCCCCCGAGCACCTAGCGGCGCCGATCATGTGGCTGGCGCGCGCCCCTAGGCGCGCGCCAGATCGGGTGCTCAGCTCGTCTCTTCGTTGGAGCTCGTGCTGGCAACGCCGTCGCTGAGCTTCCGCGGCTCGCCGTCGGGCTCCTGGTCCTTCGCAGCTCCGCCCGGTGGCGGATTGGTGCGGTGAATCTGACGCTCACGCTCAGGCACGGTGAGCTCGCGCTCGATGTCACGCACCGAGCTCTTGAACTCGCGGATTCCCTTACCCAGCGACGAGCCGATCTCCGGCAGCCGCTTGGCGCCGAAGAGAAGCAGCACGATGAGGAAGATGAAGATCATCTCCCCCATTCCGAATCCTCCGAGACCCATGCTTCAACTCCTCCATTGGGGCGCGGGGGCCCCTTCGATCTCGTGGACCGTCAGATCCACGAGCGTACGATGAGCGCCACGATGGCGATCCCGACCAGAGTCAGGAAGTTCAACGAGAGCGTCACCGGTCCAAGGTCGAACGCCACAGCCACCAAGTCCACCGAGAGCGGACCGACGGAAGCGTCGACGGACGTAAGCAAAAACTCACGCGACGCCGTGCCCTCGGGAAGGGTCAGCTCCATGAGCTTGGTCAGCAATCCGCCCAGAAACAGCCCCAACACGAGCGTCCATATGAAACGGATGGCGCTCCTGCGACCCGTGTCAACGAGCATGCTGGGACCCCTGCCGGCGCGTTCCCACGGACGTCAGCGCCGGCGATCGACCGCGTAGGCGACGGCGTCTTTGAGCGCCTGCTGCGCCGGCCCCGGCACCACTTCTTCGAGCGCCGCCAGGGCGAGCTCCGCGTAACCGGCCGCCCTCTGGCGCGCGTAGGAAAGTCCACCCCGCTCCGCCACGATCGCAATGACTCGATCGATGTCGCCGTCCTGGGGATCGGCGAGCGAGAAGAACGACCGTATCTCGCGCTCCTCGGCCGGAGTGGCTCGCTCGAGCGCTCCCACCAGCGGCAGGGTCACCTTCCGCTCGCGGAGGTCGTGCCCCGTCGGCTTGCCGGTCACGGCTTCCGTGCCCGTGTAGTCGAGGAGGTCGTCGGCGATCTGGAAGGCCATCCCGAGGTTGTGTCCGTAGCGCGCGAGCGGGTCGCGATGGGCGGTGACGCCCACGAGCGCGCCCATCTCGCACGCAGCCGACATGAGGGATGCGGTCTTCGACGCGATCAGCCGGTAGTAGTCGTCCTCCGAGAAGTCGAGCGCGTCGTACGACGTCAGCTGCCGCATCTCTCCGATCGACATCTCGTTGGCCGCGTTCGCGAGTACGGCGAGGGCCTCGAGGTTCCCCACGCGCGCGAGCTCCGATACGCCACGGGAATACAGGTAGTCACCCATGATGATCGCGACCTGGTGCGTCCAGAGCGCGTTGACCGTCGGAAGTCCTCGCCGAAGCGCGGAGTGGTCGACCGCATCGTCGTGCACGAGCGTCGCGAGATGCACGAGCTCGACGACGGCAGCCAGGGTGAGCGCGTCGTCCGATCCCTCGCCCCCAACACGGCTGGAGAGGAGCAGCAGCGTCGGACGGAAGAGCTTGCCTCGCATGAAGAGGAGGTGCTCGTTGACCTCCTCGATATGCTGGAAGTCCGAAACGACGATGCGCCGGATCTCGTCACCGACCCGGTCGAGCACGTCCCGGACGGGCGCCTGAATGGCCGAGAGCTCGGGCGGCAGGCCCCGGACCGCTTGTCTCACGCTGGTACCCAGTGCGTCAGCGCAGCTCGCGGAGCCGCTCGGTGACGTCGGCGAAGTTGATGTCCAGCGAGAACACCCGGTCGTAGTACTCGACCGCGGACTCCTTCTTGTTCAGCGCCTCGTACGCCCGCGCGAGGTAGTAGTAGATACCGACGAACTCGTCCTCGACACCACCCTCGATTTTCAGCGCCCGCTGCAGCGTGCGAACCGCCGCCTCTGGCTGCCCCATGTCGATGAAGGTCTGCCCCATGAGCTCGTAGGTCGGCAGGTGGTTGGCCGACGCGCGCAGCGCCGCCTGGAAGGCGCTGATCGCTTCCTCGAGGAGACCCATCTCCTTGTAGGCCGTGCCCAGGTCGTAGTGCGCCCGGACGTCGCCCGCCTCGATGTTCTCGGAGACCTTCTCCTTGAACTGCGAGAGCATCTTCGCGAAGTCGGCCTCCTCGTCCCCGGTCGGCTCCTGGTACGCCACCTTGAAGCGCGTGGTCTTCCGCTCCGAGGGATCCCCCAGGATCATGGCCCCCAGGTCGACGAAGCCCGAGTCCGCGGCTTTCGCCGGCTCGGCCGGCGGCGGGGCGGGAGCGGGCTGCGGCCTCTCGGCGGCCACCTCCTCGTGCGCTTCCTCCACCGCAGCCGCAGCTTCTTCGGCGAAGCTGGGCTCCTCCTCGAAATCGAAGGTCGGGAGCTCGACCGCCTCTTCCTCGTCCGGCTCGCCGGCGACCTCGACCCCCGCATCGTCTGCCATGTCGAAGGTGGGGAGCTCGACCTCCTCTCCGACCTCCTCCGCCTCACCGAACGACATCATCGGCAACTCCACCTCGTCCTCTTCTTCCGAGGCGGCCTCGTCCTCGTCGCCGAAGGCCATCACGGGCAGATCGAACGAATCCTCGTCTGCGTCCTCGTCGTCATCATCACCCGCGGCGAGCTGGAAGTCGTCATCGGACCCGGAGAGGACCGCTTCGGCCGCCTCCTCGAGATCCGTCAGGTCCTCCGTGAGCTCGGGCCCGGGGGCACCGAGGTCGATCTCGCCGAACTGCGTTTCCATCTCGCTGTCCGCCCCGAGGCTGCTCGTGGCGCCCGCCGCCAGCGCGCCCGCCAGGTCCGCCTGGGGATCGAGCGTGAGGATCTTCTTTTCGACCCCCTTCGCCAAATCGCCTTCCCCGGAATGCGTGAGGTGGCGGTACGCGATCAGGAGCTGCGCCACGGCCTCGTCCTTGCGCTGGCTCGCGGCCATCCGGTCGGCCACGGTGACGCGCACGTCCACCTCGTCGGGCGCCAGGTCGCAGAACTCGACCAAGGCGCGGAAGGACTCGTCGATGTTGCCGTCCTTCTGCATCCGCTCCGCGTAGGTGAGGAAGTTCGTCCGTGCGTCGGAAAGGAATCCCTGCTCGGCCCGGATCTGCCCGATCCGCAGGTACGCCTCGTGCCGGTTGGGGACGTTGCGGATGATCTTCTTGCAGACGGCGATGGCGTTGTTCGGGAGGAACGCCTCGCGGTAGAGGCCCACCGCCTTGTCGTAGTACTCGACGGCGCTGTCGAGCTTGCCCACCCGCACGAAGAGGTCCCCGACTCGATTGATGAGCCCGATATCGGCCTGCTCTTCCCTCTCGAGCTCCCTGATCGCCTTCTGATACTGCTCGAGCGCCTTCAGCCACTCCTCGTTCTGCTCGTGGCGACGGGCTTGTTGCTTGAGCGACTCGATGCTCATTCGGCGCTTTCCGAGGTCTCCGTGCGCCCACGCATGCGCGCCTCAACGTGTTGAGCGACACGGCGGGACAGGACCCGGGCGGGTCCCAGGTCAGGAAGGACTAATCTGTTTACCGAGCCCGGATGCACAAGGGTATCGGGTGCCATGCCGATGACCTCGGTCTCGTCGATTCGGCCGCCCTGGGCCGCGGCCTCGCGCTCGATGGCCCTCAACACGTCGAGCGGCGACGTGCGATCGGGGTCCTCGAGGTTCATGGAGATCTGGACGCGATCCTGGCTCTGGAGATGCAGGCCGAGGGCCCTCAGCCCAGGGAAGCCCCCGTCCCGCTCGCGGATGCGGCGCGCGATCTCACGCGCCCCGGCGAGGTCGACACCCGCGAGGAAGACGTTCCACGCGAGCAGCACCCGCCGCGCTCCCACGCACGTGACGCCCGCCGTGGGATGGGCGGCCACCGCCCCCGCCGGCTCGTCCGCCGAACGGTCCGGGGGAAAGCCCACCGCCAAGGTCTCGAAGCCGCCCCTGCGCAGCTCCGCGAGGCCCCGCCCGGGCGGATCCGACGCCCGTGCGTAGTAGAATACGGGAATTCCCATGCCACCGAGGGCGGCACCCACCCGGTGTGCGGCGGCGACGGCGTCGGTCATCTCGAGACCCTGGAGCGGAACGAAGGGGAGCACGTCGAGGGCGCCGACCCGCGGGTGCAGGCCCGAGTGCCGTCTCAGGTCGATGCGCTCGAGCGCCAGCCGGGCCGCGTCCAGCGAAGCCCGCTCGACCTGCCTCGGCTCGCCGATGAACGTGACGACCGACCGGTGGTGATCGGGGTCGGCGGACCAGTCGAGCACCTCGACCCCCGTGCGCGCGATCGCGTCCACGAGGGCGCGCACCGTCTCCAGGTCCCTCCCCTCGGAGAAGTTCGGGACCGCCTCGAGTACCTTCACCATGGTCCCAAAGCTAGCGACCAGGCGCGGGTGCGGGTCTACGAAAACGAGTCGGGCCCGGGCGCCTCTCGGCACCCGGGCCCCCACCACCTCCCCACCCCACGCCTATGGACTCTCTGGATCAACTCCCGGGCGGCGGGGCCAGGTTCCTGTTCCCGGCCTGCAGCTGGTACGCCCAGTCGAAGATCATGATCGCATCTCCGTTCTGGTCGAAGCCCAGATGGGTGACTCGGATGACACCGTAGTGTGTCATTCCGTCGTTACCGACCACGCGCAGGACGTAGCTCGACTCCACCGAGAGAGCCATGTCGGCCGCGCTGAACCCGGAGGTGGGCGCCACCGACACGTCCGTGCAGCCCGCGTCGGCCGCCACGCCGCACTTGAGCGCGGTCGTGAAGCCCGCGTCGTAGACCGCGCTACCCGCCATCGGCACGAGCCACCACCCGTTCACGTCGGTCTCGAAGCGGAAGTGGTTGTCCGGAGCGCTGCCGGCGCCAACCGCGACCGTAGACTCGTCCTCCTGGAAGCGGAAGCCGGAGCGCGTGGGGTCGGCGAAGTGATCGTACATGAACTCCGCCGTGAAGTCCGGCCTCGGAGTGCCGGACGCCGCGACGCTGCCCGTGCTCTCGTGACCGTCGGTGTCGACCGACGTCACGAAGTACCGGTACGTAGTGCCGTTCGCCGCCAGGAGATCCAGGAAGCCTTCCGAGTCGGTCTCACCGAGGAGGAACGAGGTCCCGCTCGCATCCTGGTAGACGCGGTAGTGGGAGAAGTCCGACGCCGTGCGCGCGTTGCCACCCCACGTGAAGTAGTTGGCCCCGTCGAGCGCGATCACCCGCGTCGCGGTCGGCGTCGGAGGCGGTGTCGGGCTCGGCACCAACACCTGCACCGTCGACGCCGTCGAGGTCTCCAGGCCCGATGCCGCGTTGTACGCGCTCACGTAGTACTGGTAGGTCTGTCCCGCGACGACGTTGCGGTCGGCGTAGGAGCAGAGGCCGGATGCGCAGTTCGTCACGTCGGCGATCCGGAAGTAGTTCGCGTCTGTGACACGCTTCGAGTAGACGCGGAAGCTCTCCCCGTTCCATGCGACTCCGAGCTCCCACTCCACCGTGACCACGCCACCGTAATACGTCGCAGTCAGGGCGCGTGGCGCGTCCGGGGGCGTCTCGACGACGAAGATCTCGTCGTTGTTGCACGCCGCCACCGACAAGGCCACCAGCAGACCCATCCAGGCCCCGCGTCTCATCGCTCCTCCTCTCCGAAGACGGGCTCACCCCGACGGGGATCACCCACCTGCTCCTGCGATCCGAAGAAGCACGCGCCGTGCCGAACCCGTAAGTGACAGCAGCAAAGCCACTTAGCGCGTCCGGGAAGGCGGCCGAGTGTCCATCTGGGAGGACACCTTGCGGCGATCCCCGGAGACAGCCCCGGCTCAGCGCTGGCTGGTGCGACGCCCCAGGTCGAGGTTCTGCTGGTCGTAGTCGAACTTGAGGTCCCGGTTGTCGAGCAAGGCCACCTCGAAGCGGAAGCTCCAGTTTCCGGTCGCGGTCTGGAGGAAGTCGAAGTTGGCCTGCCAGCGGTGCAGGTCGCGGGTCAGCCGGATCGAGTGGTCGTTGAAGCCGCCCGTCTCGAGGTCGTACGCCGTCCGCCAGCTGAGCTCCCAGGCCTGAGTGGGCTGGAGACGGAGCATGGCGGTGATCATCTGGCTGCTCGGGCTCCCCGGGGCCCGCGGGCGCTGGAGCGAGTACGAGAAGTTGGCGTTCCAGCCTCCGGTCGAGCGGGCCCCGGCGGGTCTCGCAGCCGGCCGGGCGCCGAGCCCGCCCCGCGGGATCACGGTCGACTCGTCGGTGGCCCCCTGGACGTCGAAGGGGTCCCCGATCCCCTCGTCCGGGGGCTCCTGCGGGGCCTGGTCCGCGCCTCCCCCGAAGAGACCGAGCCAACGGAAGAGCGACGATCCCGAGCCGAGCGAGAACGAGAGGTTCACCTGGGAGAGGTGCGGGTCGAAGCGCCGCTCGGCGATCCTCCCGTTCTCGATCCTATCGTCGAAGAGCTCGTGGTCCGTCGAGATGGAGAGGCCTCGCAGGAGATCCGAAGAGATCTGATTCGAGAGGCGGGTCGTCTCGAAGCCTTGCAGGAAGCTCCCCGCCGAGTCGGCCTCCACGAAGTCGTAGCGGATCACGCTGGTTCGCAGGGCGAGGAGGTTCACGATTTGCGCCTGGGGAATCCTCCTCGGCCCCCCGGCCTGCGGCCCGGCGGCTCCCGGTGGCCCCCCCGGTACCGAAGCGGCCGCCGTGTCCTGCGGCAGAGGTGCTGTGCCCGGACCTCCCACCGGCGCCTCTTCCTCCTCCCGCTTCGCCTCCCAGGTCTGGTTCAGGGTCAGGGCCAGCGTGTTCTGCGGCTGGAGCACACGGCTTCCGAAGACCTGCCGTTGCAGGTCGTTCGGCGAGGACTCCGGGCTCCACTGCCAGTCGACCGAAGGCGAGAGCTTGTGCCGGATCGTCTCGAAGGAGCCTACCCCCGGGTAGAAGCCGTAGATGTCCGTCTTGAGCTGCGCCCCCACCGCCACGCGAGCCGGAGCCGAGACGAAGCTCGAGGCCAAAGAGGACGTGTCAGCCCGGAACATCCTCCCCGAGATGCTGACACGCGGAGTCAGCGTGGTCGACCCGATGAGCTGCTGCTGGTAGTTGACCGAGGTCGACCAGCTGAGCGTCGACTGCATGATGTCCCTGGCCGGGACCCCCGTGATCAACTCGCCCGGCGTGGCATTGGGGCCCAGCAACAGGTAGGCCTCTGGCACGCCGAGAGTCTGGTCCTGAGAGAGGTCGACCGACTGGCCGAACGTGAGGCTCCCGAGGCTGAGGTTGCTGCGCATGAAGCCGGTGTTCTTCACCGTGTTCGCCTGGCTGATCTGGAAGGTATCCGGCTGGACGCGCGTCACGGTGTTTCGCCGTACGTTGCCCGAGCCCGACCACGTCATGTTGTTCCAGAAGGCCGCTTCGGACGGCTGCGCGCGGAAGAGCGTGATCGGAGAGAGCGACAGGTTGGCCGACGGGAGCGTCCACTCGGTGCGGTCGTCGGAGAGGTACTGACGCCGGTTCGACGACACGGACACGGTGCCCCAGTCGAAGCGACGGTTGAGGCCGCCCTCCGAATCGATGGACTGCGTCACCTCGCGCGGATTGAACGAGTTGTCCCGCACGAAGTCGTTGCTCGAGGCGTAACGCCCCGAGATCCTCAGGTCCGTCCGCTCGTTCATGCGCCACGAGTGCCGGGTGTCGACCGCGAGCTCCGTCGATCCGGACGCCTGCCAGTATTGGCGCACGTTGATGTCGCCTTCGAGGAACTGCCGGTTCCAGCGGTAGCTCGTCGAGCCGGTCAGGCTCGTGAACGTGTCACTGAACCAGTCCAGCGCCACGAGCGCGTCCGAGTAGTCGCTCATGGCCCAGTAGAAGCCGACGTTGCTGACGCGCCGCCGATACCCGCCCGACGTGCGCACGATGTCGTTCACGCTGAAGCGGGGAGTGAGCAGACCCGAGGACCGGCCCGACGAGAGGCTCTGCGCGATGAACGGGAGCCAGAAGACGGGAACGTCCGCGAAGTAGAGGCGCACCCCGCGCGCGACGAGCACGTTGCCGCCGACGATTTTGATCTCGTCCGTCTCGAAGTGGTAGTGCGGGACTTCGAGCTCGCACGAGGTGAACCGCGCGTGCGACATGAAGGACGAGTCCTGCGCCGCGTACGGCATGTCGCCCCGCACGAGCCAGCGCGCCCCGGCCTGTGTGTAGGACGTGCGCGCATCCAGCGCGGTGCCGCGCCCCTGGTTGAGGTCGTAGACCATCGACTGGGACTGGATCGCGTCGCCCTCGGGAGGCGTGAAGGTCGGGTTGCCGACCATGCGCATCCGCCCCGTCGTCTGATCGAAGGTGACGGACGTGTCCGCTTCGACCTGCATGCCCTCGCGGACGACCCGCGCGCGTCCTTCCTGGGGTGCCCTCAGGACGAGCACACGCTCCTGCGCGCGGAAGTCGGCGGCACCCCCCTGGTACTCGGTGAGAGTGTAGCCGGGCAGCGCGAGCAGCGCCGTGGTGACCGAATCGGGCTGGCCCGACGTCTGGCGATTCCCCATCGCCGCCTGGGCGAGGCGGACCGAGTCCTGCATGTAGAGCACACTGTCGTAACCCGGCGGCCGCGCCAGCCGCCGCAGCCGTTCCATCACCCGCAAACGGGCGGAGTCGGCCTCGGCTTCCTGGGCCTGCCCCGGGGGCTCCTGAGCGGCGAGCGGTGGCCCCCAGAGCCACAGCACCGCGCCCAGCGCCGCCACACGGAGCGGCCCTGCGCTCATTGAGACTCCAGCGCCCCCGCCGGAGCGTCGAGGCTCGCCTCGAACTCCTGCTCGCGCTTCCGCCTGCCGCGGTAGACCCCCACGGAAAGCAGGATGCCGAACTCGTAGAGGAGCACGAGAGGGAGCATCATCATGATCGTGAGGGTGATCGCGTCGCCCGGAGTGATGAAGCTGGCAAGCACCGTGATGAGGACGATCGCGTGTCGCCGCTTGTCGCGCAGGAAGGCCGGCGTGACGAGGCCGAGCACGCTCAATCCCAGAATCACGACGGGCAGCTCGAACACCGCGCCGAACGCGAGCAGGAGCTTCACGATGAAGCCGATCGTGGCGTTGATCTCGAGCTGGCCCTGGAGCGACTCGGTGAAGAAGCGCTGGAAGAACTCCAGCGTCACCGGAAGAGCCACGTAGTAGGCGAGCGCGACGCCGCCCAGGAAGAGCACCAGCCCCAGGTACAGCGCCGGCACCACAGCCCGCTTCTCTCGCTTCTCGAGCGCGGGCGAGAGGAACGCCCAGATCTGATAGACGACGATGGGGAACGCGAGGATGAGCCCGACGAAGATCCCGAGCTTGAGGAGGACGAAGAAGGGATCGGCGGGAGAGAGATAGATGAGCTGTAGGCTCGGATCTTCCCAAGCAGTCCGGATCGGCGCGACCAGCAGCTCGAGCACCGGAAAGTAGTAGACGAGGCCGAGCCCGATCCCCGTGGCGACGACGAGCGCGATCAATGCCCACAGGATGCGCCACCGCAGCTCCTCGAGGTGGTCGAGGAAGGGCATCTCTCCGCGCGGGTTACGGTGACGCACCATCTAGCGGGACGGGTTGGGGCTCGGCGGCCAGCGCCGGTTGCGGGCTTCCATGCCGTTCTCTTGCAGGGCTTCCCTAGAGCGGGAGCTCCACTTGGTTGCGACGAAGCTCCTCGCGCTCCTGCGCCGCGGCCATCTCGTCGACGAAGTCCTGGAACTCACCGGCGTCCTGGAAGTTCCGGTAGACGGACGCGAAGCGAACGTATGCCACCCGGTCCAGCGGCCGCAGCCGGTCCATGACCATGGCACCGAGCCGCACCGTGGGGATCTCCACCCCGGCCTCGCGCGACAGCTCGTCTTCGATGGCGTCGACCAGCTGCTCCATCTGCACCGCGGAGACGGGCCGCTTGGCGCACGCCACACGTACGCTGCCGAGCAGCTTGCCGCGGTCGAACTCCTCGACTGCCCCCGAGCGCTTGAGGACCTGGATCGGGCGCTCCTCGACGTACTCGTAGGTCGTGAATCGGGAGCCACACACCGTGCACTCGCGCCTGCGCCGGACGGCACGCCCGCCCCGGCTCGCTCGGGTGTCGACGACGCGGTTCTCGGTCGCGTCACACTCGGGACAGCGCATGGGCTAACGGGGCACGTCCCCGGACGACACTACCGGATCTCTTCGAGGAGGTCCCGGGCGAGCATCGCCATGGGTGCGTCGGGATACGTGTTGATGATGCGCTCGAGGGTCGCCCTGGCCTCGGCATTGTTACCGAGCTGACGCTGGAGGATCGCGACGCGGTAGAGCGCGTCGGGGACCCGCGCGGCCGTAGGGTAGAGCCGCTGGATCTCGAGGAAGGCCGCTATGGCGTCCTGCGGACGGTCCTGCTGGGCGAGGATATCCGCGAGGAAGAAGTGCGCGTCCGGCGCGAGCCCATGGCTCGGATAGTCCTGGAGAAATTGCCGGTAGGCGCGCTGCGCGGTCGCGAACGAACCCCGTTGGTGCTGCTCGCGGGCCACGCCCCAGAGCTGCTCGGCGTTTCCACCGGCCCCCGCGACCTGCTCCGCCCCGCCCCCGCCCCCGGGCGTCGCCGGCGCGGAGTCGCCCAGCGTGGGCCTGGTGGTAGCGGCGCCGGTGCGCAGGTTCGCGAACTGGTCGCGCAGGCTCACGATGCCGCGTTGGTTCTCACCCGTCAGGGCCTCGAGACGGCTCAGCGTCTGGGCGATCTGCTGCAACTGCCGGCCGATGTCGCCCCGGAAGTCGAAGAGCTGGTCCGACTGGGTGCGCAGGGTGTCCTGCGTGGAGAGCGTCTCGCGGCGGAGCTGCGAGATCAACGAGTCCTGGCGAGCCGCGAGCGTTTGGAGCTCGTTGTGGAGGGTGCGCATGTCTCCCTTGGTCGCACACCCTGCCGTCGCGGTCGCGACCAGGGCCACCACCGCCGTACGGATCCTCTGAGACCGCCTCTCACTCCTCATCATGCACACCGGCCCCTCCCCCGGGTCGAGCCGGGGGAGGGGCCGCTCGAAGCTACCGTCGTCAGTTCGGCGGATTGATCGCGTTCCCGCCCGCGACGATGACGAATTGGCCGCGCCGGTTCCGGGCCCACGCCGCTTCGTTCGCTCCCTGCTGGAGAGGCCGCTCCTCACCGAAGGAAACGATCTCGAAACGGTTGGCGGCCAGGCCGAATCCGGTCAGGAACTGACGGATCGCCTCGGCACGCCGGTTCCCCAGCGCGAGGTTGTATTCATTGGAGCCGCGCTCGTCCGCGTGGCCCTCGATGCGGATGCGCACCTGCGGGCTCGCACGGAGAATGTCGACCTTACGACGGAGCGCCTGCTCGGCGTCCGGGCGGATCGCCGACATGTCGTAATCGAAGAAGACCATCTCCTCCAGGGTCGCGCGAGCCGCGGCGATGCGGCGCTGCCTCTCGGCCTCCGCAGCAGCCTCGGCCTGACGGCGGGCGGCCTCGGCGGCTTCTTGCGCCCGGCGCACGGAATCCTGATACGCCCGCAGCGAGTCCATGTTGGGACCAGGCGGGGGCGGGGGAGGCGGCGGTGGCGGGTCGCCACCGCATGCGCCGACGACGAGAATCGCGGCCAGAACCGGAACGACGAAACGGCGGACGATCATCCCTACTCCCAGGTTGAACGAAGTATTGAGCCCCTCGGCGGCACCGGGCAGGTCTGCACGCCGCAATCGAAGCTAATGCCCTTTGTCAGGGGCGAAAGTCCCCCAGGCATATAGGCATATTCGCGGCACGGCGCAACGTCTCCTGCCCCCCCGCGATATCTTCCCATGCAACTTCCCGGCCACGCCCCCCTCCGGGACCCTCAACGAGGCCCCAGGGACGGCGACCAGTCGGGTAGCCCGACCCTTCGTCCCGACATCAGCGCGCGCACTCGTCCGCTGGTCGCGTCGACCACGAAGAGCCCGTACCCCCAGCTCCTCTCTCCCACGAAGACCAGGTGGCGTCCGTCCGGCGCCCAGCTGGGGTCCTCGTTGTTCCCCTCGGATGTGAGCTGCCGAAGCACGCGTCCCCCGTCTTTGAGGTCGGCCACGAGGATGTGGTACCGGCCCCGCTCGATCCTGCCGTGGAACGCCACGAGATCCCCGGTGGGAGACCAATCGGGTGAGGTGAAATAGCCGCCTCGGCCGTACTCGTACGGCGACAGGGTCTCGGCGTTGCCCCCCTCCGCCCGCATCAGCATGACCTGGGGGACCGCGTCGCCGAAGCGGAGGGTGTTGAAGGCCATCCAGCGGCCATCGGGCGAGTAGGTCGGGGAGATGTCGTACCAAGGGCCGCCCGACAGGTACGCCAGGCAGCACTGCCGCTCCAGGTCGTACGTGAAGATGCCGCTCCGCATGTCACTGCCGAGCACCGAGAAGGCGAGCGTACGGCCGTCGGGGGAGTAGGCCGGCGTGATGTAGTCGCCGTCCCCCCGCACGGGTTCGAGCATCCGCTCGCGCCCGGTCCCTAGCTCGATCTCGTAGATGCGCGGATACCCCGTCTTCCAGGACGTATACGCGATCTTGCGGCCATCGGGCGACCACGTAGGTGAGCTCGTCAGCGTCGGGTCGCGGGTGACACGCTGCAGGTTTTCGCCGTCCGAGTCGATGAGCCAGAGGTTCTTGTTCCCGTCGCCGTCGTCCATCGTGAAGACGATCCGGCTCGCCGCCATCCCCGGGTCCCCGGTGGCCCAGCGCACGATCTCGTCCGATGCCCGGTGCACCGCCATCCGGAAGTCGGCGTCGGAGGGGTTCGGTACCCGGAAGCGCCCACGCTCGCGCATCTCCCCGTAGACGACGTCGTGAAGCTCGAGCACGAGGACGAAGCCCTCCCCCGCTCCCTCGAGCTGTCCGGTCACCAGCCAGACCGCGCCCAGCCGGTCCCACAGCGAGTAGTCCACGCGGTCGCCGACGAGGCCCCCGGGAAGCTGGTCCATGACCTCGAAGCGGTCGGAGTTCCGGAGGTCACGGCCCACGATGGCCTCCACCTGGGGCGCGACCCCCTGCCCGCCGAAGGAGCCCGAGAAGGGCTGGATCGCGAGGGCCGGCATGTAGGAGCCCGAGTAGACCAGCCCGAGGCTCACACCCGGGATCTGGTCGACCTGTTGAGCGAGCAGGGAGCCGCCGCTCCCCACGGAAGCAAGCGCCAGCAGCGACCCCGCAAGGCCGACCCTCAAGGCACGTGTACCCGATCTCATCGCTCGCTCACCACCCGGCCCTTCGGCCCGTAGCAGTTGAAAATGGCCCACTGAAACGACGATCACCGGCCGCTCGGCCTGAACTCGAAGAGCACCGGCAGTGATTCGTACGGCAGATCCTCAGGCAAGGGTCCGAAGCGTCCCTGCCCGGCACACTCCACGGCCCCCATGGCGGCGAAGTCGAACGAGGTGTTTCCGGAGCGGCGCACGAACTCGATGCGGCCGACCATGCCGTCGCGGCCGATCACGAACGAGACCTGCGTCTCCAGCCCCCCCGCTCCCTGCCAGCGGAAGCAGCGGTCGATCTGCCGGATGATGTTGTTGTAGTACTCGGGATAGTCCCGCCGCAGCCCCTCGAGACGGACGTTGATGTTCTCGCCGCTCGTCGCCGGTGGGCGGTCGGGCGGCGGCTCGGGCGCGGCCGCCGGTGTGCGCCGCGTGCTCGGCTCGGGCGGCGTCGGGGCCGGAGGCTGGGGCTGCTCGCGGCGCGGCTCCGGTGGCCGCTCTGGCGGCGGGCGGGGACGTTCCGGCTCGGGCTGCCGAGGCGTCGGATCGGGCGGGCGCTGCTCGGGCGTCGGCTCGGGGCGGGGCCGCTCCGGCTCCGGCTGGGGCCGTGGTCGCTCGACGACCACACGCTCCTGGGCGGGCGTGCGCTCCTCCGCTTGGACGGCGGCGGGGGGTGAGACGAGCTCGATCTCGAAGGCCGTGAACTCGAAGACCGGCGGACTGTGGAAGGTCGACAGCCAAGCCACGCCGAAGATCGCCCCGTGGAGGATGATCGAGTAGATCATCGCCCTCCGGTCGAAGGGATCGAAGCGGCGGCGCATCGTCGGCTACCGTGCCGAGAAGGGCTCGGCCACCAGGGACCAGGGCACGCCGGAGTTCAACGCGGCGGCCATGGTGCGCAGCACCGGTCCGTAGGGGGCGAGCGAGTCCGCCCGGATATAGACGCGCTCCACGGTCCCTCCCGCGAGGAGCTGGGGAAGGCCGGCCTCGAGCTCGTCGATCGTGACCGGCGTCTCCTCCATGACGATCGAGCCGTCGCGACGCACACTGATGAAGAAGGGGGCTTCCTGGGCGGTCAGGGGGCGCACGTCCGCCCGCGGGATCGCCACCTCGATGCCGCCCTGGAGGATGGGTGCCGTGATGATGAAGATCACCAGGAGGGTGAACGCCACGTCCACGAGGCTCGTGACGTTGATGTCGGCGTTCATGGGAAGGTCGGACCGCGAGTGCAGCCCGCGCCGACTCGTACCGATCGCTGACATCAGATCCTCCCTTCCCTCGCGAGCGTGCCGATGAACTCGCTCGAGAAGCCCTCCAGCTCCCCGCTCACCAGGTTGAGCGTGCTCACGAAATGGTTATACGCGATCACGGCCGGAATCGCGACCGCGAGGCCGGCGACCGTCGTGATCAGCGCCTCGGCCACACCCGGAGCTACGGCCATGATGTTGCTCGAGCCGGACGTGGTGATCCCGAGGAACGCGTTCATGACCCCGATGACCGTGCCGAGCAGGCCCAGCAGCGGGGACACCGAGCCGATGACGGCAAGCCAGCCGACGCCGCGCGCCAGCTCGTCGCGCTCCTCCGCCTCCTCCTTCTCCAGAACCAGGCGCAGGGCCTCGAGCTGCGTGAGCGACAGGCCCTGAGTCGGAGGGGCGTTTTGGCGCAGCGCCCCCGGGCGCAGCTCGCTGAAGAAGTTCACCCCCTGGCGGAAGACCCTACCGTAGGGTGACTCAGGCAGCGCGAGGATCGACTTGTAGGCATCCTCGAGCCGTTGCGCCTTCTCCATGTGGGCGAGGAAATGGTCGCCCTGCCGGCGAACTTCCCGGAACTGTTGCCACTTCCGGAAGATCAGCCACCAGGAGGTCAGCGAGAAGACGGCCAGGATGCTCAGCACGATCAGCGTCGGCAGCGTGCCCCCGATGACCATTTCGAACGCCGACTGGGGTGCCCGCGACTGAAGCAGGAGATAGTGGAGGGTCATGGCTCCGAAGCTGCCCTTTGTCTCGCGATGTGGTCGTAGGTTTCCCGGAGCCCCTGCTCCAAGGTGAAAGCGGGAGACCACCCCCGGCTGCGCAACAGCGACGAGTCGAGGGTGCTGTGCCGTAGCTCACCGGGACGCTCCGGCTGCCGATCACGTCCCGGCGCCGTGCCGGCAACCGCTTCGAGCACGTCCGCCAAGCGGTTGACGCTCGTCGCGACGCCGGTGCCGACGTTGAACGCCCGGGCATCGAGTCCACCATTCGTGCCCAGTTGTACGTCCGAAGCCAGCATGTTCGCCGACACCACGTCGCGCACGAAGACGTAATCGCGTGTCTGCTCTCCGTCTCCGAAGATCGTCAGGGCCGTGTCGCTCAAGAGACGGTTGCAGAAGATGGCTACTACACCCGCCTCACCATGCGGGTCCTGGCGCGGGCCGAAGACGTTCGAGTAGCGGAGCGCCACGTACTCGAGGCCCCGAACGAGGCGGTAATAGCGCAGATACTGTTCCCCGGCGAGCTTCGTCACCCCGTACGGGGAGAGGGGCAGCTTGGGTGCGGACTCGGGAGTCGGGATCTGCTCCGGCTCACCATACACGACTCCCCCGCTGCTTACGTAGACGAAGCGCTCCGTGCCGACCTCGATCGCGGCCTCGGTGAGGTTCAGCAGCCCCTGCACGTTGATGCTCGCGTCCTTCGCCGGATCGAGAACCGACACGCGGACGTCGATCTGGGCCGCGTGGTGGTTCACGAGATCGAAGCGGACCTCGCGGAAGAGGTTCCGCACCTCGGCGTCGCGGATGTCCACCTCGACGAACTCCGCGTCTGTCGGGACGTTCTCCCGCCGACCCGAGGACAGGTCGTCGATCACCCACACCTCGTCGCCGTGCTCGAGGTACGCATCGGCCACGTGGCTCCCGATGAAGCCCGCGCCACCCGTGACCAGAACCCTGCGTTGCTCTCGTTTGATCATCGATCCACAGTGAAGTGCTCACATCATAAGCAAGTCCCCGCCGGCCGAGACCGGCGGGGACTCGATAGGAACGGTCAAGGCGAGGATGGAGGAGTCCTCGCCGCCCGCATCAGGGCATCTTGCGGGCCAGGCGCACGATCAGGCCCGGCTCGAACACGTCGGCCACCATGGAGAGGATCCGCGCCGACGCGGTGCTGGGACGCACGCCCACCACCTGGAGCGATCCCTCCTGGGTCCCCAACACCGAGCTGTAGCGGACGAACTCGTCCCCGATCACGATGCCGTCGTCGGAGCCGAGATCGAGAAAGACGATGTGCCCGAGGTTGTTCACCTCTTGGCGGCCCGCGACGCCCATGATCATCGCCTCGGATCCGCCCGAGACCTCGCGGGCGAGCTGCCCGGGCTGGAGCGTGTAGCTCGGCAACGGCCCGACCAGGTCACCCGGTTGCACCCGGCGGTACTCCTTCGTCACGACGGCGACGACGCCGCTTCCCCCGATCGACTCGACCGTCGCCACCCCGGTGGGCACGACCACCTCGCCTACGAGGGGAATCGTCCGCTCGACGCGGAAGAGCTGGAGCTCGGCACCGACGCGCGCGGGCGCGGGCATGTCGATCAGGATCCGGTCGAAGGAGCGGATCGTGGAGGCGCGGGTCCCCGGTGTCGCGAACCCGGCGATGGAACCGGTGCTCATCACCTGGTTGCCGGGTCGCACGAGCCAGGGGGCGGAGTACACGGCGTCCCGAGTGACCGCTGAGTACGCCACCTCCCTCCCACGCACGACCCCCGAGCGCTGCGCGGCCGTGTCCTCGTAGAAGATCGTTCGCACCTGCTCCGCGGGTCGCGCTTGCCGGAATCCGAATTGCACCAGGTCGGACGGCACCCCCGGCGGCTGCTGCATCGGCGCGATCGTCGGGGTGGGCTCGGGCTCCGGCTCGGGTGCCGGCTCCGGGGCCGCCGCGACCGCTTGGCCCGGCAGGCCAGGGATGACGAACACCTCGTTCGGGTAGATGAGGTTCGGGTCCGCGATGCTGTCCCGGTTCGCCTCCCAGATGACCCGCCACTGGTACGGGTCCTGGTAGTAGAATTGGGCGAGGTCCCACAGGGTGTCGTCGTCCACGACCGTATGGGTGCCCACCGGCTGCTGCTGAGCCGAGGCAAAACTTGGCAGAATCAGTACGGCGAGGATGGCCGCGGCCGAGCGAACCATGCGGGCTCCTTCGGCAATGAGGACAGGGCTTTTCGCCCGGTGAACGCAACCCGAAGATACTGACCGGTCCCGCACCAGGTCAACGCATTTTTTGGAATAGACGTCAAATGTTTCCTCGTCGCAGCTCGTCCGCCAGGGAGGTGTACCCCCCGCGTCCGAGCACGACGTGGTCGAGGACCGGAATCCCGAGCGCCCGCCCCGCCTCCGCGAGCTGGCGGGTGACGGCCCGGTCCTCGGCCGAGGGCGTGGGGTCGCCCGAAGGGTGGTTGTGCACCAGGATCACGCCGGCCGCACCCTCGCTGACGGCGGCCCGGAAGACCTCCCGCGGGTGGATGAGCGCCGAGTCCAAGAGCCCCCGCGTGACGAAGACCTCCCGGATCACGCGGTGGCGGCTGTTCAGCAGGAGGGCGTGGAACTCCTCCTGAGGGGCGTCCTGTAGCCGGGGACCCAGTCGGGTGAAGACGTCGGCGGGCCCCCGGACGTACCCGGAGCGCTCACCCGTGTCCGCGGCGGCCCGGCGTCCGAGCTCCAGGGCGGCGACCAGCCGCGCCGCCGTGGCCCTGCCGACCCCCGGGACCTGCTCCAGCGAACCCAGGTCGAGGGAGCCGAGTCGCGGGAGCGAGCCCTCACTGAGCGCCGAGAGCCGGTCGGCGATGTCGAGCGAGGAGGCCCCGGCAGCACCGCTCCCGACGACGAGGGCCAGGAGCTCGCGGAGCGACAGGTTGCGGGCGCCGACGCAGCGGAGCCGCTCCCGGGGCCGGTCGTGCGTCGGTGGGGGAAGCATCTCCGACGGTGATGCCCGAACGTGGGCGCGGGGATGGGAGGGAGGGACGATCGCCCGGAGTCCCCTACGCGCGCTCAGAGCCGCAGCGCCATGATCCGGGCGTCCTCTCGGGGCCGCTCGTAGTAGGCTTTGCGGTGCCCTACTTCCTCGAAGCCGAAGCGCCGGTAGAGCGCCAGAGCCGACTCGTTGGAGGCCCGCACCTCGAGGAAGACGGTCGCGAGGCCGCGGGACCGCGCACGGGCGATCACCTCCGCGAGCAGGTGCGCGCCGAACCCCCTGCCCCGCAGCCCCGGAACCACGGCCACGTTGGCCAGCTCACCCTGGTCCAGGATGCACCACAGCACGGCGTACCCGATCACCCCATCGCGCTCGTGCTCCATCACGAGCAGCTCGAGCCCGGGCCGGTCGAGCAGACTCTGAAACGTCTGGGCGCTCCACGGGCTGGTGAACGTGCCCGCCTCGATCTCGGCCACGACGCTGACGTCGCCGGACCGCATGGGGCGCACCGCGACGCCCGGCACCGCGTTGAGCGGCTCTCCGTGGGCCCCCGGGCCCTCGGTCAGGCGCTCCATAGCGGCTCCGCGCTCCACGCGCGCACGTATGCGGGCTCCCACGACGCCGGATCGGGGACCGGGGCCAGATCGGGTCGCAATGCCAGGTAGAGAAGGAGGCCCTCGGCGAGCGGACGAGCCGACAGGCCCTCGTCGATGTCGAAGCCGGCGCCTTCGATCGCCCCTCGATGACGGCGGGCCCCGTCACCCACGAACACCGCCCCGGGGGGCACGTCCCCCGCGAGCACCTCGCGGACGGTGCTCGGGCGCGGAGGGACGAGCTCCTGCGCCGTCGCGCTGCCCACGCCGTAGCACGCTGCATACACGCGGTCGGCCCGTGCGTCGAAGAGCGCAAACCGAATCGGCCCGGCCGCTTCGTGCGCCAGGGCCTCCGCAGCCAAGCTCGAGACCGCGCGGAGGGGCAGACCGAGCGCACGCGTGAGCCCCTTCGCGGTCGCTGCCGCGACCCGTACCCCCGTGAACGACCCCGGGCCCTCCCCCACCACGACCTCCGCGAGGTCGGCGAGCCCCACGCCTGCCGCGCCGAGAGCGTCGTCGATGGTGGGCACCAGGCGGGCGGCCTGTTCGAGGCGCTCCTCGATTTCTCGAGTGAGGAGGATCCTGTCACCCGCGGCGACAGCGACCGACCCCATCGATCCCGAGGTGTCGAAGGCCAGGCGAACGTGGCCGCTTCGGTCGGGGGCGCTCGGCTGCACGTCAGACCGCATCGACAGAGAGTGGGAAAGCGGCAAGCTCGGGCGGACTACCCACGCGAGTGACCCTCACGTCTCGCAGGTCCGGCTGCCCTGGGGGTATGTCGAGCTCGATACGCCAGTGGTCCTCGGGAAGGAGCGGGCCGGCCCTCTCCGGCCACTCTACGAGCAGGACGTCCCGGTCGCCGGGGAGCTGACTCCAGCCGAGCTCCCAGAGCTCTTCCGGAGATTCGATGCGGTAGAGGTCCAGGTGCACGAGCCTCGGCCCCCGTGGCGTCGGGTAGGCCTGCAGGAGCGTGAAGGTCGGCGAGGGCATGGGCTCTTGGACGCCGGCGCCGGCGCCGATGGCGCGGGCGAGCACGGACTTGCCGGCCCCCAGGGGACCGGACAGGCCCACGAAGGCCGGCGGGGTGATGGTCGTGCCGATGCGGGTGCCCCAGCGGACCAGCCCCGCCTCATCGAGCCGCACGGACCGAACCTCCGTCAGCGTGGTGTCATGGCGTCGAATATAGCCGCTCACGCTCTATGATCGCGCGCACGGCCGGAGGCACCAGACCGTCGATGTCCCCACCCGCGGCGACCCGTCTCCGCACCTCGCTCGAGGAGAGCTCGATGCTGCGCACGGGC
>JBFGFY010000026.1:0-23784 GCA_041579355.1 Longimicrobiales bacterium | reverse complement strand
AGGGCTCGGCAAGAAGAAGCAGCGACAACTCATCGACCTCCTCGCGGAGGTGCGCGAGCTGATGAGGCAGTTCCCGGTCCACGAGTATGCGGGCTAGGGAGCAGGACCCTTTTTTTTGGGGTCAATATTCGTTGTCACAATAATTGTGGCACGGTACTTAACCATAGGAGGCTTCCATATGTCTCGGTTCCTGCGTTACGTCGCCGGAAGTGGCGCGCTCATCGCGCTGGTCCTGACCTTGGTGGCCGCCGGACGCGCGGTCACCCGCTCCGAAGCCGATCGCACGCTCATGGGCGAGGCGGTCGCAGTCGGCGAGGGTACTGCCAGGATGTACGTCGAGCGCGCCAGGGACGGCACCCCGACCGCGTTGGGGATCTCCCTCACCGAGGGAGCGCTCGACGGGCTCGCGACCCACATGAACACGACCAGCCGTTGCTGGGACAGGGACGGGGACGGCCACACGGCCCACGGCGAGTGCATCGGGGACTACCAGGCCACGCTCGCCATGCCTGATGGCGCTCGCGAGCTCGGTCTCCCATTCCGATGGAGCACGGTGAACTGGAACCCCGAGGGGCACGTCGAGCCGGCGCCGTCCGTGTGGAGCTGGGCGCACTTCGACTTCCACTTCTTCATCGCGGAGCCCGGGCTCATCGAATCGATCCGGCCCGGACCGTGCGGGGAGATCATCGATTGCGAGGACTTCGAGAGGGCGAGCCGGCCACTCCCCTCCTCTCACCTGCCGCCGGGCTACGTCGATGTCGGGGCGGCCGTCGCGGGCATGGGCAATCACCTCGTCGACGCCGAGGACCCCGAGGTGGCGGATCCTTCGCTCGGATTCTCCAGGACCTTCATCTACGGCGTCTACGACGGCCAGCTGATCTTCCTCGAGCCGATGGTCTCACACCGGCACCTCACGTCCAAGCCGAACGACTGCCGACCCGTGCGGACTCCGGAGGCGTACGTGGAGCCGGGGTTCTACCCGACGGCGCAGTGCGTGCGGTACGACGAGGCCTCGCGGACGTACCGTGTCTCGCTGGAGGGGCTGATCCGGCGGTAGCGGCCACGTCCACGCTCGGCGGGAGGGCATCCTTCCGCCGGGCGAGGGCCGCCCGGGAGCGGCTGGCTTCCGCTTGCGCCCGCCCCTCTCGGCACGAATTATCGGCGGATGCGCCCGATCCGAGCCCCCACGACCCCCTCCGGGGCGCAGCCTTGAGCGCACCCCCGATCGAGCGCCTCAACGCTGCCCTCAGCGGGCGCTACGTCGTCGAGCGTGAGATCGGCGAGGGCGGGATGGCGACCGTCTATCTCGCGGAGGACGTGAAGCACGGCCGCAAGGTCGCGCTCAAGGTGCTCAAGCCCGAGCTCGCCGCGGTGGTCGGCGCCGAGCGTTTCCTGGCCGAGATCAAGACGACGGCGAACCTCCAGCACCCCCACATCCTGCCGCTGCACGACTCGGGGGAAGCCGACTCCTTCCTGTACTACGTGATGCCGTACGTGGAGGGCGAGAGTCTGCGCGAGAAGCTCGAGCGCGAGAAGCAGCTGCCCGTGGGCGAGGCGGTCCAAATCGCGGTCGCGGTCGCCGGTGCGCTCGACTACGCGCACCGGCACAAGGTCATCCACCGCGACATCAAGCCGGCGAACATTCTGATCCACGCCGGCCAGCCCGTGGTGGCCGACTTCGGCATCGCGCTCGCCGTCGGCGCCGCTGGAGGCGCGCGTCTCACCGAGACCGGGCTCAGCGTCGGCACCCCGTACTACATGAGCCCGGAGCAGGCCACCGGCGACGTGCTCGTGGGGCCGGCGACCGACATCTACGCGGTCGCGTGTGTGCTCTACGAGATGCTCGTCGGCGAGCCCCCCTACCTGGGCAACACAGCGCAGGCCGTGCTCGGCAAGATCATCGCCGGCGAGGCCGTGTCGGCGACCAAGCACCGTCCGGCGATCCCGGCCAACGTCGACGCGGCCATCCGCAAAGCGCTCGAGAAGCTGCCCGCCGATCGCTTCGGCAGCGCCGACGCCTTCGCTCAGGCCCTCACGGACCCGGGCTTCCGCCACGGCGTCGGCTCTGCCGCCGGCGCGTATGCCGCGTCGCCGCTGAAGCGCCGGGCCACGTTGGCGGCGAGCGCCCTCCTCGGGGCGCTTCTGGGGGCGGCCGGAGTCGCGCTCCTCTCGGACGAGCCCCCCGCACCGATCAGCCGCTACGCCGTGGGTCTACCCGAAGGGCACGACCCGTCGCGTGACTTCGGATCGAACCTCACGATCTCGCCCGACGGCTCGCGAATCGTCTACGTGGGACCGAGCGCCTCGGGAGGACGGGGCGGGCAGCAGCTCTGGCTGCGACGGCGCGATCAGCTCGATCCTACCCCCGTACCCGGCACCGAGGGCGCGCAGTCCCCGACCTTCTCACCCGACGGGCGCCGCGTCGCGTTCCGGGTCGGAAGCTCCAGCGCCGTACGCGCGGTCTCGCTCGGAGGCGAGCCTCCGATCACCATCGCGTCGACGGGCACCGGCGGGTTCGGGCTCTCCTGGGGACACGACGGCTACATCTACGCGGACTACGAGAACACGATCGGACGTGTCCCCGAGAGCGGAGGCGCCTTCGAGAGATTCACCCAGCCCGATAGCGCCGCCAGTGAGATCGACCACGGTTGGCCGCAGGGGCTGCCGGGCGGGCGCGGCGTGCTCTTCACGGTCTTCCACTCACCCGTCGGTGACCACACTCAGTACGACCTCGCCGTGCACGACGTCGAGACCGGCACTCACCGTGTCCTGGTCCGCGGCGCTTTCGGCCGCTACTCGCCCACGGGTCACCTGATCTACGTGAGCGCCGAGGGCACGCTCCTCGCGGCGCCGTTCGACCTGCGCGCCCTGGAGCTCACGGGTCCCCCCGTGGCGATCCTCGAGGGCGTAGGCGTCGGCGATTTCGGCTCCATCGAGCTGGCGCTCGCCGACGACGGCACGCTCGTGTACCTGACGGGGATCGTCTCCACGGGCTTGGAGCACGCCGTCTGGGTCACCCGCAACGGCGACATCAGCCCCATCGACGAGAACTGGCAGTTCGCGCCCGGGCGTCCCGAGGTGGGACTCGAGATCTCGCCGGACGGCAGCCGCCTGGCAGTGAAGATCAACACGGAGGCAGGCGAGGATATCTGGGTGAAGGAGCTCGACCGCGGACCGCTCTCGCGCCTCTCATTCGACCCGGGCATCGACCGCCGCCCGCGCTGGTCGTCCGATAGCCGCTGGATCTACTACACGTCCGACCGCGCAGGCGTCTACAACCTTTACCGGCGCGCGTCGGACGGAACGGGGTCCGAGGAGCTCGTGCTCGACCTGGACCGGGCCATCCTCGAAGCGCAGAGGACCCCCAATGGAGAGTGGTGGGCCCTCCGACTCGGGGGAGAGTCGGGGGTGACGGGGCTCCGCGATATCGTCGCGCTCCGCACGGGTGAGACGGAGACGGTGCCAATCGCGGTCGAGCCATACGACGAGAAGGCGGCGGCGCTCTCTCCGGACGGCCGCTGGATCGCGTACGAGTCGAACGAGACGGGCGAAGACGAGGTCTACGTGCGTCCCTTCCCCAACGCCAACGACGGAAAGTGGCAGGTTTCGGCGGGGGGCGGGCTCAATCCCCGATGGTCACGGCGCGGCACCGAGATCTTCTATATCTCGGCCGACGGCATGATGTCGGTGGCCGAAGTGTCCACGCAGGGAGGGTTCCGCGTGGGCCAGCGGAGCAGCCTCTTCGACCTCGACGAGCGCGGCCTCTACTACGGCTCCAACTACGCCGCGTGGGACGTCACCCCCGACGGTCAGAGATTCGTCTTCGTGCAGTTCGCGGGTCTGGACGCCGCCGCCGTGAGCGAGCTCGTCGTCATCCAGAACTTCTTCCAGGAACTGGAGGCGCGCACGGCCGGGAACTGAGGGGGCAACGTCTGCATGTGAAGCGGGTGACTACTGAGCTCCCGCGGGGACCAGCGCGAGCGGAATGTCGCCGAGCCCGTTGATCTGGGGGTTCTGACGCCCGCTCGTCGCGCCACGCACGTTCGTGCTCACGTGGTCGAACAGCTCCGTCACGGTGACGATTCCGTTGCTGTCGAGGTCGCCCGCGCCCCGCAGACCCTCGAGCAGGAAGTGCGTGAACACGCCGTGCCCGCCCCAGCGCTCGTCCTCCAGGCTGAACTCGTTGGTGGCGGCGGCCGTGAGCATGAGACGCCGAGAGGGGGTGAAGAGCTGCTGGAAGCCGCCTGCGATCTGGTTTGACTCGAGACCCGCGATCGCGACATCCGCGGTGCCGGCCGAATGACACGCGTCCGCGATCACGAGCACCCGCTCGGCAGCGATTTGGCGCCGGAGCGCGGTCTTCACGTCCCACATGGGGAAGCCTGTCGCCGCGAGGCGATCGAGGTCGGTGTCCGCAGGCAGCAGATAGAGGTTGTCCGGGCGCCCAGGGTCGGGGGCTCCGTGGCCGGCGTAGTAGATCACGACCAGGTCGTCCCAGTCGGCCTGCTGTAGGAAGACGAAGAGCGCCTCGCGCATCGCGGCTCCCGTGGCACGCTCGTTCTCCAGATAGAGCACCTCGTCGAAGGGGCCCGCGGCGTCGCTCTGCAAGAAGTCGCGTACGGCACGTGCGTCGTTCGGTGCGAAGCGCAGGTCGGGGATGTCCGGCGAGTCGTACTCGCCCACGCCGATGACGACGGCCCAACGCTTGTCGATGCGCGGGGCGGCGAACGTCTCGACGGTGCGCCCACCCGTGCCGCGGGCGACGATCTGAACGGTGTCGCGGCTCACCGGGAGTGTGAACTCGCGTGTGAACTTGCGAGCCTCGGCGCTGCGAAGCCCGTAGCGCGTGGCCTCGGTCTCCGGCAGCGGTTCCAGGAGGGCCGGGGCTCCGTCCACTTCGACGGTCTGGGCGTCTCCGACGACCACGCCCTCGAGACGGACGAGGTTCTGCACGCCCGAGAGGCCACCTTCGCTCCTGCGCATCACGCCGATGCCGCGCGTCGCGACCGAGTTGTCGCTCGGGAGCACGTCGGCGCGGATGACCGCGATTCCGGGTGCGCCTCCACCCGCAGACGTGCCAGAAGGAGACGCGGCCGCCGTCTGCGTGGTCGCCTGTTGGATCGAGCCCGGATCGGGGACCCAGTACGAGGCCTCCTGCCACGTCCGCCGCTCCCAGTCGTTGATCACGGGACCGATGAATTGCCCGATCACCTCCTGCGTCGCCGAACGGATTGCCTTGGTGCGCGCCGCCTGCGACGTGGCATCGATCGCACGGGCGTCGGCGGTGGCGTTCGAGACGACCACTCCGAGGTCGAGGCGGAGCGCCCGTACGTTCACGTACGTCGTGGCGGTGATGAGGGTGCGGCTGACCGGGTCGGGGGTCGTCTCGTAGTCGGCGACGCCGAGGATCAGCACCTGTGCGCCCCAGTCGCGGCCGAGCTGCGTCGCGGCTCCATTGTTGCCCGCGGTCGCCTGCGCGACCAGCTCCTGCGCCGAAGCGTCGATCGCGAGCGCGGGATCGATCACCGGGAAGCCGGCCTCGAGGAGGAACGCCGTCATCTCCCGGGACGCGACCTTCCCCCTCCCCTCCTCCTCGATGAACACGAGGGTGCGTGGCAGCTCTCCGTCGAACACGATCTGCTGCGCCCCGAGCGACATGGGGGCGAGAAGCAGAAGGCCGGCGATCCAAACCGCCGGCCCCCCTCCGACTGTCGATGTCATGACTCTCATCTATGTCTCTCCACGTAGTCGCTCGAGCGCGAGCCGTGCGTCCCTGTGGGTCGGATGCAGCTCGAGCGTCCTTTCGTAGAATTCAATCGCGCGGGCCGTCTCGCCACGGTCTTCGAGGTCCACGGCCCGGCTGAACGCGATCGTAGCGGGAACCGGGATCGACTCGACGGCCGCCCTTCGCGACGGCGGAACGAGGTTCAGCTGCGCGCCGAACTCGTCCGCGAGCGCGACGACCACCGTGAGCAGCTCTGTGGTCCGGTTGGACATCTTGAGCACCGCGACGATCTCCGACGTCTCGACGTCGATGGCCCGGATATCCATGCGGAGGTTGCCGACGATGTCCGTAGCTTGCCCGGTGACCACGTACTGGACACCGAGGAGCCTGCCGATCTCCACCGCACTCGACTCGTCGAGACGACCCGAGAGGGCCAGGTCCTGCTCGCGCAGCATGTCGTTGAGCTGCGAGCGCTCGACGACCTGGATGCCCTCACGGCCGCTGAATTCGGTCACGAGCATGGCGGCGATGGCCTTGCCGAGACTGACGGCCGCGTTGCCGTCGCCCATCATGAAGCCCGTGAAGTCCAGCACGGCGACTCGAGGAAGATCCTGAGCCGAAACGTGGCGAGGGTGCACGCTCACCACGGCCGTCGAGAGGACGGCCAACAGGACCACCGCTCGCTTCATGGGGGCGTGCTCCTTCATCACGGGGTGCTACACCCCGTGCGTGCCATCGTTCGGAGGCGAAAAAGGCGGGCGCCGGGGAAGAATTCCTTTGCCCGCCCTTCAGCCACACTCTATAGTTTAAGGTGGTGCTCGCGGGGAAGCGAGTAGGGCACTCCTACCGCGTTCCCCGCCTTTTGTCTCGCGATCTCCCGTGCTCCCAAGGAGCCCGCCATGACGCTCCGTCCCTCGCTTCTCGCGAGGCGCCTAGCCACCTTCGTCGCCGCCCTGGGGATGTCCGCCTGTGCGGCCGGACTACCCGACGTCGGCCCCGCCGACATCCCTCGGCTGGAGCAGGAGGTGGCGGCCCGCCCGGGGGACACGAACCTGCAGGTGCAGCTGGGCATGGCCCAGTTCGAGGCCGGGGAGTACGAGGCGGCCAGGACGTCGCTCGAGGATGCCGTTGAAGCCGGCAACAACTCGGGCGCGGCGTTCCTGTACCTCGGCATGGCGAACGAGGAGCTCCAGGACTGGACGGCCGCGCGGGACGCCTACACCCGGTACCTCTCCGAGGGAGCCTCGTCCGAGGCGGTGAACGAGGTGCGGAAGCGCCTCACGCTCATCGGCAGAAACCTGCTGCGCGCACAGGCCCAGCAGGCGCTGGCCCAGGAGGCGCAGCTCGCCGGCGGCGCGAACATCACGGTGCGCTCGGTCGCAGTCTTGCCGTTAGCGTTCAACTCCGACCGCTCGGACCTCGAGCCGCTCATCTACGCGCTGTCGGACATGATGACGACCGACTTCGCCGTCTCGAACGCTCTCGTGGTCCTGGAGCGGGCGCAGATCCAGGCGCTGCTCGACGAGATGGCGCTCACCTCCTCCGGTTACGCAGAGCCGACGACGGGTGCGCGGGCCGGCCGCATGCTGCGGGCCGAGCACGTCTTCCAGGGCGTGCTCACGACGCTCGCCCAGGAGGAGCTCCAGACGGACGCCGACGTGCTCAACGTGCCGAGCACCCAGTCCGCCGGCGAGCTCACGGAGAGAGCGCTGCTCGAGAGTCTCTTCGACATGGAGAAGCAGATCGTCATCCGCACGATCCGAGAGGTGCTCGGTGTCGAGCTCACGCCCGCCGAAGAGCAGGCGATTCTCGAGAACCGCATGAGCAACGTGCTCGCGTTCCTCGCGTACGGACGGGGACTTCGCGAGCTCGACCGTGGCAACTACGAGGCCGCCCAGGCGGAGTTCGCCCTGTCGGTGAGCCTCGACCCGAGCAGCTTCGCCGCACGCGAAGCGGCCATGCTCGAGACCCAGAACCTCCTCGAGGCCAGCGCCACGTCCACCGCGGACCTCACCGGGCTCGCCGCCACGACCGGCGAATTCGGCGTCGGCGTCCTGGCTCCCCCGGCCGCCATCACGACGGGTGCGACCGTGGCGCAGAGCACCGGGCCGGTGATCGGGGGAACGCTCACGAACGTGACCGAGGGTGTGGCGCCGACCCCCACCGGTGGAACCCTGAACCTCGGCTCGACTCAGCAGGGCACCACGCAGACGACCACGCAGACGACGACGAATCGTGACCCGGTGCAGGAATCACAGGGTCAGGAGACGGTGCCCGGAACCGCACAGGCTCAGATCCGCATCATCATTCAACGTCCCGGGGGCCAGCCATGAGCGCCGCGCGCAGCCGCGGCCCGCTCGGAGGCACGCTCATCTTGGCGCTGGTCGTGGCCGCACCGCTCGGCGCGCAGCAGTGGGTGGCGGGCGGAGGCATCGACTACCTCGGATACGCATTCGAGGATGGTCTCGGGGCCGAAGCAGCCCAGCTCCTCATGATTCCTGTGGGCGTACGGTACGTCGCGACGGATGCGCTCACGTTCGACCTGTCGGGAGCATGGGCCGAGGGCAGGATCGAGCGGGCAGGCTCGCAGCTCTCCCTCTCGGGACCGGTGGACACGGGCCTACGGGCCGCCTACCAAGCGACGCCCTGGGCGCTCGTTACCCTCGGCGCCAACCTGCCGACCGGCAACTCAAAGCACGACAGCGAGGAGGCGATCGTCGCTTCGCTGCTCTCCACCGATCTGCTGGGCTTCCGCGAGGCCACGTGGGGGCGAGGGCTCGCCCTCACCTCGTCGGTCGCCGTGGCACGAGCCGCCGGCAACTTCGGCCTCGGGCTCGCCGCAGCCTATTCGGTACGCGGGCAGTTCAAGCCGAGCGCGGAGCAGGAAGAGCTCGAGTACCAGCCGGGCAACGAGGCCCGCATTCGCGTCGGCGTCGACCGGAACTTCGGCAACAGCACGCTGACGTTCGGGGCGTCGTTCATCAACTACTCCGATGATCAGGCCGACGGTCGCAACCTCTTCAAGGCCGGCAACCGGTTTCGCTTCGACGCAACGTACGCTTGGCGGATGGGCGCCGGCGTCTGGACCGTCTACGCCGCGGACCTCGTGAGACAGAACGGGGACCTGACGCTCGAGGTCCTGGACAGCCAGGGCGCGAGCCAGGGGTTCACGAACGTCGAGACCCCGAGTCAGAACCTCGCGCTGGTCGGCGTGATCGGCGCCGTGGGAATCGGAGGCGGTTACGTCTTCCGGCCCCACGTCGACTTCAAGCTACAGACGCGTGAGGACTCGGGGGGCTCCGACGAGGGCTCCGGCTGGATCGCCGCGTTCGGCGGTGACCTTCCGATGCGGGTGTTCGGCGGGTACGACTTCTTCCCGAAGGCCCGTGTGCTCCTCGGCTCGATCAAGTCCTCGGTGGGGGAAGGCGTCGGCGTGTTCGGGATGGAGTTCACGGGCACGCTTCGGGCGTCGTTCTGATCCGAAGGATCGCCGTCAATACTGGGGGCGGTGATGCCCCCGGCCTCAACGCGGTCATTCGCGCGGTCGTGCTCTCGGCCGAGGGACTCGGCTGGGAGGTCTACGGCATCCGCGACAGCTACGACGGGCTCTTCGAGGAGGGTGGCGTCGAGCGGCTCGATCGCAGGTCAGTGCGCGGCATCACGCACCAGGGCGGCACCATTCTCGGGACCACCAATCGCGGCAATCCGCTTCGCTGGCCCGTGACCGCGGCCGACGGCACCGTCACGTATGTCGACCGCAGCGACGAGGTGTTGGAGGCGCTCGCGAGGCACGAAATCGATACGCTCATCGCGATCGGCGGGGACGGGTCGTTGGCCATCGCGCACAGCCTGGCGGAGAAGGGGCTCAAGGTCGTCGGCGTCCCCAAGACGATCGACAACGACCTCGCAGCCACCACCCTGACTTTCGGCTTCATCACCGCCGTCGAGACCGCGACCGACGCCCTCGACAAGCTCCACTCCACGGCCGAGGCACACGAGCGCGTCATGGTGGTGGAGCTGATGGGGAGGCACGCGGGGTGGATCGCGCTCTACGCAGGCCTCGCGGGCACCGCGGACGTGATCCTCATTCCCGAGATCCCGTACGACATGGACTCGGTGTGCCGGAAGATTGAGGACCGTTACGCGGCCGGACGTAACTTCGCGATCGTCGTGGTGGCCGAGGGCGCATTCCCGGTCGGAGGCGAGCCGCTGTTCAAGCAGAAAGGCGATGGACAGAGACGCCTCGGCGGCATGGCCGAGGTCGTCGCAGAGGCGATCGCGGCGCGCACGGGGCGTGAGACGCGCTCCCTGGTGCTCGGCCACCTGCAGCGGGGTGGCGGTCCGAACGCGTACGATCGTCTGCTCGCGCTGAGGTTCGGTACGGCGGCGGTACGCCTGGTGGCCGAAGGCTCGTTCGGCTGCATGGTCGCGCTCGATCCGCCCGAGGTGCTGGCGGTCCCCCTCGCCGAGGCGATCGCGGAGACGAAGCACGTCCCGCTCGAAGGGGACGTGGTCGGGACTGCACGCGCCATGGGGATCTGCCTCGGCGACTGAGCGCCGCTCTTCAGCTTCGCCGGAGCCTCGCGTACACGAACTGCTGCACGGCGCCCGCCGGCGTTACGTGCTTCTCCACACGATTCTCCTGGAGCCCGAAGCCCGGCCCGACCTCGGCGGCGATCTGCTCGGGTGTGAAGCGGAGCGTCGGGAGCCCGCTGCAGCGCTCAGGCCCGTCCGGCCCGAACGTCGCCACGATCACGTGGCCGCCCGGAGCAACGGACCTCTCGAGCACCTGCCGATAACGGACCCTGTCCTCCGCGTCCACCAGGAAGTGAAGCACCGCCCGGTCGTGCCACACCGCCCAGGGCTCGACCGCTCGGTAGTCGAGGAGGTTCCCGTGGATCCACTCCACGGCCCTCCCCCGTTCTCCCAACCGCGCCTGGGCGAGGTCGAGCGCGACGGCCGACACGTCGAGCACACCGAGCCGCCGGTAGCCGGCCTCCAGGAGGTGGTCGACGAGCAGGGAGCTGCCGCCACCCACGTCGAGGATGCCGGCGTCGCGGTCGACTTCGGTGGCCTCGATGAGCTCCAGGGAGAGCGAGGGCCGGTCTTGGTACCAGCTCAGGTCCTCGCCGCGCCGGCGGCGATACGCGTCGTCCCAGTGTCCGTGCGACACACGAACCGCCCCGTCAGTCGGGCTTCCGCCCCGTCATGAGCACCGCCTTCACGCCGTAGGCTTCGGCGGCGTTCTGCGTCGACTGGTGGCGGAAGCGGAAGCGCGGCACGACGACCGACTTGACCTTCCCGAAACCCGCGCCCTCTAGCAGCGCGAACAACTCTCCCTCCGGGAGAGCGCCTCCGATTCAGGAGGCCCAGAGCTTCGGGTCGCTGACGATCTTCTGCGAGAGCGGCTTCGCGCTCACGATGTCGGTGATCGAGATGCGTCCGCCGGGCTTCAACACCCGGAAGATCTCGCGGATGACTTTCCGCTTCTGGAAGGAGAGGTTGATCACGCCGTTCGAGATGACGACGTCGACACTCGCGTCGTCGAGCGGTATCGACTCCATGCGCCCTTCGCGGCACTCGAAGGCCGTCTCGGAGAGGTCGGCGTTCGCCTGCGCGCGACGGCACATGGCCGGGTTGAGATCGAGTCCGATCACCTTCCCCGTCGGCCCTACGCTCCACGCCGACAGGATCGCGTCGAGTCCCGCTCCACTCCCCAGATCGAGCACGGTCTCGCCCGGCTGCAGCTCGCTCCGCAGGTGCGGGTTGCCCACGCCGGCAAACGACGCCACCGCGCTCTCGGGCGCGCGATCCAAGAGCTCCTCGTCGTACTCGAAGAGCTCGGCGGCCTCCCGGCCGTGATAGAAGTGGAAGTCTCCGTCGGGTTGCTCGGCGACCTCCTCGTACATGCGAAGGATTTCACCCTTCAGGTCGGCTTCGAGTGAAGCCTGGAGACCGGCGATGTCGGTCATGAATCCCCCATGCGTCGGGTCGTGTGGGCGACCCGAGGATCACCCCGTGGCGGGTGTGGTCGCGGCCACCGTCACCGGCACACACAGCCCCAGGTCACCCTCGACGAGTCTACGGAATCCAGGATCGTCGCGCACGCCCTCGAAACGAAGGTCCCAGGCGCAGACGCCGAACCTGCCTCCACCCGGCCGGTTGCGCCCGGCCCACTCCCTAGGGAGCTTGGCGCTGCCTCCCGACCGTCTCGAGCAGACATGACGCAGACCCCGTCACAAGCAGACGCACCGACCCCGAGCCGCTCCCGATTCCGCACGACGCTCGTGCGTGTGCTCGTGGTGCAGGTGGTCGCCCTGACGTTGCTCGGCCTACTCCAGGCCGTCTACAACGTGCGGCCCTAGCCGATGCACTGGATCAACTGGGCGATCGTCGTCGCGTACCTCGTGTACGTGGTCGTCGACGGCGTCCGCAGGTCGAAGGACACCGACACGATCTCCGGTTACTTCGTGGCCAACAAGAGCCTGTCGTGGTGGGTCGTGGGCCTGAGCGTGATGGCAACGCAGCTCTCCGCGGTCACCATGATCGGCACGACCGGCCAGGGGGCGACCGACGGCATCCGCTTCGTGCAGATCTACCTCGGGCTTCCGATCGCGATGGTGATCCTCGGTGTCACGCTCGTGCCGCTCCTGCACGGCTCGGGCGTCTACACCGCGTACGAGTACCTGGAGCGCCGCTTCGACGCCAAGACGCGCTCGCTCACGGCCTTCCTCTTCCTCCTCTCGCGGGGGATGTCGTGCGGCACGATCCTCGCCGCACCCGCCGTCGTCTTCAGCGCGATCTTCGGCCTTCCCGTGTTGTGGAGCGTCGCGCTCATCGGCATCCCGACCGTGATCTACACGATGATCGGGGGCGTGCAGGCCGTAGCTTGGGCCGACGTGAAGCAGATGGTGCTCATCGTCGTCGCCCTGATCGCGGTCATGGCCGTGCTCATCGTGCAGATGCCCGTGAGCCCGGACGAGGCGCTGCGCATCGCGGGGTCGACGGGGAGGCTCCAGGCGTTCGACTTCTCGTTCGATATGAACGAGACGTACACCTTCTGGTCGGGCGTCATCGGCGGCACCTTCCTGATGCTCTCGTACTTCGGCACCGATCAGAGCCAGGTGCAGCGTTACCTGACAGCGCGCTCGGTCGACGAAGCGAAGAGCTCGCTCCTCATGAGCGCCTACTGGAAGATCCCCCTCCAGGCCCTCGTGCTGCTCGTCGGTGTCGGCGTCTTCGTCTACTACCAGTTCGTGCGGCCACCCCTCCTCTACAACCCGGCGCACGAGACCGCGGTGGTCGCCGCACGAGGTGCCGACTATGCGGCGCTGCAGGGGCGTTACGGTGAGGCGTTCACGCTCCGCGAGGCCGCCGCCCTCGCGGTCGCCGACGCGGACGCCGCCGCCCGCCCGACTGCCATGGACGCGTTCCGGGCCCGCGAGGCGGACGTGCAGGCGATCAGGGGCGAGGCGCTCGCGCTCGCCGGCGACGTGACGGGAGAGGCCACGGGCGACGTGAACTACATCGTGCCGCGCTTCGTGCTCTCGGAGCTGCCCATTGGGCTCGCCGGCCTCTTCATTGCGGGCGTGCTCGCGGCCGCCATGTCGAGCATCGCCGCCGAGCTGAACGCGCTCGCCACGGCGAGCGTCATCGACTTCTACCGGCGCTGGGTGCGCCCGGAGGGGACCGACGCCCACTTCTTGAGGGTCTCCCGCGGCGCGACGGCCTTCTGGGGCATCTTCGCGTGCATCGTCGCGACATACGCCGCGACGCTCGGCTCTCTCATCGAGGTGGTGAACCAGTTCGGGTCGTTCTTCTACGGCTCCATCCTCGGTGTCTTCCTGCTGGCGATGGTGCCCTGGGCCCGCGGATGGGGCGCGTTCGTGGGGCTGATCGCCGGCATGACCGTCGTGGGCTTCGTGAACTTCGGGACCGGCGTCGCCTACCTCTGGCAGAACGTGATCGGCGCCGTGGTCGTTCTCGCCGTGGGGGTGCTTCTGAGCCTGCTCCGCCGGGCGCCGACCGCCGGCTGAAGCGAGCGGGAGCCTGTCAGCGCGCGGCCGCGGTAGCCCGGAACGCGGCGGGATCGAGGGACAGAAGGTTGGCGAATAGCCGGTACGCGCCTGGCACCCCCTCCGACCACTGGCGGAAGAAGGAGAGCCCCGTGTACACGAAGACACCCTCCCCGGCCGGAGCCGCGAGCAGGGAGCCGCGCGCCGGTTCCTCCCCCGCGTCGTTCATCTCCAGCAGCGGCACGTAGCCCGCGTCCCACTCGGAGGCGAAGTAGAGGCCCCGCTCCTGGACCCATCCCTCGAAGTCCCGCGCGTCGATCCGGTTCGGCGTCGTGAAGACGGGTGAGCTCGGGGCCAGGATCCGTACCGGTGCGGTCTCGTCGGCCACACGCGGCGCGCCGCGGCCGACATCGAGTGGGAGGGGCGCGAGCGTGCCCAGGGGCCCCCGGTTGTACTGAGCGATCACGACGCCGCCGCGGCGAACGAAGTCGAGCAGCTGTGCGCTCGCAGCACGCAGGTCGGAGCGGGTCTCGTAGGCTCGCACCCCGAGCACGATCGTCGTGAAGCGGTCGAAGCGCCCCTCCCGTACTGCGTCCTCGGCGAGCAGCTCCACGGGCAGTCCGAGCTGGCGGATCGCCTCCGGGCCGTCGTCCCCCGAGCCCATCACGTAGCCGATCCGCAGTCCCTCCGCGACCGCTACCGGTAGAACCGTGATTACGGCCTCGGCGGGAGCGTAGATCGCCGCACGCTCTACGTGATCGTAGTCGATGAGGGCGTACCCCTCGCGGTAGACGCGCCCGTCGGCCGTGCGGGCCTCGAACTGGATGCGATGCTGGCCGGTCGTCGGCTCCCCCGTCGGGCGCAGGTCGAAGGAAAGCGTGCGCTCCGAGCCGGAGCCCTCGAGCTCGAACTGCCGGGTGGCGGGGCTCACCGCCCAACCCGTTGGTGCGCGCACGGTCAGCTCACCCCGGCTGCCTCCGTCGCTTTCACTCCGCAGCACCACGGAGAGCGGGCGTGCCTCACTTCGGCCACGCGGCCAAACGAGGCTCGCCGGGGACACACGTGCCGAAATCGCCGGGACCACGAGCACGGCCTTGGTGAATTCTCCGCGCGTGGGGTCCACGTCCACGAAGCGCCAGGGGCGGGCCAGCTCGATGCGCGGGCGCTCGAGTGTGCCGCCGGGGATCTCGGCGACGAAGGTGATGGACGCCGTAACCGGCGCCGGATCCCGCGGGAGCCCCCAGACGGCGGGGTCGTCCGGCCAGTTGTACCAGGCGCCGTCCCGGGCTTCACGCAGGTAATAGAGCCGCGAAGGCTGGGCGTCGGCCGGCACGCGGACCGCGAAGACCCACGTCGCGAGTGAGCCCGGCGCGACGGCCCGCCCGGCGCTCACGCCCGTCACGTGAGTCTCCGACACCGACCATCCGTCCGGCACGGCGAGCGCCAGCTCGGGAGCGCGCAGCGTCACCGCGCCGCCGTTCCAGAGCGAGACCGTCACCTCCACGGTCTGCCCGGGCACCAGGAGGTCGTCCACCGACTGCACGTCTAGAACGATTCCGGCCGCCGCGGCGAACGCCTGGGTGACGAGCTTCTCCCGGCTGTCGAGCACGCCGCGCACTTCGGTGTCGGCCAACGGGCCCAACGCCTCGCGCGCGTCGCGCAGCGCCGCGAGGCCCGTCGCGAGCTCGTCCACGACCGTGAAGGGATCGAGCCCGAACTGGGCACGCGCCTGCACGAGCGCCGCCCGATAGGCGTTCAGCCGGCCGACAGCGCGGAAGGTCCCCATCTCGCTCGCCGCTCCCGACGCGTCCACGTCGGGCAGCCTCTCGACGGGGCCGACAAGCGTGGTGTCGATCCCCGCGAAGAACCCCCCGTCGCCTTCCGGGACGCGGCTCGCGGCCAAAGTGACCCCCGTCTCGCGCGGCCCGGGAGGCTGCGGCGCGCCCATGTCCTGCGAGCGGTGCTGGCTCCGGCTCTCCATCGAGAGCTGGAAGAGGGAGCGGCCGAGCAGCGGGTCGAGGCGACCCGTCTCGATGGGGAGGGAGGCGGCGCCGGGCCCGCCCCCCCGACCCCCGAATCCCCCGAACCGGTCGGAGACGTACAGCTTCGCGGGCGACCAAGCCTCTACGCCGAGGCCGAGCTGCTCGGGAAAGCGCGCCGGGTCGCCCGCGGCCTCGAACGCTTCGCGGGCGAGGATGCCCGACGCCTGGTGCTGCCCGTGCCCGTCGCGTGGGGTCCCGCTCCACACCGAGACGACGACGTGCGGGCGGAAGGACCGGATGGTCCACACGACGTCAGCCAGAAGCTCTTCGTGCGGCCAGAAGGTCAGGGCCTCGTCCGCCGACTTGGAGAAGCCGTAGTCGAAGGCGCGGGTGAAGAACTGGAGCCCGCCGTCGAGCCTTCGTGCGGCCTCGAGCTCGCCCGTGCGCACGATGCCGAGTCCTTCCCAGAGCTCGGGACCGATGACGTTCTGCCCACCGTCCCCGCGCGTGAGGGAGAGGTAGGCGGTCTCGGCACCCCACCCCCGCGCAAGCGTCGTGAGCAGGCTCGTGTCCTCGTCGTCGGGGTGCGCCCCAATCATCAGGACGCGCTTCACGCCGTCCATCTGACGCAGCAGGAGGCCGACGGGCACGAGGCCGGTGCCCTCGAGCGACTGAGCGTCGGCCGGAGAAGGGGCGGAATGCGCCAAGAGGAGCGCGAGGGCGCAAGCTGCCACCGGCCACCGTCGACGTCGTGTCATGTGCCGAACCCCCCTCCTCTGCCTCGGCCTCTACGCCTGCCACCTCCGGCCCGCAACATACCGAGGGAACCTCCCAAGAGGACACCCGGGGCCAGCCGACTGCTCGATCCCCGGGCACACGCACTCGCGCTCGACTACCTGCGAGGGGAGCCGCGCTTTCCGCGACATGCTGCACAGGCTCGGGCGGCCCGAGTAGCGGTCAGCGCACCTTCGGCCAGGGTAGCGCCAGCGCTGCCGGGGCCCGCGAGCGGCCGACCCAGCCGGCGAGCGCAGCGAGGGTGAGCAGGTAGGGGAGCGCCAGGAAGAGCTGGTAGGGCGCGTCGAGGCCGAGTGCCTGAAGGAAGAACTGGAACGCCGAGGCCGCACCGAACAAAAGCGCGGCGAGCAGCACGAGCACCGGGTTCCAGCGGCCCAATACCACGACCGCGATCGCGATGAAGCCACGCCCGGCGCTCATGTTCTCCGCGAAGGTACCTGCGTGCGCGAGCGCCAGGTGTGCGCCTGCGATGCCGGCGAGGGCCCCGCCGAACAGCGTCGCCAGGAAACGCACCCGAAGCACACGCACGCCGGCGGCCTGCGCCGCGTCGGGCTGCTCACCCACCGCGCGCAGCTCGAGCCCCCAGGGCGTCCGGTACAGGAAGTACCAGAGTGCGGGCGCCAGCAGGTATGCGAGGTAGGCGGTGGGTGCCTGCGAGAAGAGCGCGCTGCCCACCCAGGGGATCTGCGAGAGGCCGGGGAGCGGCAGTGGCGCGAGCGTGGGAAGCGTGAGCGCCGTGCCCGTCGCGCCGAAGCGGGCCTGGTAGACGGCGCCCGTCAGGCCGAGGCCCGCGAGGGTGACCGCCGTGCCGGTGATGATCTGGTCCGTGCCGAGGCCCACCGCGAACGCGGCGAACACGAGCGCCAGGGCGATTCCCGCGGCCGCACCGGTGACCACCCCCAGGCCCGCGCTCCCGGCGGCGAGCGCGCCGAGCGCGCCGCCGAGCGCCCCGGCGATGAGAGAGCCCTCGAGGCCGATGTTGATGACGCCGCTTCGCTCAGTCATCGCCTCGCCCATCGCCGCGAGCGCGAGCGGCACGCCGAGCCGCACGGACGCCTCCAGGAAGAGGACGAGCTCGACCTCAGACATCGCCCCCCGCTCCGGACGCCAGCGGCGGTCCGTCGATCGACCGCGCGGGCTCACCGGCATCCGCCCGGTTGCGGCGGCTGAGCTGATCCACCGCCAGCACGGCGAGGATGATGAGCGCCTCCACGACGATCACCCAGACGGCGGGGATGCCCGCGTCGCGCTGCATGGCACCCGCTCCCGCCTGAAGCCCTCCGAAGAGCAGCCCGGTCGCGAGCACCCCGAGCGGATCGAGGCCAGCGAGCAGCGCCACGGCGATCGCGGTGTACCCCCACCCCGGCGAAAGCCCCTCGTAGAGCGCGTGCGTCACCCCCGCGACCTCCACGCCGCCGGCGAGCCCGGCGAGCGCTCCGGAGCCGAGAAAGGCGATCAGGACGACCCTGGGAGCGTCGATACGACCCGCGGCCCGGGCAGCCTCGCTCGACGCACCTACCGCGCGCACACGGAACCCGAAGCGGGTGCCCCGCAGCAGCACCGCGAGTCCGGCGGCGAGCACCACGGCGAGCGCGAACCCCAGGTGCAGACGGGTCCCGGGAAGCAGCATGGGGAGCCGGGCCGAGGTCGCGATGGCCTCGGTCTGCGGAAAGACGCCACGCGACTCCTGGAGCGGGCCGTGCACGATCCACGCCGCAAGGTAGATGCCCACGAAGTTCATGAGGATCGTGGTGATGACCTCGCCGACGCCCAGTCGCAACTTCATCCACGCGGGAAGCAGGGCCCAGAGCGCGCCGGCCGAGGCGGCCGCGAGCATGACACCGGGCACGGCGATCCACGCCGGCGCCCCTTCCACGGCGAGCCCCACCCACACCGCGGCGATCGCGCCCGCGTAGAGTTGTCCCTCGGCTCCGATGTTCCAAACGCCGGCCCGGAACGCGAGCGCCACCGCGAGCCCGGTCAGGATGAGCGGAACCGAGCGTACGAGGGTGATCGACAGGAGCACGTCCGGGCTGCCGAACGCGCCGCCGAAGAGGGCGCGGCCAGCGCGGAGCGGATCGTAGCCGCCAAGTGCGAGGAGGATCGCACTCAGGCCGGCGGTCGCGAGCAGGGCCGCACCCATCGGAGCGAGCCGCATGAGGAGCCGCACGCTAGGCGTCGGCGCCGCGCCCAGCGAGCATGAGCGCGCCCACACCCTCACGCGTCCGACGCCCGGGGTCCACGGCCACGAGTCGGCCTCGCGTCATCACGAGCACGCGGTCCGAGAGCGAGAGCACTTCGTCGAGATCGGTGGACAAGAGCACGACGCCGGGCCCGTCCGGAGTACTCACGAGTCGGCGCAGCTCTTCGTGCACGAAGGCCGTCGCCGCCACGTCGAGCCCGCGTGTGGGGTTCTCGGCGACGAGCAGGTCCGTCGCGCGCTGGAGCTCGCGCCCCACCACGAGCCGTTGCTGGTTCCCTCCTGACAGCGTGCGGGCCGCTACCTCGAGCGAAGCAGCGCGCACGCCGAAGCGCGCGCGCACGGACTCGGCGCGCTCCCGCACCGCATCCCAACGAAGGAACGGACCTCTCGCGAACAGCGGATCGTCGTGATGGGCGAGCGCCACGTTCTCGATCAGGTCGAAGTCGGCGACGAGGCCCTCCCGCGTGCGGTCCTGCGGCACGAAGCCGATGCCCGTCGGGATGCGCGCCGAGCCCGCTTCCGGCGCCAGCCGGCCCGAGAGCAGGAGGGCGAGCTCCCTCTGACCGTTCCCCTCGACACCCGCGACCCCGACGAGCTCTCCGCGGTGCACGACGAGGTCCACGCCGTCCAAGGAGACCCTCCCGGACGGACCCGCTGCCCGCACTCCGTCCAAGGAGAGAACCGCCTCTCCGCGCACGCGCGCCCGACCGTCGCCACCGCCACCCAACCCGACCGCCGCGGCGTCCCGGACATCTCTGCCGACCATGGCCTGCACCAGCGTGGGTCCGTCGACGCCCTCCCGCGAAGCGGTGAGCGTCGTGCGCCCCTCGCGTAAGACCGTGACCCGATCGGCGACCGAAAGCACCTCGTCGATCTTGTGCGCCACGAGCACGACGGCGCGGCCCTCGGCCGCGAGCTCGCGCAACAGCGCGAACAGCGACATGACCTCCGACGGTGAGAGCACCGCAGTCGGCTCGTCGAGCGCCAGCAGGGGTGGGTTACGGAGGAGCGCCTTCAGGATCTCCACGCGCTGCCGCTCCCCGACACCCAATCGCTCGACGGCGACGTCGAACGGCACCTCTAGGCCGGTCCGCCGCGCCAGCTTCTCCGCGCTCGTGCGCACGCGCTCGAGATCGAGGCGCCACTCCCCGGCTTCCCTCATCCCCAGGGCAAGATTCTCGAGGACCGTGAGTGCCGGTACGAGCGTGAAGTGCTGATGCACGAGGCCGACGCCGTGCATCCAAGCGTCGCGCGGGCTGCGCAGCTCGACCGGTGCGCCCGCGATCTCGACCACGCCGGCGTCCGGGCGCAGCATGCCACCGAGGATGCCGAGAAGGGTGCTCTTGCCGGCCCCGTTCTCTCCCAGCACCGCGTGGACCTCGCCCGCGCGCACCTCGAGATCGGCCCCGGAGAGCGCCACCACGGGTCCGAAGCTCCGCCGCACGCCCGCGAGCCGGGCGCTCGTCCGCTGCCCGGCGGGGGGGCCGTTCACCGAACGCCCGGCTCCCCCTCCACGAACGGCACCCGCGGCACCGCGAGCTCTCCCGCTCCGATCCTCCGCCGAGCCGCGTCGATCGCCGCGACCAGCTCCGCGGGGACCCGGTCGCTGAGGGCCGGGTTGAGCACGAAGTCGATGACACCTTCGCCGTGCCCGGCGTAGATGGGGCGCCCTCCGAGCTCTCCCGCTAGCCGGGCGAGGGCCACCTCGAGGAAGGCGTCGGCGATGCGGATGACCGCGCTGCCGAGGATTACGTCCGGCGCCACGTCGTTCTGGTCGCGGTTCATGCCCAGGGCCCAGGTTTCGCGCCCTGACGCACGCGCTTCGCGCACGGCCTGGAAGACGCCGAAGGACGCCGCATCGACGTTGTGGATGAGGACGTCCGCCCCGCGGCTGAGCTGCGCCACGGCCGCCTCCTTGGCGGCAGCGACGTCGTCCCAGCTGCCGGTGAACGATTCCAGGACGCGGACCGCGGGGTTCACCGCTCGGGCCCCGGCCTCGAAGGCCCGGAAGGTGCCCTCGACCGGCGGGATGCGGACTCCACCGACCATACCGACCGTGCCCGAACGGCTCATGCCCGCGGCGAGCATCCCCGCGAGGTAGCTCCCCTCCTCGAGCTCGAAGACCAGCGGCACCACGTTGGCCGCGAACCGCCCGCCCCCCGAGACGACGATCGTCGTCTCCGGGAATCGCTGACCGGCGCGGATCGCCGCGTCCTGGTACTCGAAGCCGTGTGCGAAGATCAGGTCGTAGCCGGACGAGGCATAGGAGAGGAAGGCCTCGTCGAACTCCGCCGGCGTGCGCGTCTGCTGGTGGCTGACGGCCGCCCCGAGCGAGTCGCGCAGAAGGAGCAGCCCTTCGTACGCCCCCGCATACCAGCCCGCGTCGCTCACGGGACCGGCCGTGAGCAGCGCGGCGCGGAACGGTGCCTCCCCGCGCGTGACGTCACCGCTCCCGCACGCGGCGGTCGCGATCAAGGCGGCGACCCAAGCTGTGTTGGTACGGCTCATGGCGAGGGGCCGGGCTGGAGGGACGGAGTGGAGGCTCGGTTAGTGTACACAACCGCCTGTTGGGGGACCAACGCACGGAATATGTTGGGCCGTCGGGCGGCTCGCGCCCACCTCCTACGAGCCAAGCACCGGAGCGGATCGCATGCAGGAGCCGCGCGCACATTGGAGCTCGAACGTCGGTCTCGTCCTCGCGGCCACGGGGAGCGCGATCGGGCTCGGGAACCTGTGGAAGTTCCCGTTCATCACGTTCGAGAACGACGGCGGCGCGTTCGTGCTCGTCTATCTCATGTGCATCGCCGCGGTCGGGTTACCGATCATGATGGCCGAGCTCCTGATCGGCCGGAAGACGCAGAAGAGCGTGGTCGGAGCGCTGAAGGACGCCGTGGGCCCGGCGTGGGGGATCGTCGGTGCCTGGGGCGTGCTCTGCGGCTTCATCCTGCTGAGCTACTACACGGTGATCGCGGGGTGGTCGCTGTTCTACTTCGCGCGCACGGCTCAGTGGACGCTGACCGGCTTCCCGGCGGGGCTGTCGACCGGCGACCTCTTCGGTGAGCAGGTCTCGAACGCGGGCCTGCAGCTCGGACTCTCCCTCGCCTTCTCGGTCGCCACCGTCGGCGTGGTCTACTTCGGGGTGCAAAAGGGCATCGAGCGGGTCGCGCGGATCTTTCTCCCGATCCTCTTCGGCATCCTGATCCTCATGCTGGTGAGCGCGCTCCGCATGAGCGGCGCGGGGGAGGCGCTCACCTTCGTCTTCCGGCCGAACTTCGCGGAGCTCGAGCCCGCGAGCGTGCTGGAGGCGCTCGGTCACTCGTTCTTCACGCTGTCGCTCGGCATGGGCGCGATGGTGACCTACGGCTCCTACATCGACCGCAAGCAGTCGATCGTGAAGGCCTCGGCGATGATCGTCCTGCTCGACACGCTCATCGCGCTCACCGCCACACTGATCATGTTCTCGGTCATCTTCTCGGTCACGGGCATGCGGGAGCAGGTCGGGGCCTCGACGGTAGGCATGCTCTTCATCTCGCTGCCCGAGCTGTTCTACACGCAGGTCCCCCTCGGACGCCTTCTCGGGCCGCTGTTCTACGTGCTCGTGGCGCTCGCGGCGCTCACGTCGACCATCTCCCTGCTCGAGGTGGTGGCGAGCTACGTGATCGACGAACGCGGAGTCGACCGGCACCGCGCAACGATTCTCTGTGGGGCCGCGGTCTTCGTCTTCACGATCTTCGCCGCGATCTCGTTCAGCGGGGTGCCCTTCTTCTCCACGCTCGCGGTCTTCGGGGGCAAGACCGGATGGTTCGAGACTGCGGACCACTTCGTCTCGAACTGGATGCTGCCGACGGGTGGCCTGGCGATCACCGTCGCCGCCGGTTGGTTCATGACGCGTGAAGATACGGAGGCGGAGCTGGTCGACGGGAACGAGCCGAGTTGGTTCCGCTACGGCTTCTGGCGCCTCTTCATCCGGTACGTCGCACCGGCCGCGGTCGGGGCCATCGTGGTCGCCGTCCTCTTCTTCGGCCGCGATTTCAGCTGACGTCACGACCCTAGCCGGACGGCCGCCGGGGCGGCGGGTCAACAGCCTGCCAGGCGGGCGTGTCTTCTCACGACGGCCGCGCTGCGGCACTATGAAGAAGCCTCACGAGCGGCGCCGGTCTCCGCCCCGGCTCCGCCCTCTCCATCCTCGAAGATCCGGTTCGTCGTCTTGAGTCGATACGCCCTGCTCCGAACCGCCCTCGTCTTGGCCGCCCTCAGCCTCCTGGGCGGATCGAGCGCGCGGGCGCAGGAGCCCGCCGAGGCGCCCCCGCGGGCGACCTCCCCGCAAGCCACGGAAGCCGGCAGCCCCGCCGCCCGGTCCCTTCCCCCCGTCGAGTCGTTCGGCCTCGTGCCGGGCCGCCCCCGCGTGACCCCCACGCGCACGGACGACCCGCCGCGCATCGACGGCGTGCTGGACGATCCGGTCTGGCAGACGGCGGCCCGCCTCACGGGTTGGACGCAGCAGCAGCCGCTCGACGGCGCGCCGGCGACCGAGGAGACCGACGTGTACGTCGCGTACGACTCGGACAAGCTCTACTTCGCCTTCCACGTGCACTACAAGGACCCGTCCATCATGCGCGCAAACCGCGTCGAGCGGGACCGCGCGATGATGGACGACCTCATGACGGTGTACCTCGACACCTTCCTCGACCAGCAGCGCGGCTACGACTTCGACGTCAACGGCTACGGCGTGCAGGGCGACGGCATCCTGTCATTGAGTGGTGGCGGCTTCGGCGGCCGCGGCGGCGGTGGCGGGGGGCGGGGCGGTGGAAGCACCCCGATCCCGCACGCTGATCGCTCGTGGAACACGCTCTTCGACACCGCGGCGCGGATCGTCGACGACGGGTACGTCGCCGAGATGGCGATCCCCTTCAAGAGCCTGCGCTACCCGCGGCCCGCGCCGGGGCAGCCGCACCGCTGGGGTTTCCAGATCGTCCGCGAGGTGAAGGGGAAGAACGAGGAGAACATCGTCTGGGCCCCGATGTCGCGCGACCGGGCGAGCTTCTTCGCGCAGATGGGTCTCCT
>JBFGFY010000025.1:0-24446 GCA_041579355.1 Longimicrobiales bacterium | reverse complement strand
GCGGCCGCCGACGGGGCGGCCGCGCCTCGTTCTTGTTCGTCCCGCTAGTGCAGCTTCACGAGCCCACCGAGGCTGATCCGCCACTCCTGTAGACCCTCGTCCCAGCGGATCGCATAGCTGGACGGGTGGTACCCCGGCTCCTGCACCGCCCGCGGCAGCGGCAGCGAGGCCTCGAAGTCGGGACGTCCCTCCAGGTACGCTCTGGTCATCATCGGCTCGACGAAGATCAGCCTCCCGTCCCAGCTTCCGTAGATCAGCGTCTGGGTGAACGGCTGCCCGTTGAGCTCCGGCGTGTTCGGGTCGATCCAATGCGTGCCCATCAGCGGCACGCCACCCGGGATCGCCATGAAGCCCTCGGGCATGTACGCCTCGGAGGGGTGCCGCTCCGCCTTCGCATCGAAGTCGGGGTCGTCCGGAGTGATCGCGAGCCGCTCGGCCTCCGAGATCATGTTGAAGTGGAAGTCGAAATGCGGCGTGTCGTAGATGCCCGGAGGCTCGTGCCCTCCCGGGTTCCAGTCGACAACCACCTTCCGGTAGGGGGTGGGATTCGGCTCGGGCAGGTCGAGCACCGTCACGAAGGCGAAGAGGTGCGGCCCGATCTCGATGCCCCCGGAATCATGCGGCCCCGGCAGCGCTTCGAGCGCGTCGCGGCTGATCGCCACCCCCACTTCGAGCGGCACGCTCCCATCGAGCTGGACGAATGTCCGGATGAATCCGTTCCCCATGCGAGCGGAAGGACCATAGAGGCTCCGGACGTTGGTTCGTGCGGCCGCCGAGTCGTGTGCCACGAAGAGAGACACGGCGAACGCGGTGAGCGTGAGCAGGAACAAGAGCGCCATGCCCCACAGGTGTCTCGAGCCGGGCTCGACAGGCGCGGCACGGTAGGTATTCGATGTCATGGACCCCCCTTTTGGCCGTCGGATGACGGCGCGGTTCTGGAAGGGTCGGAGCCCGCCGCGTGCGGCGGGTTCGACCTCGGGGGGAAGCTAGGAGGCGGCCCTTTCAGGCCTTCTTACAGCCCGCTTACGGGTCGCCGGGCTGCTGAAGCTGCTCGAAGAGCGCAACGGTGAGCGGCTCGGGACGGGCGCCCAACTCCTCGTCGAGCAGCGTGCACAGGCGTTGATAGAGGCGCAGCGCCTGCGACCGATCCCCGGCGCGCGCGAGGCTGAGCATCAGCTGCCGGTAGGCCTCTTCGTGCAGGTCGTCGTCCGCGATCACGCGCCAGTAGGCCTGGGCCGCCTCTCCGTACACGCCCGCGCCGAAGAGACGCGCGCCGAGTGCGAGGAGGCCGTCCACGTGGACGCGCTGGAGCCGGTCGCGGATCTCCAGGTGCCAGTCCCCGACGACCTCGTCCTGCAGAAAACCGCCCCGGTGCAGGTCGAGGGCCGTACGGAGGCTCTCGAGATCGGAGTCACCCGCCTGGAGCCTTCGAAGGGCCGCCTTCACGTCTCGCTCGAAGATGGCGGCGTCGAAGAAGACGCGCCGGTCCGGGGCCACGACGTACCGCTCGCCCGCCCGCGTGATCCAGCCCGCATCCCCAAGCGCCTTCCGTAGCCGGTGCACCGTGACGTGGAAGCTGTTCACCACGCGCTCGGACGGGCTCTCGGGCCAGAGAGCCTGCCCTATCTGCTCCCGGGTCGCCCCGTCGGGGTGACAGAGCAGGTAGAGGAGAAGCTCCCGAGGCTTGGCCGAGCCCCACTCGGTCGAGCTCGGGGCTTCACCGTGCACGCGGATCTCTAGCGGGCCGAGCGCCAGCACCGTGAGCGCGGCGTCCACCGCGGCGGGTTGCGGATGCCCCATCGGCGCGTCCGGGGCACTCGCGGCGGACACCCCGTGGGGTGCCGGCGCCGGACCGGCGACCGAAGGCACGGAGCCGAGGGCTTCGCGCACGATCGCCTCGAGCGGAAGCTCCTGACCGACCCGGAACGCGCGCTTGAGCTCCTGATCACCGATGCTCGCCCTGATCGCCTTCGTGAGGCGAGCCCTGTGGGAATGCTGCTGAGGCGGCAGGAACAGGCCGATCGACTCGCGCAGCGCGTCGGCCGCGCCCAGGAGTCGGGCCGCGCGGGCGGGCTCACCCTCGGCCGCCGCCAAATGCGCGGCCCCTTCCAGTGTCTCGGCCACACCCCAGCGGTCGTCGTTTCCCGAGTGCACCGGGAGGCTCGCGACCAGGCACTCGCGCGCCTCATAGAGCGCTCCCTGGAGGGTCAGGACCAAGACCAGGGCCGTGCGTGGATGCGCCCCGCTCGCGTGGTTTCCGAGGTCACGGGCGACCGCCAAGCTGACTTCGAGGGCCGACCGTGCAAGATCGGTGTCGCCCTGCGCGAGCGCGACGACTCCGCGCCAGTAGCTCGCGAACGCGTAGAGCAGCAGGGCAGGGAAACCTCGCTCGCTGCTTCCCTCCAACCCGCCGAGCAGGGCCTGTGCCTCGTCGAAGAGCGCGTAGCTCGCCGCGGCGTCGCCCCCGAGACCGACGGCGGTGCCGAGGCCGGTGAGCGCGAACGAGAGCGCGTCCGTATCGGACTCGGGACGCAAGAGCGCGACCCCGTTTTGCAGCGGCTCGGCAACGGCGCCGTAGTCGCCCTGCCAGATCGCCTGGTAGCCGAGCGCGACGTACGCGCGTCCCAAGACGAGGCGCGAGAGACCGTCCGCGCGCGCGAGCGCCTCGGTCAGCCTGCGCCGAGGCTCACGGAAGTACCCCTGCGCGAAGTAGAACCAGAGTAGGGCGCTGTCGAGCCGCAGCTGCAGCTCGACGCGCGTGGGGTCCTCGGCGCACCACTCCGCCGCCGCGCCGAGGTTCCCCTGGTCGCGCTCGAGTCGGACCATCCACTCGGTGCCTCGCGTCCCGCCCCGTACGTGGGGCTCGGCCCTCTCCGCGAGCGCGACGAAGTAGGCTGCGTGGCGGTTGCGGAGCTCCTCGGCCTCGCCGGCTTCCCCGAGCCTTTCCCATGCGTATTGCCGGATGGGCTCGAGTAGCGAGAAGCGGGCCTCCCCTCCGATCGCCTCGGATCGGACGAGGGACTTCTCGACCAGCGCCGTGACGACATCGAAGACCTCACCGGCGCTTCCCAGACACACGCCTTCGGCGGCCTCGAGCGTGAATCCTCCGCGGAAGACCGCCAGGCGCCGGAAGAAGATCCGCTCGTGTTCGGCCAGGAGATCGTGGCTCCACGCGATCGCGTCGCGCAGAGTCCGGTGTCGCTCGATGGTCGTTCGGCTGCGGCTCGTCAGTAGCCCGAAGACGTCGTCGAGCCTGCGGACGAGGTGCTCGACGGGGAGCACGTTCATGCGTGCCGCGGCGAGCTCGATGGCCAGCGGGATCCCGTCCAGCTGGCGGCACACGTGCGCCACCGCGGGCGCGTTGCCGTCCGTCAGATTGAAGCCCGGGAATGCGGCCTGCGCGCGCGCGACGAAGAGCTGTACCGCCTCGGAGTGCGCGATGCCCTCTGCGGTGGTCGGGTCGGCCGACGCGGGAAGCGAGAGCGGCGGGACGACCCACGAGGTCTCCCCCTCGACGCCGAGGGCCTCTCGACTCGTGGCCATGATCCGGAGGCCCGGGCACTCCGCCAGGAGCGCGTGCGCGAAGCCGGCACACTCGGACACCACGTGCTCACAGTTGTCGAGGACGAGCAGGAGGGAGAGGCCGCGGACCCCGGCCACGATCGACTCGAGAGCCGTGTGCTCCAGGCTCTCGGCCAGGCCGAGCGCGGCGCAGGCGTGACGGGGGAGCTGCCCCCCGCGTGAGAGCAGCGAGAGGTCCACCCAAGCGACCCCGTCCTCGGGCGTGCCCCGTTCGCTGACGGCCCGCCGTACCGCTTCGGCCGCCAGGCGGGTTTTGCCGCTCCCGCCCGCTCCGATGAGGGTCACGAGGCGGCTCGTCGCCAGGAGGCGCCCGATCTCGGCGAGCTCCAGCTCACGCCCGACGAAGCGGGTCAGCGGTGTGGGTGGACCGGTCAGCGTGCCGCTGACGCGATCGAGCGTGCGTAGGGCCGTAGCCAAGCAGATTCGAGATGAGGGCAGAGAATCGGGCGGACCACGCGGGAGCGAGGCCCGCTTCGTCGCGGCACACAGGTGACCTGCGAAACGCGACGTTCGATAATCTGCTCCGGACCGGTCGCGGTCAATCGAAATCGAACGCGTCTCGGCTCCGCCGGCGCGGCTGCGGTACCAGCCGGGCCCAGGGCGTATCCTTCACGCGGATCGAGTGTAAAAAAATGGCTAATCCCTCTTTCGCTCGAGCAGGACATGTCCGCCACATCCGTGGGGCCGGCGCTGCGGTCGCTGGTGCTGCTTTCCCTCCTCTTCATCGTACTGACTCCCACGGATGTGACGGCGCAGGGGCTCACCGCCCGCGTCGCTCCCGAGTACTCTCACCTCCGCTGGGGCGGCGACGTCGGCCTCGAGGGCGCGGACCTCTTCGGAGGCGCCGTCTCGATGGGCTTCGGCCGCTACGTCGGTCTGCGGGCGGGATACAAGACGGCCTCCGACGTGCCCACCGCCCTGGCCGCAACCGGGTACGGAGCGGGCTCGCCGGAGGAGAACCGGGTACGCGCGTCCCTCTTCTCCACGGACGTGCTCCTCCGGCTCGGGTCGGGCCGCTTCGCCCCGGTGCTGCTCGGCAGCGGAGGCGTCCTGGGGTTCTCGCCCGACGGGCGACCCCGGGTCCGCCAGGTCGCCGTCGGGTACGGCGCGGGCATCGACGCGCGGATCCTGCCATGGCTCGACGGGCAGGTCCTCCTCCAGGACCTACGCTTCCGGCTGGACCGGTCCACGATCGCCGGTGACACGGCGGGTGTGGGCGCTCCCACGGATCCCAATGCCGCGGACCTGTGGAGCACCATCGCCTTGACGGCGTCGCTGGGCGCGCGCCTGGGCGGCGCACGGTCGAGCACGCGGGCCGACGAGCTGGACCAGGACGTCGGCCGCGCTCTCTCGGGTGGCGAGGGCCTTCTGGTGCCCGTGGAGCTGCACGCGGGGGTGCTCCGTTTCGACAACGGGCTGGCGCTCGCCGACCGCGCGCTGGCGGGCGTCCGGGCGGGTGTCGACCTCGGACCGTACTTCGGCTTGCGAGGCTCGTACGCCCGAGGGGTCCAGGGCGGCTTCGGCTCGCTCGCCGCGATGAGCAGCTGGTCGGGTGAAGCGCAGTTCAACGTCGGACGTGTCACCGGTGCGTCTCCCCATCTCCTGGTCGGCTTCGGTCAGCTGTCCTTCTGGGGTGACTACCGCGACCAGAACGGCGTCCGGCCCGTGGACCAAGGCGCGCTGATCCTGGGTGTGGGCTTCGGGGCGCCGCTGGACGATCGCGCGAGGCTCGTCGTGACCCTGCGCGACTACGTCACGACGGCGAGCTCGGTCTCGGGCGTGAGCACGACCACCGATCTGCGGCACAGCTTCGGACTGACCGGCGGCATCTCCTACCTGGTCCGGGGCCGGAGGACGGCTCGTGGGCCCTCTCCGCCGGGGCCGGCGGGGCTTCCCCGGGCCGGAGGGGTTCTCCCGGCCGCGGCCGCCAGCAGCGGACAGCCCGCTCCTCCTGCCGCCGTCGCCGCCGGTGCCGGAGCGGTGGCTCCCGCGGCCGGAACCGCGCTCGCCACGACGCAGGCGCCAGCGGGGTCGGCCGCCTCGGGAGCGACGATCTCGGGCGTGCCCTCGGAAGACGCGGCGACCGGCGTGCCGACCAACTACCAGAGCCAGCAGGTCGTGACGATCCCGGTGCCCGTACAGGGAGAGCTGTATGTCCGTTACGGCCCCACGGGCTCCCGCCCCGGCGAGACGCAGGCGGCTGCGCCGCCCGCGCCGATTGTGATCGCCACGCCCTACCCGGGGGCCCTGTCGCCCACCGCCCCGCCCGGCCTCGATTCCCTCGCGCTCGCGCGTGCGGTGCAGGCCGCGGTGTCCGCTTCGGCGGGCGCCGTAACGCGCTCCGACCTCGAGGAGATGGAGCAGCGGCTGGCGCTTCGTATGGACGGCTCGGTCACCCGCGACCTCGCCTCTTTGGAGGCTCGCCTGGCCGACCGCATGTCGGGTGTGGAGCAGCGGGCCGGCGCCGACCGCGACCGGTCGGATCTGGACGTGCTCTCCCGCCGTGTCGAGGAGCTCGCGGCGCTCATACGAGCGCGCGAAGCCACACCCGCGTTTCAGCCCGTGCCGGTGGTCGTGACGTCGGACGGCACGGCTGTCGTGTTGGCGAACGAATCACGTGCGCCGCTTTTCCGCGGCGCGGGCTTCAAGGCGGGGACCTCGTGGGTGCGGGACAGCCGAACCGGCTTCGGGGCGGGACTCGACGTGGCGCTCGGCGGCGCCCTCGGAGAGCGACTGCATCCGTACGTGGGTGCGGAGCTCGCCCGGACGCCGGTGCGCGGGACGTTGGGCACCGTCCCCTACTCGGGGAGCGTTTCGTCGTACGGAGCCTCCGCGGGCGCGAGCCTCGGCCTGGTGCGCGTCTCGGGCGTGCAAACGGCGCTCGACGTGAGCCTGGTCGGGATCGGTGGGGGCACCTCCGGCGACGACGCGTCCGGTGCCGCGGCGGTCGATCAGCTGTACGGCGGCTTCGTGATGGGCCCACGGGCGGCGCTGGACCTCGGGTGGCGGTGGTCGCCGGCGTCCCGGCTGCAGGCTCGGGCGTCGATCGCGCACCTGTGGGCGGGAGCGCGCGGAGGGTGGTCCGTCCAGCTCGGGCTCCGCTGGCGGCGCGCGAGCGTCTATGCCGCGCCGCGTCCCTTCGTGAGCGCCGGCGCGCCGATGTTCGACGTCGTCGAGCGGGTGCGCGCCGACACGGCGGTGGCCGAGCCGGCCCTGGAGCCACCGCCGCCCCCGGTGAATCCGGAGATTCTCGACCGGCTGAGCGAGCTCGAGGCGGCGTTGAGCGCCGAGCGCGCGGCACGTGAGCGTTCACAGGCCGTGGCCGACAGCCTCCAGGCGGATGCGCGCGCCGCCCAGATTCGGGCGCAGCTCCTCGCCGCCGAGGCCGCCGAGGTCGCGACCCGGCAGCGTGAGGCGGCTGCTGTCGACGACACGCGCGCTCGTGTGCGCGAGGAGCTCGAGGCACTCGTGGGTGTGGTGGAGAACGTCCAGGCCGTGCGTACGAGCGAGCGGGGTCTCCACCTCGTGCTCGGCGGCACCCTCTTCCCACCGGGGTCGTCGACCCTGTCCCCGGCAGCACGTGCCGGTGTACAGCGGGTCGGGATGGTCCTGAACCGCGCCGAGGGATACCTGCTCACCGTCGACGGCCACACCGACGGGACGGGCGCTGAAGCCACCAACCTCGTGATCTCCCGGCTGCGGGCGCAGGCGGTGCGCGACGTGCTGCTCGACGTCGGGATCGGCTCCGAACGCATCACGGTGGTCGGGAGTGGGGAGCTCAACCCGATCGCCAGTAACGAGACACCCGAGGGCCGCGCGCGGAACCGCCGCGTGGAGATCGTGGTCGAGGGCCTCCTCGGCCGGTAGGGCCTCCGAGGAACCGCGAAGAAAAGGGGGGCCGTCGCGTGCGACGGCCCCCCCGGCAGCCGGGCCGTTCGGGCCCGTCCGCTGTCGATTCGGCTCAGCGGCCGAGTAGCACACCACCCTTGATGACGATCGGGTTGTTGTCGAAGTCGGGTGCGCCCGTGATCTCGTCGTTGAACTCGAAGGAGGCTTCGAGGAAGAGCGCCACGGCGAGGTTCACCTGCACGCCGAGCCCGATCATGGGTCCGTTCTCGGTGTTGGACGTGCCGTTGCTCGTCCGGCGCCACTGCCATCCGCCGATGGCGTACGGATTGATGATCGGGAGGGGCAGGCGGAGCTGCGCGGCCAGCGAGTAGGTCAGGTAGCTCCCGTCACCCTCCGGGAAATAGTAGACGCCCTGGCCCACGACGCCGATCGGCAGGAGCGGCGGCTGCAGCGCCACGCGCGGCCCGATGCCGAAGGTGCCGTTGAGGTCGGGAACGCCGGGACTGGCCGAGAGGTCCTCGAGACCCATCATGATGGCGCCTTGGAGACCGTACTTGAACTGGGCCTCCGCGGGCTGGGCCACGGCGACCGAGGCCGCGGCGACTGCCAGGGTCAGAATCAGACGACGCATGTGTCTCTCCGGGGAAAGGTCCAGCAGGAAACATTTGTTTACAGGGCCAAAGATGGGCCCCGAAGGGCAAAGCGCAATGAAAAAACCGTGCCCCGGAGAGGACGGATTGCCGAAAAGCTAGTTCTGGACCGGGTTTCCGAGGTCCATCACCACCTTGAGCGTGCCGTCGGGCTGCCTCCTCCAAACGCTCACGTACAGGCCGCGTGAGACAATTGTATCGGCGGCGGCTACTTGGGTACTGACGTACCGGCCCACCGTGTAGCCCAGCGTGCCGTCGTCGGAGCCCTGCGCCCGCACGGGCTCCCAGGTGAGCGTGAAGGCGGGGTCGTCGATCGCGGCGATCGCCTCCCGAATCGCGTCGAGCCCCCGGATCTCGCCGCGTCCCTGCTGGATCATGGCGCCCTGCCGGTCGAACCAGGAGACCCACCCCTCGGCTCCCCGCGCCTGCGTGGCCTCGTTGAACGCCCGATCGGCCGCCATGAGCTCGAGCTCGAACGCCGATCCACCCGTCGGAGGGGGTGCTTGCGGCCCGCAGGCGGCGGCGAGGGCGGCCACGAGCGCAGCTCCGACCCTCCCGACACGTCGTCGCGTCATCGCCCTCCTGCCTCCGCGTTCTTACCTAGTTCGTCCAACGGAATCTTGAACAAGTTGGCGGCCGTGCGCCAAGCGACGTTCTCCCAGGCCTCGTCGCCGAGCTCCAGGTTCTCCAGGAACTTCACGTAGGGACCCATGCCCACGAGCGGCCAGTCGCTCCCGTACATGAGCTGACGACCAGGATCGCCCATATAGGCGATCATGTCCTTCACGCGCATCACCAGGTAACGCTCGAAGTCGTACGTGAAGTCGCCGAGAATGAGACCCGACATGTCGGCGTAGACGTTGTCGTTCTTGTAGAGCACCTCGGCGGTGTCCTGGAACCACGGATTGCCGAGGTGGCAGATCACGAAGCGTACGTCCGGGTAATCGACCGCGATGTCGTCGACCAGCAGAGGATGCGCCTGACGCACCTTCGCGGTCCTCGCGTAGGTGTCGCCGCAGTGGATCATGACGGGTACGTCGTACTTCGCTGCGATCCGGAACACGCTCTCGAGCGAGGGGTCGTTGATGGCGTAGTGATCGTATCCGGGATAGAGCTTGATTCCCTTCACGACGCCGTCCCGGATGCGCTCCTCCATGTGGAAGAGGTCGGTACGCGAGTCGCCTCGCCACCGCAGGCCTTCCACGACGGTCGCGCGTGGATCCGCAGCCAGGAGCTCGAGGACGTGCTCGACGCTGGGTCGGTCGACGTCCACCTTGTACGAGGTGAGCACGACGGCGTGATCCACCCCGTGCTGCGCCATCATGTCGAAGAGGAGACGGACGTTTTCTTCGGTCGGGCGCGGCGTTTCACCTTCGTTCGTATAGTAGTTGTTGAGGTGGACGTGACAGTCGATCAGCATCGCGGTGCAAACCTCCTTCCAGGGCGGACCAGATGACGGAGCCAGAGCAGCGGGCCGGTGTCGGCGCGAAGCTTCGCCTCCGCGACTTCGAGCGTAAGATACGCATTCGTCGCCTTACGCTCGACGACTACCCCGCGCTCGTCGAGCTGCAGAAGCGTTGTTTCCCGGGCATGAGACCCTGGGGACTCGATCAGATCGAGAGCCAGCTCGAGACGTTTTCAGAGGGTCAGCTCTGCCTCGAGCTGAAGGGGAGGCTGGTCGCCTCCTCGACCTCGCTCATCGTCGAGTACGACCGCTACGAGGATTGGCAGGATTGGCGGGTGATCTCCGACGCCGGGTACATACGCAACCACACCTACTCCGGTGACACGCTCTACGGGATCGAGATCATGGTCGATCCCGAGTTCCGGGGGATGCACCTCGCCCGGCGGCTCTACGCGGCGCGCAAGGATCTCTGCAGGCAGTACAACCTGGCGCGGATCGTGATCGGCGGCCGGATCCCGGGCTTCGGCGACCAGCCCGAGGAGATGACCGCGCGGGAGTACGTCGAGAAGGTCAGCGCCCGCGGGCTCTACGATCCGGTCCTCACCACGCAGCTCGCGAACGGCTTCGTCCTGCGCGGACTCATCCCCGACTACTTCCCCTCAGACGAGGCCTCTCGCGGATACGCGACGCACCTGGAGTGGACCAACCTCGACTACGTGCGGGACCCGAGCCAGAAGTGGCGTCGGGTATCCAAGGTTCGCCTCTGCGCGATCCAATATCGTATGCGGCCGATCGAGAGCTGGGAGGAGTTCGAGGAGCAATGCTCCTACTTCATCGACACGGCCGCCCACAGCAAAGCGGACTTCGCGCTCTTCCCCGAGCTGCTCACGAACCAGCTCATCGGGCTCGAGGACGGGCAGCGCCCGGCCGAGGCAGTGCGCTCGGTCGCGGCGCTCACTCCTCGGTATCTCGAGCTGCTGTCCCGTGCGGCCGTGAAGCACAACGTGAACGTCGTGGGCGGAACCCAGTTCACTCTGGAAGGCGATCGCCTGTACAACGTGGCATACCTATTCCGTCGCGACGGTACGATCGAGCGCCAGAAGAAGTTGCACGTCTTCCCGGACGAGCGTCGCTGGTGGGGCGTGGAGCCAGGTTCCGAGCTCCACGTTTTCGAGACGGACCGCGGCAAGATCGCGATCCTGCCCTCCTACGACGTGCTCTTCCCGGAGCTCGGGCGCGTCGCCGCGGGCAAGGGAGCCGAGATCCTGTTCGTGCCGTTCTCGGTCGAAGACCGCACGGGTTATCTGCGTGTCCGGTACTGCTGCCAGGCCAGGGCGGTCGAGAACGACCTCTTCGTCGTCGCTGCCGGCACCACGGGTAACCTGCCTTTCATGGCACTCGCCGACACGCACTACGCGCAGTCTGCGATCTTCACCCCCCTCGACTTCTCGTTCGCGCGGGACGGCATCGCGGACGAGTCGACGCCGAACGTGGAGACCCTCGTCGTCGCCGACGTGGACCTCGACCAGCTGCGTCGTCACCGGTACGAGGGTGAGCTGCACCCGTGGAGCGACCGGCGCAAAGACCTCTACGGAGTGAGCTGGTCGGCCGGCGCCGGAGAGGACGAGGAGCGGATCTGAAGGGTCAGGCCGCCGGCAGGGTCTCCACCAGGCGCACCATGCGCTCGAGCTGATCCGGGTTCGGGATGCGCCCACGGCCGGCGCCGAGGTTGTCGAGCATGTGCTCCGGACGGCTCGTACCCGGACAGGCCACGGTCACCGCGGGGTGCGCGATCACGAACTTGAGCATGAACTGCGCCCAGGTGTGCGCGTCGAAGTCGTGCGCCCACGCCGGGAGGGGGCGGTCCCCGATGCGCGCCCACATGCGGCTCCGCCCGAAGGGCAGGTACACGAGCACGCCGATCTGGCGCTCGAGTGCCAGCGGGAAGATCACCTCCTCCGGCGTCCGGTTGTCGACGGCGTAGTCGATGCCGATGAAGTCGATCGGCTCGCTCCGCATCACGTCGACGAGCGCATCGTACTGACCTTCGAAGGTGGTCGTGATGCCGATGTAGCGGATGCGTCCCTGGGCCTTGAGCTCCTTCAAGATCCCGAGCTGGGTGGGCGGGTCGCCCATGTTGTGGACCTGGATCAGGTCGATGCGCGGGACCAGCAACCGGTCGAAGGACCGCTGGATCTGGGCGCGCGCTGCCGCTGGATCGGCGCGGCCGCTGCCGCCGCCGCGTCCGCCGGCGACGTTGACCTTGGTGGCCCACCAGATGCGGCCCGCGATGCCGAGATCCCCCGCCACCTGACCCGAGACCTCCTCGGACGCGCCGTATCCGGCCGCGGTGTCGAAGACCGAACCGCCCCCGTCCACGAGGGCACGGAGGACGCCCCCGATCGTGTCGAACTCCTCCCGGCGGGCGGTGTCGGAGAAGGTGTTCGCGCCCCCCAGGCCGACCACGGGCAGCAGCTCGCCGGTCTTGGGCACCGCGCGCCGGATCATCTCCTGGCTCTGCATCCGCTGCAGCGCGTCGAGCACGCGCGGGTTCAGTCCGAGGGCGGCGCTCGCGCTCGCGGTCAACTTCAGCCAATCGCGTCGGGAAACCATCGTCGGGACCTCGGGAGGAACGAGTTTTGCACCTATACTTCTAAGTAGACTGACGAGTGGCACTTTTCGCTGAACTGGCGGCTCTCGCGGCCGGCAAGCGATGGCCCGGGCCCGGAACCCTTTGCCGAACGGAAGGCTACGCCGGGCGCTTCCGACCCCCTCCCGAAACGCCGACCCCCCCGATGCTCAAGCTCGCTTCGCCGTTCTCGCTGCTCCGGCTCCGCCCGCGTGCGGTGGCCCTCGCTGCGTCGCTCGCGCTCGCGGGCGCCTGCTCGGGCGACGGCACCGGTCCCGGGGGAGGGGGCACGGGCGGACCGTACGACCACACGCGCGCGCCGGGCGCCTCGGCGCGAGACCTCCTCACCAGCACGACGTACGACAGCCTCATCGTCGAGATCCAATACGTGCAGGGCTTCCAGCCGACGTCTCAGGGGCTCCAGCACCTGCGCACCTTCCTCGGCGCGCGGCTGAACAAACCCCTGGGGATCGAGCTGCGCGTGGCATCCTCGCCTTTGGCGCTCCAGCCGCAGGCGACGTATTCGGCGGCGCAGGTCCGTTCCCTCGAGCAGCAGCACCGAACCGTGTACACGAGCGGCCGCACGCTCGCCACGTATCTCGTCTTCCTCAACGGCGAGTTCGCGGGCAGCCCGAACGTGCTCGGAATCGCGTACAACAACACGTCCATGGCGATCTTCGAGGAGAAGATCGTGCAGAACACGGGTGGCCTGAACCAGCCGACGCGTGCCACGGTCGAGGGCACGGTCGCGAACCACGAGTTCGGTCACATCATGGGACTGGTGAACAACGGCATCGCGATGCAGACGAGCCACCAGGACACGCAGCACGGCGAGCACTGCGACGACCCGAACTGCCTCATGTACTACGCGGTGCGCACGACCGACTTCCTGAGCAACCTGCTCGGCGGCATGCCGACGCTGGACCAGGACTGCCTCGACGACCTGCGAGCCGCCGGCGGGAGGTGACCCTGCGGCCGCGAGACGCCGTCAGCGACCGACGACGGTGACCTGGCCCGCCCCGACCGCCACGCCCTGTGCGAGGATGCTGTCGGTGAAGTAGCGCTTCAGCGTGTAGGTCCCGACCGGGACCGGGTAGACCAGGTCGGGCTCGTAGGCCTGGATGAGGCGCTGCCCTCCCGAGCCGTCGTACAGGTCGTACCGCCCCTGGCCGCCCCGCCACTCGAGGCCCCCGAGCTCGACACGCGTGACGCGGCCCGGCAGCACCATCACGGCGGCGGACCAGACGAACGCGGGCGTGAAGTACTCCTTCACCGTGAACGTGCCACTCGGGCTCACGACGGGCTCGTCCGTGGGGTTGGCTTGCGAGAGCATGCTGTCGCCGTCCGCGGTCCAGAGGTCCCAGCTCCGCGTCACCGCACCCGGCACGGTGACGATCTCGATCGCGCCGAGGTTCACGCGCGTCGTTTGGCCCTCGCGAACCTCGAGGGGGTCCGCCCAGGTGAAGGTCGGCGTGAAGTACTGCCTGAGCACGTAGACCCCGGCGGGGACGGGCCGAGCGACGCCGAGGGACTGGGCCTGGAGGACCATCGCTCCGGTCGTCGAGGCGAGGAGGTCCCAATTCTCCGTGTGGACCCCCTCCGGTGACGCGATCAGGACGCCCGTCTCGCCGGGGACGTGCTCGACCTCGGGGAGCGCCGGCGGCTGCGGTTCGGGCGCTTCTTCGGCGGGGGGCTCGCAGCCCCACACGAGCAGGAGGAAGGGGGCAAGCGACGAGAACGTCGACCGAAGCCTACGCATGGTGCCCTCGCTGGATAGCCCGCTCAGGACCCCTTCGGAGGCCTCCGCGGCCCGCGGGCGCGGCGGAGATTCTAGCCGCCGGCCGGGGGGCGTCGCCAGAAGCGGGGGCGTCCGCTACCGTACCGCGCAGCCATGCTCGATCCCCCCTCTCCCCACCTCTCCCCTCCACCCCGCCCGGTGCCCGGGGTGCTGACGGCGCGCCTCGTGCTCGGGGGCGTCTTCAATCAGGTCGGGTGGATGCTCCTGCTCTTCTCGCTGCTCTTCCTGTGGATCTTCGACCCCGGCCACGCGCTGGGCACGACCGTACGGTTTCTCGGCGACGTCGAGACCACGGAGGGTGTGGTGTCCGGCTGGCGCGAGACCTCCCTAGAAATGAACGACCGGCCGGTGCACGAGACCCGCTACGACTTCGAGGTCGGTGGTCGCTCACTCGCCGGCATCTCGTACGCGACCGGGACCCACCTCGAGGCGGGAACACGCGTCCTGGTCGAGTACGTCGCGGCCGATCCGAGCATCTCGCGCATCGAAGGTATGCGCACGTCCGCGGCGGGCGCGTGGATCTCTTTCCTCTACATCCTCCCGTTCCTGGGCATGGGGATGGTTTGGCTGGGGATGAGGAAGGGACTCAAGGCCCGGCGGCTCATGTCGTCCGGCCGGCTCGGGCACGGCAGGCTCAGGTCGAAAGAACCGACGAACATGCGGGTCAACAACCAGACGGTATACCGCATGACCTTCGAGTTCGCCGCGGAGGGGGGCGGGACGTACGAGGTGGTCGGCCACACGCACCGCACGCTCGACCTCGAGGACGAGCCCGAAGAGCGGCTCGTGTACGATCCACGCCACCCGAGCGACGCCGCTCTCCTCGACGAGCTTCCCTGCCGGCCCGGCATCGACGCCCGCGGCAACTTCGTCGCGGAGGGCAGTCGACAGTACACCCTCGCTGCGCTCAACCTCGTCCTGCCGGTCCTCGCGCTGATCGGGTACCTCGCGTACGTGCGCTTCCGTTGAGCGGCGCCGCTCAGCGGCTGTAGTTCACGAGCGGCATCACCCGGAAGGAGCGCTTGTTGGTCGCGTCGGTGCCCGCCCCGATGCCGAGGAGTCCGATGCGCAACCTTTCGGCGGCCGATCTCGTCGTACCGGGAAGACCGTCCGTCGGCCCGTGCGCAGCCCATCCCCCGAGGAGCCGCCCATGTCCTCTTTCCCGCAAGACGTTCGGATCGCGCTGCGCTCCCTCGCCAAGGCCCCCACCTTCGCCGCCGTGACCATCGCCACGCTCGGCGTCGCGATCGGAGCGAACACGGCGATCTTCTCCGTAGTGGACGGCGTGCTGCTGCGTCCGCTCCCTTATCCCGACGCCGACCGGATCGTGCGCGTCTCGGCGGCTACACTGCCGCAGGCTGGCGGGGGGGAGGCGCCCTTTTCGGATCGCGGTTATTGGCACTTCAAGGACAACAACCGGGCGTTCGAGGCGTTCGGCGGCTACGAGCTCGGCAACCCGCAGTGGCCGCTCACGGGGGATGGACCGCCGCTACAGGTTGATGTCGCGCTACTGTCGCTCAGCGCCTTCGAGGTCATCGGCACCCTGCCGCAGCGCGGCCGCTTCCCGGCGCCCGAGGAGGACGTCCCGGACGCACCCCTCGTCGTCCTGCTGAGCGACGGGCTCTGGGTCGACCGCTACGGAGCCGATCCGGGCATCATCGGACGCACGATCGAGCTCAACGGGGCCGCGCGGGAGGTCATCGGCGTCATGCCCCCGGGCTACGACTTCCCGAACCCCGAGATCGATGTGTGGGCGCCCAGCCGCCTCAACCCGGCAAGCGAGAACTTCGGGGGGCACCACATCGCCGCGGTCGCCCGCCTCGCTCCCGGCGCGACGATCGACTCGGCGAACGAAGACGCGCGAAGCCTGATCGCTCGCTTCGACGAGGTGGGTTACGGCCCGCAGTGGTTCCAGGGCGTCCTCAGCGGCGAGGCGATCGTCGAGACGCTGAAGAACGAGATCGTCGGTGACTCCCGTGAGCCGCTCCTGATCCTCCTCGGCACGGTCGGCTTCGTGCTGCGCATCGCGTGCAGCAACGTCGCGAACTTACTTCTCGTCCGGGCGGAGTCCCGCACACGCGAGCGCGCCGTGCGCATCGCCTTGGGATCGGGACGGCGGCGGCTCGTCCAGTACGTCATGACCGAGAGCATGCTGCTCGCGCTCGCCGGCGGCGCCCTCGGCATCCTGCTCGCATGGGTCGGAACGAAGACGCTCGTAGCGTCGGGCCCACCCAGTATCCCGCGGCTGCGCGGGATCGGCATCAACGGAAACGTGCTCTTCTTCACCGCGACGATCGCGCTCGTGTCGGGGCTCCTCTTCGGGCTGCTCCCCGCCCTCAGAGCGGGCTCCAAGCGCACCCTCGCAGCGCTGCGCGACGGTGGGCGGGGCGCCACGATCGGCCGCGACCGACACCGCGCACGGAGCGCGCTCGTCGTGGGTCAGGTAGCGCTCGCGTTGATGCTGCTGGTGGGATCCGCCCTCATGGTGCGCAGCTTCCAGGAGCTACGCTCGGTGGATCCCGGGTTCGAAGCGGAGGGGCTGATGTCGTTCCGCCTCTCCCTCCCACCCAACAAATACCCCAACGCCGATGCCACGGCTCTCTTCTACGACCAGCTCCTCGAGCGGCTGGAGGCGATCCCGGGTGCGGTCTCGGCGGGGGGAATCAACAACCTGCCGCTCACGGGCGGCGGGGCGATCCTGACGGCGCAGATCGACGACTTCCCGGTGCCGGAAGGGGAGTTTCCGCCGGCGTTTTTCGCCCGTCGGGTGACTCCCGGCTACTTCGGGACCATGGGGATCCCGATCGTCGAGGGACGTGAGTTCACGCCGGAAGACCACAACGCGCGTCTAGGATCGATCCTCATCAGCGAGTCGGTCAAGCGTCAGTTCTGGCCGAACGAGAGCGCGATCGGGAAGCGCATCACCACACAGGGAGCTCCGGCGCGAGTCGTGGGTGTGGTCGGAGACGTGCACGATACGGGGCTCGAGGTGGAGGCCGAGCAGTTCGCCTACAAGCCCATGCTCGACTCGGTAGGGGGTGGTGTGCGCCCCATGATGATGGTAGTGCGGGCCGACGGTGATCCTTCCACGCTCGCGCCCGCGATTCGGGACGTCGTGACGGCGCTCGACCCGGACCTGCCGCTCACCGAAGTGCGCACGATGGACGACATCCTGGGGGATTCGCTGAGCCGCACGAGCTTCACGATGTCGCTCCTTCTCCTCGCTTCGCTCGTGGCGCTCTTCCTGGGCTCGGTCGGGATCTACGGCGTGCTGTCGTACGTGGCGGCTCAGCGGTCCGCGGAGATGGGCGTGCGTCTCGCGCTCGGAGCCGACGCGGCGAACGTTCGGAAGATCATCCTCTCACAAGGCATGGCGCTCGCCGGCCTGGGTGTGGTGCTCGGACTGGCGGGGGCGGCGGGGCTCGGTCGGGTGCTCGGAACGCTCCTCTACGGTGTGAGTCCTCTGGACCCAGCCACCCTCGCATCCGTTTCCCTTCTCTTCCTGGTGGTGGCCGCGGCCGCGAGCCTCGTGCCGGCTGCGCGTGCGGCCCGAACTCCTCCGGCTGTGGCGCTGCGGGCGGACTAGAGGGAAAGAGGTCGGGGCGCCTTGCCGGGGCGCGGCGCGACGTGTAGGTTCGGCACGTTGTTGAGAACGGTTCTCATTCGCAATCCAACGGGTCCCCGTTGCTGCCCCTCCACCTCGCCCCCCTGCTTTCTTCGCTCGTGGCGCGCGTCGTCGCAACGGCGCTCCTCGTGGGCCCTGTCGTGCCCGACGTGGAGCGTGTCACGCGGGAGGCCTGGGCGATGGGCACGCGCGTCCGGATCGTCGTGGAGGGCGACGACCGTGCCTCGGCCGCGAGGGCCTCCGAGGCCGCGCTCCTCGAGATCGAGCGGGTGGGGCGCGTGCTGAGCACCTGGGACACGCACGCCGAGCTCGCACGGGCGAACCGCGCCGCCCTGGGCCAGGCCGTCCGGCTCACTCCCGAGCTCGGAGCGCTCCTGACCGAGGCCACCGCCTGGTCGGTGAAGACCGGTGGGACCTTCGACCCCGCCGTGGGCTCGTTGATCGACGCGTGGGGCGTGCGGGGACCGGGTCGGACACCGACCTCCGACGAGCTGGCGCGGGCCCTGGCGGCGCGCGGCGTCGGCGCGCTGACGGTCGGCGCGGGCGGCCTCACGCGGCACACGCCCGACGCCTGGATCGACTCGGGCGGCTTCGGGAAAGGGGCCGCGCTGCGCTCACTGGTGGTGCCGCCGGTGGGGATCGAGCGCATGCTCGTCGATCTCGGAGGTCAGGTCTGGGCGGCCGCGCCGAGCGACGCTCCTTGGTCCGTGGACGTCGCGCACCCCGCCGAGCGGGAGCGGTCCGTGGCACGCCTGCTCCTCCACGGGGCCTCCGCGGCGACGAGCGGTGACTCGGAGCGTCCCGGACACGTCCTGGACCCGCGCACCGGTCGGCCGGTCACCCCATGGGGGAGCGTCACGGTCGTGAGCGCGGATCCGCTGGAGGCGGACGTGCTCTCCACGGCGCTCTTCGTGATGGGACCGCAGGAGGGCCTCACCTGGGCGCGCGCACACGGCGCGGCCGCGCTCTTTCTCGAGCGGTCTCCCGACGGCCTGAGGTCCTCGTGGACCGAAGCCATGGCGGCCTGGCTCGACGCGCCGATCGACATGAACGACACACTGAGCGATAGAAGGGAACAACGGTGAATCTCGATCTTCCACGCAGCCCATCGGCGATCCTACTGACACTACTCGCCGCGGCGGCGCTCTCGCCCGAGGTGGCCACCACGCAAGCGACCGATTCGGCCCGCATCGCACAGCTCGAGCGGCAGATGGAAGCCGTGAGCCGTGAGCTCGAGCGGATGCGCCTCGGGCAGGAGGTGATCGTCGCCGACTCCTCCGTGCAAGGTCTCGGCCCCGCGGCGTCCCGGGTGTACCGCGTCGAACAGGGCGTGTCGCTCGCGGGCTACGGGGAGGTGCTCTACGAGAACTACGCCGCGCAGGCCGAGGACGGCGTCACGTCCGGACCGGTCGACCGGTTCGACGCCCTGCGGGCGATCCTCTACGTCGGCTACAAGTTCAACGACCGTCTGCTCTTCAACTCCGAGATCGAGGTCGAGCACGCCGACGAGATCTTCCTGGAGTTCGCCTACATCGACTACCAGGTAGCCGACGCGTGGGGCATCCGTGCGGGTCTGCTGCTGGCCCCTCTGGGCCTGGTCAACGAGCTGCACGAGCCCACGGTGTGGCTCGGGAGCGAGCGCTCGCTCACGGAATCCCGCATCATACCGACCACCTGGCGGGAGAACGGGATCGGCGTCTTCGGCGGCAACGATGCGGTGTCGTGGCGCGTCTACGTCATGAACTCGCTCGACGCGGCCGGCTTCAACGGCGCGGGGCTGCGCGGGGGCCGTCAGAAGGGCTCGCGGGCCCTCGCCGAGGACTTGGGCGTAGCGGCGCGCTTCGACTACGTGGGCACTCCGGGGCTCATCGTCGGTGCTTCAGCCTACGCGGGTGAGACCGCGCACGGCCGCACGGACACCAGTGGCCAGGAGATCGGCGGCCGGACCGTCATCTGGGAGGGGCACTTCGACTACAAGTGGCGCGGATGGGATCTGCGGGCCCTCGTGGCCGGCGCCACGGTCCAAGACGTCGCCGAGCTGAACCAGCTCAACTCGCTCACGGGCGCCGCGGGCATCGGCTCGGAGATGCTCGGATGGTACGGCCAGGTCGGCTACGACGTGCTGCGCGCGTCGGGCTCCACGCATCAACTCCTCCCGTACGTACGCCACGAGAGGATCGACACGCAGCGGGAAACGGCGACCGGATTCGCAGCCAATCCTGCGAACGACGCGCGCGCGACCCTTCTCGGCGTCGCCTGGAAGCCCGTTCCGCAGGTCGTGGCCAAGATCGACTATCAGCTACATTCGAACGCCGCGAACACGGGCGTCGACCAGTTCAACTTCCAGCTCGGATGGCTCTTCTGAGGTGATGCGTCGCGCCCCGCTCGTGCTGCTCCTGATGGTAACCGTCGCGGCTCCGGCCACGGCGGTTTCGCAGACCCTCACCCAGGACGAAGCCCTCGCGCTCGCGTTTCCGGGCGCGCAGGTCGAGCGCGCCACCGCCTACCTTGGGGACGCGGAGCTCGAGCGAGCTCGGTCGCTCGCGGGGGACGACGTGTCGATCGAGTCGACCGTGGTCTCGTACTACGTGGCTCGCCGTGGCGGCGAGACGCTCGGCGTCGCGTACTTCGACGTGCACCGGGTGCGTACGCTGCCGGAGGTCCTGATGGTGGTCGTCGGGCCGGACCGAGAGATTCGCCGGCTCGAGACGATCGTCTTTCGCGAGCCACCCGAGTACCGCGCGCCCGATGGGTGGCTGCGCCTCTTCCAGTCGCGCACGCTCACACCCGGGCTCTCCCTCAAGGGAGACATCCCGAACATGACCGGCGCGACGCTCACCTCCGGCGCGGTCACCCAGGCTGTGCGCCGCGTGCTCGCGCTCCACGAGGTGATCGACCCGCTGAAGACGCCGGAAAGCTGATGCGCGGCCGCAGGATCCCGTCGTGAAGCCGTTCGTGAAGTGGCTGCTCTGGGTGAGCTCCGTCGCCACGGCGCTCACCGGAGTCGTCTACTTCTGGATGGACCGGATGCTCTCGCCGCTCGACGAGTTCGCGATCATCAACCACCCCCTCCAGCCGCTCGTGCTGAAGCTGCACATCCTGGTCGCGCCGCTGCTCGTCTTCGCGATCGGCGTCATCGCCGTGGACCACATATGGAAGTACTTCCGTGGCACGATCCAACGGGCGCGACGGACGGGCGTGTGGGGCATGTGGCCGATCGTCCCGATGATCGTGACGGGCTACCTGATTCAGGCCGTGACGGCGCCCCTTTGGCTGGCGGTCGTCGCGTGGGCGCACATCGCGACGGGCCTCCTCTACCTGGGCACGCTCGCGGCGCACCAGCTCGCGGTCCGGCGCGCGCGTCTGGTCACCCTCCAGCTCCGCGTGAAGCCCGATCTCGTCGACGAGACTGAGCCGGCGCGGCGCGAGCCACGAACGGAGGCGGCAGCGACGCGCTTGTGAAGCCGCGCCGCGCGCGGACATAATGGGCGCCGTGCCTGAGCCCACCGAGCTGCGAGAGTTCGACTTCCTGGTGATCGGGAGCGGGATCGCCGGGCTGTTCTTCGCATTGCGAGCGGCCGAGGCGGGCCGCGTCGGCATCGTCACGAAGAAGCGCGCCGCGGACTCCGCTACCAACTGGGCCCAAGGAGGCATCGCGGCGGTCGCGTCCACGGACGACTCCTTCGAGCATCACGTCCAGGATACGCTGCGGGCGGGTGCGGGCCTCTGCGACGAGACCGTCGTGCGCTTCGTCGTCGAACGGGGTCCCGCGACCATCGAGGCGCTCCTCTCCTACGGGGTCGAATTCGACAGGAACGGAGCGGGAGGGGACAGCGACTTCTCGCTCGGGCGGGAGGGGGGACATTCGCACCGGCGCATTCTGCACAGGCAGGATGCGACCGGTCGGGAGATCGAGCAGTCGCTACTGGCGCGCGCATACGCGCACCCGAACATCGATCTCTTCGAGGACCACTGCGCGGTCGATCTCCTCACCACGGGGAAAGTCGGGATCGATGGCCCGAACCGCTCCCTCGGTGCGTACGTGCTCGACGTGCGTACGGGTGCGGTCGAGCGTCTGCTCGCGCCCATCACGCTCATCGCGACGGGAGGCGCCGGTAAGGTCTACCTCTACACCACGAATCCGGACATCGCCTCCGGCGATGGCATGGCCATGGCGTACCGGGCGGGCGCCACCCTCGCGAACATGGAGTTCATGCAGTTCCACCCGACCTGCCTCTACCACCCCCTCGCCAAGTCCTTCCTGATCTCCGAAGCGGTGCGGGGGGAGGGCGGGGTGTTGCGCACGCAGGCGGGCGAGGCGTTCATGGCGCGGTACCACGAGGCTCGTGACCTCGCGCCACGCGACATCGTTGCGCGTGCGATCGACTCCGAGCTGAAGAGGTCGGGTGACGACTTCGTCGTGCTCGACGTAACCCACCTCGAACCGAGCTTCCTCGAGGAGCGCTTTCCGACGATCCTCAGCCGCTGCCTCGACTTCGGCATCGACATGAGGAAGCAGCCGGTGCCGGTGGTGCCGGCCGCTCACTACTGCTGCGGGGGCGTGCGCACCGACATGCTCGGCGAGACCGACGTCGTGAACCTCTTCGCCGCGGGTGAGGTCGCGTGCACGGGGCTGCACGGCGCCAATCGGCTAGCCTCCAACTCGCTGCTCGAGTCCGTGGTGTATGCGGATGCCGCGGCCCGGACTGCGCGCGAGCGCCTCGCTTCGGTGCGGGCTCCGGACCCCGCCTCCGTTCCTCCCTGGGAAGAGGGGGCTGCCACGGAGAGCGAGGAGGCGGTCATCATCTCCCAGAATTGGGACGAGATCCGCCGCTTCATGTGGAACTACGTCGGGATCGTGAGGAGCGACAAACGGCTCGAGCGTGCTCGCCGGCGCATCGAGCTGCTTCGTGAAGAGATCTCCGACTACTACTGGAACTTCAAGCTCACGCCGGACCTGGTCGAGCTCCGCAACCTCGCGCTCGTGGGCCAGCTCATGATCGAGGCAGCGCTCTCGCGGAAAGAGAGCCGGGGGCTGCACTTCACACTCGACCACCCCGATCCCGACGAGAGCGGCCCGCCCAGGCCGACGCTCCTCCGCCGCCGCTCCTAGCCTTCGTCCGTGGCCCGGTGCGTCACGGGTAGATGATGAACTCGAGCAGGTTCCCGTCGGGGTCGCGCGTGTAGGTGCTCTGACCCACCGCGTCACCCCCGTCGCGCCCTCCCGTGCGCTCGCCCTCCGCCTCGATTCCGGCACCGGCCCGCTCGAGCGCGGCGAGCAGGGACGCGCGAGACCCGTTCCAGACCCAGCAGAAGTCACCGCAGGGAGGGCGCGCCGCCGGCGCACGAAGGGTGAAGGTGCCACCCTGCCAGAGCGTCGGACGGTGCAGGTTGATCTTCTGGTCGGCGAAGTGGATGGAGACGATTTGCCCGCCCTCGCGCACGCCGAAGCCGAGCGCACGGTAGAAGGCGATCATCGCCTCGGTGTTCTGCATCGGGATCGCCACGTGGTCGAGCGACCCGACGCCGGGGGTCTGCTGCGCGGCGGCGGCTCCGGCGGGCAGCGCCTCCGAAGCCGACAGCGCGGCGCCGGCCGCGAGCACGCGTTTCAGGAAGGCCCTGCGTGCGCTCGTCTCTCTATGAGTCGGTTCCTCGTGCACGCTACATCGTCGCGCCCGATCGGGCGGGCGGCAACTTGGATTCACTCGCTACTTGTCGTCAGTGCCTGGGGATGCTCCTCCCGTTCACCGTGAGCCAGTCGCGGAAGCTCAGGAGCCCGGCGTGTAGGCGACGCGCCAGTTCGGGGTGACGAGTGCGGCGAAACACGTCGTGGAAGTCGTGGATGAACTGGAACATGTTGCCGACGTCGTCGGCGCCCGGAAAGCCGAGCCCACGGTACGCGTCGAACGTGAGCGGCGCGTAGCGGACCTCCTCGGCGAGCGCCTCGGTGAAGCCGGCCGCCAGCTCCTCGCCGCCCAGGTGCTCGCTCGCGATGCCGACGGTCTTCCCGAAGTGCGGCTCGCCCTCGCGGAAGATCCCGTAGGCGCACGCCCCGATGTCGCCGGCGGCGATGAACGGGACCTTCACGTCCCCGAGCGGCAGAGTGACCGCGAGCGAGCCGTCGGGCAAGCGCTGGGGCTCCCAGCCCAGATAGAGGAAGTTCTCGAAGTAGGCCGTGGTGAGCAGCGGCGTCGCGGGCACGCCGCTTCCGAGGAAGGCGGCGTCCGCCTCTCCCTTCCCGTCGAAGTGCGGGACCTTGTACTTCCCCTGCAGCGTGGGCATGCGGGGGTCGTCGAGGTCCATGAACCGCCGTGTGTCCTCGAGCGTGGACCACACCACATGCTTGAGGCCCGCGGCGGCCGCGGCGTCGGCCATGTTGCGCGCCTGAGCGAGCTCCTTGTCGACCGAGAAGTGCTCGAAGAAGCTCGTCACGCAGAACGCCCCGAACGCGCCGGCGAACGCCGCGCGGAGGCTCGCGGGATCGTCGAGGTCGGCGCGCACCACCTCCGCCCCTGCGGCGGCGAGCCGCTTCGCGGCCTCGGAGTCGGGGTTCCTCGTGAGCGCACGTGCGCCGAAGCCGCTGTCCGGGTCTGACAAGATCGCGCGCACGACGCCTCCGCCCTGGGCGCCGGTGGCTCCCGTCACTGCGATGATCTTCATATCGGGCATCCTCCAAGACATCGAGACAGATTTCACGGTTGGCGCCGTAGCGAGGTCCCGCGCGCTCGATGACCCCGGCACCAGTGTCGCCTAAGTTAGTCGTCCTGCCCACCGCGCCACCCAGCGGAATGGAAGCCAAGCCTGACGTCCCGTCGGTTCCCCGTGTGCTCGTCGCCGAAGACGAGCCCGACATCGCTGCGCTCATCGCCTACCAGCTGACCCGGGAGGGCTTCCGGGTCGAGACGGCG
>JBFGFY010000024.1:0-24450 GCA_041579355.1 Longimicrobiales bacterium | reverse complement strand
GTGGGTGGGGGGGTGGGCCACCGCCCCACGCCCCCATTTTCTTGGTCGAGTGCTTTGCGCCATGGAGCGCACCGGATCCCCGAAGATTGAACCACTCTCCGCGGCGGTTTTATCTTCCCTCGGGCGCGCGAAAGTGGCGGAATTGGTAGACGCGCGGGATTTAGGATCCCGTGGCCTCGTGCCGTGGGGGTTCGAGTCCCCCCTTTCGCATGAGCGCGAACTTTTCACCCTCCCGCCACGGCGCGAATCGGTATGACATTGGACGCCTCACGCTTGCAGATCTCCGTACAGGAGCAGGAGCGCTGGCGGCGGCGCATGAGCGTCACCGTCCCCGCGTCGGTCGTGCGGGAAGAGGAGCAGCGTGCCGCCAAGAAGCTGGCGTCGCGGGCCAACCTCAAGGGCTTCCGGAAAGGGCGCGTGCCCTCCAAGGTCATCGAGTCCCGCTTCGGTGGTGCCCTCCGCCAGGAGGCACTCGACAAGCTGATCGCCGACGCCTACCGGCAGGCCCTGGTCACCGAGAAGCTCCGCCCGATCAGCGAGGGCGAGATCGAAGAGGTCCAGTACGAGCCCGAGAAGGACCTGGTCTTCCACGTCGCCTTCGACGTGCAGCCGGTCATCGAGCTCGGGCGCCTGGGCGGCTTCGCCGTCGAGCGACCCGTTCCGGAGGTGAAGGAGGAGCACGTTGAGCAGGTCCTCAAGCTCATCCAGGAGCAGAACGGCGTTTGGCAGCCGGTCGAGGAGGGCCGACCCGCCGACGGGAACCTGGTGTCCGTCAAGATCCTCCGCCTCGACGATCCCGGGGCCGAGGAGCGGGACTACGAGTTCGCCCTCGGACAGGGGGACGCGATCCCCGACATCGAGGCGGCGATCAAGACGCTCGAGCCGGGTGGCGAGGGGGAGTTCTCGATCACCTTCCCAGACGACCTGCCCGACGAAGAGCGCCGCGGCCGGGCCGAGCAGGTCCGGATCACGCTCGTGAGCCGCCGCGATCTCGTTCTCCCGCCCCTCGACGACGATCTCGCCAAGCAGGTGGGTGACTTCGATTCGCTCGCCGAGCTCACGACGAAGGTCCGTGAGGACATGGTGAAGGAGGCCGAGGAGCGCGCGGACGCGACGGTGCGCCGCGCGTTGGTGGACAACCTCCTCGACGCCAACCCGTTCGAAGTACCGGGCTCCATGGTCGACCGCTACGTCGACTCCTTCCTCGGTGACACCAAGAACGCGCCTCGCGACCGACTCGAAGAGGTCCGGCAGCAGCTGCGGCCGGAGGCCGAGCGCGCGGTGAAGCGGATCCTGCTCGTCGACCGTGTAGCGGAGATCCAAGGCCTCGGCGCCACCGAAGACGACATCGACGCCAAGGTCGAGGAGATCGCGACGGCGAACAACACCTCGGCTGCCAAGGTGTATGCCAGCATGCAGAAGGCCGGGCGACTCGAGTCGCTCGAGCGCGACCTTACCGAAGAAAAAGTGTTCGATTTCTTGATGGAGCAGTCGGAGATCAAATGACCATCTACCCCCCGTACGTCATCGAGCGGACCAGCCGCGGCGAGCGAAGCTACGACATCTTCAGCCGCCTCCTCATGGACCGCATCGTCTTCCTCGGGAGCGGCATCGACGACAACGTCGCGAACATCATCTTGGCGCAGCTTCTCTTCCTGGACGCCGAGGATCCCGAGCGGGACATCTTCATGTACATCAACTCGCCGGGCGGGAGCGTGTACGCCGGGCTGGCGATCTACGACACGATGCAGCACCTGCGCGCGCCCGTCGCGACCTTCTGTGTGGGGATGGCGCTTTCGATGGGTGCCGTGCTGCTGACCGCTGGAGCCAAGGGCAAGCGGAACGCCCTTCCGAACTCCCGAATCATGCTGCACCAGCCGTCGGGTGGCTCTCAGGGCACGGCCGCCGACATCGAGATCGCGGCCCGTGAGATCCTGCACATCCGCGAGAACCTCAACAAGATCATCGCGAGCCACACGGGCCAGCCCGTGGAGCGCATCGCCGACGACGTGGACCGCGATCGTTTCATGAGCCCTCAGGAAGCCGTGGAGTACGGGCTGATCGACCGCGTGCTCGAGGGCCCGGTCCAGACCACGAACGGCAAGCCCAAGGACTCCGACCATCCGGAGCCGAAGTCATGACGAGCGACAAGCACCTTCGCTGCAGCTTTTGCGGCAAGTCCAAGGAGAGCGTCAAGAAGTTCATCTCCGGACCCAATGTCTACATCTGCAACGAGTGCATCTCGCTCTGTAACGAGATCCTCGCGGAGGAAGAGGAGCGCGAAGCCCAAGAGCAGACCGTTCCCAGCCCAACTCCGGAGGAGATCAAGGCGATCCTGGACCAGTACGTGATCGGCCAGGAGCTCGCGAAGAAGGCACTCGCGGTATCGGTCTACAACCACTACAAGCGCGTTAGCCACCACGGCGTGCTCGACGAGGTCGAGATCGACAAGGCCAACATTCTCCTCATCGGTCCCACGGGCGTCGGAAAGACGCTCCTCGCCCAGACCCTGGCCCGCACTCTGCACGTGCCGTTCACCATCGCCGATGCCACCACGCTCACGGAGGCGGGCTACGTGGGCGAGGACGTGGAGAACATCCTGGTGCGGCTCCTCCAGGCGGCCGACTTCAACGTCGCGGAGTGCGAGCGCGGGATCGTCTACATCGACGAGATCGACAAGATCGCGCGCAAGTCCGAGAATCCTTCGATCACGCGCGACGTCTCCGGTGAGGGGGTGCACCAGGCCCTCCTGAAGATCCTGGAGGGCACGGTCGCGAGCGTGCCTCCCCAAGGCGGCCGCAAGCACCCGCAGCAGGAGTACATTCAGATCAACACCCGCAACATCCTCTTCATCTGCGGCGGAGCCTTCGACGGGCTCGAGCAGATCGTAGAGGGGCGCATTGGAAAGCGCCGGATCGGGTTCGGCGGTGCGCAGCTGGGCGCGCAGGACGGCACTGTGCTCCAGCACGTGGAGCCCGAGGACCTCCAGCGCTATGGGCTGATTCCGGAGCTGGTCGGCCGCTTGCCCGTGAGCGTGCACCTCGAAGACCTCGACGAGGACGCGCTCGTGCGCATCCTGCAGGAGCCGAAGAACGCCCTCGTGAAGCAGTACGACAAGATGTTCGAGCTCGAGGGGATCGGCCTCACCTTCGAGCCCTCCGCGATCCGCGCCATAGCGAAGCGTGCGCTCGACCGCGGCACCGGTGCTCGGGGCCTGCGCTCGATCATCGAGAGCGTCATGCGCGACGTCATGTTCGAGATTCCGTCACGGCGCGACGTGCGTGAGGTCGTCGTGACCGAGGAGGCGATCGACCACTCGGTGCCTCCCCTCCTCGTGCTCCACCCGGAGGAGCGCAAGCTCGAGGCGTAGCAGGGGCGGACACGCCCCTTCATCCAGGCCCCGGCCAGGGCTCGTCTTGTCGCGCAGGCGACAGTACCTCTCACGGAAGGCCAATCAGGGCGCCCCTCCCTGTCTTTCCGCGTGTCGAGCCGATACGATTGGCCGACGCGCCCCTCCCGGCGTCGCTGACCGCGCCCGTCCCAGCCAACGCCCATGTCCATCCTCATTAGGGCCGACGACAGAGTCGACCTGCCAGACCGCCTTCCGGTGGTCGCGCTGCGGGACCTCGTCTTCTTCCCCTATATCGTTCTCCCCATCCTGATCGGGCGGCGCCGCTCCGTAGCTGCACTCGAGGAAGCACGCGCGAGTGACGATCTCGTCCTGCTGGTCGCCCAGAAAGACCCCGCCGTAGACGATCCGGGAAGCAACGAGCTGTTTCGTGTAGGCACGGTGGCGCGCTTGGTCCAGGTGTCGCAGCTCCCCGACGGCACGTCCCGAGTCGTCCTCGAGGGGCTGGGCCGTGCCCGCGTTCGGCGGCTGACGACGACCACGGAGGCCCTGCGGGCTTCGATCGACCCGTTGGTGGGCCGTGAGGCCGAGCCCGACGGCTCCCGCTCCGACAAGGTCGCCTCGCTCGCTCGGTCCGTGGTCAGCCTTTACGCGGAGTACGCGCGGCTCCACGAGCGCATACCGGACGAGCTCTCGGGCATCGTCTCCGCCGATGGCGATCGCATGCGACTCGCGCACATGGTGGCCGGCCACCTCCTCCTGCCCTCGACAGAGAAGCAGGAGATCCTGGAGGTCGCCGACCTCGCGGAGCAGCTGGAGCTCCTTCGGGAGATCCTGGTGCGTGAGCTCGAGATCCTCCGGATCGAGCGGAAGCTCGACCGGCAGATCCAGCTTCAGCTCGGTGGCAAGGAGCCCTTCGACTTCGGACCGGGGCTGCGGGCCGTACACCGTGAGCCCGCCCGGGAGGAGAGCGACGAGTGGGCCGAGATCACCGAGACGATCGCTGAAGCCGAGCTTCCGCCGCATGCGCGCAGCCGAGCCGAGAAGGAGCTGGCACGGCTGCGTAAGCTGAACCCGGTCGCGCCGGAGGCGGCGGTCATCCGGACCCACCTCGACTGGATCGTCGCGCTCCCCTGGGCGGCACGCTCCCGCGACTCGATCGACGTGCGCCGCGCCGCCGCGATCCTCGAGTCGGCACACTTCGGGCTGGGCGAGGTGAAGGAGCGCATCCTCGACCACGTCGCGGTGCTCTCTCTCGTTCGCGAGATGCGTGGACCGATCCTCTGCCTCGTCGGCCCTCCGGGCGTGGGGAAGACCTCTCTAGGACGGAGCATCGCCGACGCCCTTGGCCGTGAGTTCGTGCGCGTCAGCCTGGGCGGCGTGCGCGACGAAGCCGAGATCCGCGGCCACAGGCGCACCTATGTGGGCGCACTCCCGGGGCGGGTCATCCAGGGCATGCGTCGCAGCGGCACCCGCAATCCCGTCTTCCTCCTCGACGAGGTGGACAAGCTGGCACGCGACTTCCACGGAGATCCAGGAGCCGCGCTCCTCGAGGTCCTCGACCCCGAGCAGAACCGCACGTTCACGGACCACTACCTCGAGTTGGAGTTCGACCTCTCGGACGTCCTTTTCGTGGCCACGGCGAACACCCTACAGGGGGTGCCGGAGCCACTCCGGGATCGCATGGAGGTGATCCGACTTCCCGGTTACCTGGACACCGAGAAGCGCGAGATCGCACACCGCTTCCTCTGGCCTCGGCAGATCGAGCGGCACGGCCTCGACGGTTCGGCGCCCGCGCTCTCTCCGGATGCCGTGCACGACATCATCGAGCGGTACACGCGCGAGGCCGGCGTACGTGAGCTCGAACGGCGCCTCTCCCGCATTGCTCGCAAGCTCGCGCGGCAGGTCGCCGACGGTGGCGAGCTCGGTCGGGCGATCGGCTCGGAGGACCTCAAGGAGCTGCTCGGTCCCCCGCCCTACCAGCCGCCCGATCGGGACAAGGAGGGGGAGCGGATCGGCATCGCCAACGGCCTCGCCTGGACCGCGGCCGGCGGCGAAGTCATGGACGTGGAGGTGGCGATCGTACCGGGCACCGGTAGCCTGCGGCTCACCGGCACGCTCGGAGACGTGATGAAGGAGTCGGCGCAGGCCGCGGTGACGTACGCGCGCTCGCGCGCGCAGCTCCTCGGCCTCGACCCCCTATTCCACGAGAAGGTCGACGTGCACATCCACATCCCCGAGGGCGCCACGCCCAAGGACGGGCCCTCCGCGGGAATCACGATCGCCCTGGCCCTCATCTCGGCGCTCACGGACACGCCGACCCGGGGCGACGTCGCCCTGACGGGTGAGATCACCCTCCGAGGTCGTGTGCTCGGAGTGGGCGGAGTGAAGGAGAAGGCCGTAGCCGCGCTCCGGAGCGGGATGCGGTTCGTGGTGCTGCCGTCGGCCAACCAGAGCGAGATCGAGCTCCTGCCGGACGAGGTGCGCAACGACGTCCAGTTCGAGCTCGTTCGCACCATGGACGAGGTGATGGAGGCTGCGCTCGTGCGGAGTCCGCTGCGAGGTCGTCGCCCGCCACCGGAGGAGTCGGCGGTCGTGGGAATCCCGCTCTCCCACGGATGAAGATCCGGTCCGTCGAATACGCAGGCACGATCGCACAGCCCGGGGGGGCGGCACCCGGTGTGCTGCCGCAGGTCGCCTTCTCCGGGCGCTCGAACGTCGGCAAGTCGTCGCTGATCAACACGCTCCTCCGTCGCACGCGCAGCAAGATCGCGCACGTGTCGAGCACGCCCGGGAAGACACAGGCGCTCAACTTCTACCGCGTGAACGACGACTTCTTCCTGGTGGATCTCCCGGGCTACGGGTACGCGCGCGTGCCCGAGTCGATCCGGGAGCAGTGGGCGGAGCTCATCGAGTGGTATCTCGGAGAGTCCGGTCTGGTGCGTGGCGTCGTACACCTCGTCGATGCCCGTCACCGCCCCACCGAGCACGATCATCGCATGGTCGAATACCTGGCCGGCCTCGGTCTCCCGACCCTCGTCGTGCTCACCAAGACCGACAAGCTCAAGAAGCGGGAGCGGGAAGCCTCCGTCGCGCGCGCCCGGGAGGAGCTGAACCTCGACGAAGCCCAGCTGCTGCCCTTCTCGTCCAAGACCGGCCAGGGACGGGAGCTGCTACTGGAGGCACTCTCCGACCTGGTGCGGCCCGGCGAGGACGCCCCGTGAGACCGTGGGCCGTGCTCCCGATGCTGGCCGCCTGCACGATCGCGCCCGGCCCCGGACCGGGAGGGCTCCCGGCGGGCTCGCCCGAGCTGCCGTCCGGACAAGGGACCCTCCGCCAGGAGGACGTGTCGCTCACACTCGTCAGCGGCGACCTCCAGCTGATGGTCACGCCGCTACACCGATCCCTGACCCGGGTGACGGCACCCGACACGGAGCAGCGCCTGGAGGCGCTCGTCGCCACCTACGGTGGCCCGGGCGGGTCCACGGGCGAGGGACTCTTCCTGGTCTCGTTCTTCTCCGACCGGCCCGACGTGCGCTTCGATCCCGAAGAGGTGCAGCTCATCGCGCAGGGCTTCCGCCTGCGTCCCACTTCGATCACCCCCCTCACCCCCTCCTGGGGGGAGCGTCGTGTGGGCCAGCGTGAGCAGGTGATGGCGGTCTACCGCTACGCGGGCAACATCGACCTCGAATCCGACCTGGTGCTCGTGTACGGGCTCGAACAGACGGCGCAATGGAGCTCGATCCTCTCGCGCGTGCAGGTCGAGCGCGCCCGCGTGCGCGCCCGAGGGGGCATCTCCAACTGAGGTACCGCCCGGCCCCGCCGCGGGCTCCCCCGCGGCGCAGGCCCTCACACGTCGAGGTCGTACTTCGAGATCTTCCGGTAGAGAGTCCTCTCCCCGATCCCGAGCAGCTCGGCCGCCTTGCGTCGGTTGCCGTCCACCTCGCCGAGCGCGGCTTGGATCGCCCGCCTCTCCATCTCCTCGATCGTCATGCCCGGCTCGAAGATGATCGCACCGGCGGGTGGCTCACCACCGTCGGTGCGGGCCGGCTCGGCGCTCTCGCCGATCTCGATACCGATACCCGAAGGGCTGGTACCGGGACCCGGCCCGATCTCGATGCCGCGCCGCACGCCTTCGGAGGCGTACGGTCCGATGAGCGCGCCCGGGCCGAAATGCGCGCCCGACTCGCGGCGATAGGCCTCGAACTCCCGCCGCAGGTCGTCCATGTCCATGCGGAGCTCGACGAGCGTGCGGAAGATGAACTCGAGCTCCGGCCTCAGCGAGCGTGAAGGGTCCTCCTCACCACCACCCCGGGCAACGCGCATGGGCAGTAGGGAGGAGCCCCGTCCGCGCCGGACTTCGTCGGGTATGTCCTCGGGGCGGATGACCTTGCCGGGGGCGAGCACGGCCATCGACTCCACGAGGTTCCGCAGCTCCCGGATGTTGCCCGGCCATTGGTACGACTTGAGGATCTCCATCGCGTCGGCCGAGATCCCCGGGAAACGCCGGTCGTGGCGCTCGGAAACCTCCCGCACGAACGCCTCCACCAAGAGCGGGATGTCCTCACGGCGCTCCCGCAGTGGCGGGAGCTCGATGCTCAGCACGTTCAGGCGGAAGTAGAGGTCGCGGCGGAACTCCCCGATGGCCACGAGCTGGCGCAGATCCTGGTTCGTCGCCGTGATGATGCGAACGTCCACACGGATGGCGCGCTCTCCACCGACGCGGTGGAACTCACGCTGCTCGAGCACGCGTAGGAGCTTCGTCTGCGTCGCGAGCGGCATCTCGCCGATCTCGTCCAGGAAGATCGTTCCCCCGTCGGCGAGCTCGAAGAGCCCCCGCCGCGAGTCGATGGCGCCCGTGAAAGCCCCCTTCTCGTGGCCGAAGAGCTCGGACTCCAGGAGGGTCTCGGAGAGCGCCGCCACGTTCACGGCGATGAACGGCTCGTGCCTGCGGGGAGAAAGCGCATGGATGCCGCGTGCTACGAGCTCCTTCCCCGTGCCCGATTCACCGGTCACGAGCACGGTGGAGTGAACCGGCGCGATCTGCACCACCCTCTCGAGGACCTGGTGGATCGCGTCCGTCTCGCCGACGATGCCGGTGATCTCCCGCAGCTTCCGTCGATCGACGACGCGCCGGCCCAGGAGCACCACGTCGGCGACCGAGGCCGAGGGCGGGAAGACCTCGTCGAACCCGGGCCGGCGGATCGACGGGGGCAGGTCGTCGGTGGCGAAAGCGAAGACGGGCACGTGGAGCCTTTCGCGTGCCTGGCGCGCGAGCTCCTCGCCCTCATCGGCTCCCGCGGTCAGGACCAGCAGGACGACCGATTCGTCCTCGGACAGGGTCTCGTCCGGCGTCACCAGCTCCGTCGCGTAGCCGGCCGCCTGGAAACCGCCGCGGAGGGACCCCGCCCTCGGAAGGTCGTGCGTCGAGATGAGGACGCGCCCCTTGTCCCTGCTCACCGCGACTGGCCCCCCGACTTCCTCCCCGCGCCGGCCGGGGGTGTGTGCGGAGCATCCGCCCCCCGCAGGAGCGCGACGGTGTGGGCCAGAAGGGGCGTGAGAACGGCGAGCCCGTCCTTCACCCCGCCCGGGCTCCCCGGGAGGTTCACGATCAGGGTGTGCCCACGCGTGCCTGCCAAGCCGCGGGAGAGCACCGAGTAGGGGGTCGCCTCGAGACCCTTCCGCCGGATCTCCTCGGCGATCCCGGGGGCCTCGCGCTCGAGGACGGCGCGCGTCGCCTCCGGGGTCACGTCGCGCGGGGCGAGCCCGGTCCCCCCCGTCGTCAGCACCACGTCGCAGTCCAGCTCGTCCGACCAGGCGAGGAGTCGTGGAACGATCGCCGACGTCTCGTCGGGCACGATCTCACGCACGACCACCTCATGGCCGACCTCGGTGCACCAGGAGGCGATATTCTCGCCGCTTCTGTCCTCACGCTCACCACGGGCGCAGCCGTCGCTCACGGTGAGGATGCCGACCCGAAGCGTCATCGTCGGATGGAGCCCTGGGTGTAGAAGGGAGGCCGCACCACGCGCGCATCGAGCATTCGACCACGCGCGTCGATCTGGAGCGGTGTGTCGGGCGCGGCGAGCCCGGCCGGCACGTAGCCGAGCGCGATCCCGATGCCCAGCGTCGGGCTCACGGTGCCGCTGGTGACCGTGCCTACCCGCTCGCCGCCTGCGTGGATGGCGTACCCCGGCCTCGGGAACCCCCGCCCCTCCACCGTGAGCCCCACCAGCTTGCGCTCCACACCCGTCTGCTTCTGGGACGCGAGCACCTTCCGCCCCACGAAGTAGCCCTTGTCGAGCTTCGTGACCCAGCCCAGGCCGGCCTCGAGGGGTGTGTGCTCGTCGTCGAGGTCGTTCCCGTAGAGCGCATATCCCATCTCGAGGCGGAGCGAATCCCGCGCCCCCAGACCCGCCGGCACGACGCCGGCCTCCCGGCCCGCTGCGAGGATCGCCCTCCACAGCTTCACGGCGTCACGGGCGCCCACGTACAACTCGAAGCCGTCCTCACCGGTGTATCCGGTGCCGCTGATCGTCGCGGGGACGCCCGCCACCTCCCCTTCGCGGAAGCGGTAGTACTTCACGTCGTCCACGTCGAGGCTCGTGAGCGGCCGCAGGACGTCGCGCGCCGCGGGCCCCTGGAAGGCCAGCAGCGCAATCTGGTCCGAAACGTTCGCCACTTCGACGTCGAAGGGCTGGCTCTGGCTCTCGATCCAGCGGTAGTCCTTCGCGATGTTCGCGGCGTTGACCACGAGCAGGTAATGCTCGGGGTGCCGATAGATCACCAGGTCGTCGATCACGCCCCCCGAGTCCAGACACATCGCGGAGTACTGAGCCTGGCCCACCTCGAGCTTCGAGGCGTCATTGATCGTGACGTGCTGCACGAGATCGAGCGCCTGCGGCCCACGCACGAGGAACTCTCCCATGTGCGACACGTCGAAGAGCCCCGCCGCACCGCGCACCGCGTGGTGCTCGGCAGTGATGCCGGTGGGATACTGGATGGGCATCTCCCAGCCGGCGAAGGGGACGAGCTTGCCACCCAGAGCGATGTGCTCGTCGTAGAGCGGGGTGCGTTTCGGGCCTCGCTTCATCCCATCAGCTCGAGCAAGATCGCCTTCTGCGCATGGAGCCGGTTCTCGGCTTCGTCGAAGATCCGTGACTGCGGACCATCGATGACCGAGCCGGTCACCTCTTCGCCCCGGTGCGCGGGGAGGCAGTGCAGGAAGATCGCCTTCGGGTCGGCCCGTCCCATGAGTGCGTCGTCCACACAGAAGCCCTTGAACGCCTTCGCCCGCTGCGCTTGCTCCGCCTCCTGCCCCATCGAAGCCCACACGTCCGTGGTCACCACGTCCGCGCCCTCCGCGGCCTCGGCCGGATCGCGCGTGAGCACCACCTCGGCGGCGCCGCGAGCGCGCTTCACGAGGGTGGGATCCGGGTCGTACCCCTCGGGGCACGCCAGTCTGAGCTTGAAGCCGAGCCGATACGCCGCGTTGATCCAGGAGTTGGCCATGTTATTGCCGTCACCGATCCACGCGACGGTGCGCGCCTCGAAGTCGGAGCCGAACTCCTCGGCGACCGTCTGCAGGTCGGCGACGACCTGACACGGGTGCAGCAGGTCCGTGAGCGCGTTGATGACGGGAACCGTCGCGTGCGAAGCGAGCTCCTCCACCTCGTCCTGCGCGAAGGTGCGGATCGTGATCGCGTCGACCATGCGGGAGAGCACCCGCGCGGTGTCCGGGATCGGCTCGCCGCGGCCGATCTGGCTGTCACGGTCCGAGATGAAGAGCGCGTGCCCGCCGAGCTGAGTCATGGCGACCTCGAACGACACACGCGTGCGCGTGGAGCTCTTCTTGAAGATCATCGCGAGGCTCTTGCCGGGGAGTCTCGCATTGTCCTCCCCACCCTTCAGCCGAGCCGCCCTGTCGAGCAGGGCTCGGAGCTCGTCCGTGGAAAAGTCGGTGATCGCCAGAAAGTGCCGGGTCTTGCCCATGAGCCGGGGTGCTAGAGGATGTAGCGGCTGAGGTCCTCGTCCTCCGCCACCTTCTTGAGCCGGTCGCGCACGAACGCCCGGTCGACGAGCAGCGTCTGGCCGACGCCGGCCTCCGGAAGATCGAAGAGGATCTCCTCGAGGAGTGTGGTCATGACCGTCTGCAGGCGCCGGGCGCCGATGTTCTCCATGCGCTCGTTCAGGCCCATCGCGATGTGGGCGATCTCCTCGACCCCGTCGTCGGTGAAATCGACCTTGGCACCTTCGGTCTCGATGAGCGCACGGTACTGCATCAACAGGGCGTTCTTTGGCTCCTTCAGGATGCGGATGAAGTCGTCCTCACCCAGGCTCTGCAGCTCCACCCGGATCGGAAAGCGCCCCTGGAGCTCGGGAATCAGATCCGAGGGCTTGGAAACGTGGAACGCCCCGGCGGCGATGAAGAGGATGTGGTCCGTGCGCACCAGCCCGTACTTCGTCGCCACCGTGGAGCCCTCGACGATCGGGAGCAGGTCGCGCTGCACGCCTTCGCGGCTCACGTCCGGCCCGTGCGAGCCACGCTCCCCCGCCACCTTGTCGATCTCGTCGAGGAAGACGATGCCCATCTCCTCGGCGCGGTAGAGGGCTTCGTTCACCACCTCGTCCATGTCGACAAGCTTGTCGAGCTCGTCCTGGAGCAGGACGCGCCGAGCCTCCGCCACGGAGACCGTCCGCCGCTTCTTCTTCTTCGGCAGCATGTCCTGGAGCATCTCGGTGAAGTTGTAATCCATGCCTTCACCGCCGCCCATCGGGATCATCATGCCGTCGATCGACGGCGACTGCGTCACCTCGATCTCGATCTCGCGCTCCTCGAGCTTTCCGTCGGCGAGCAGCTTGCGGAGCTTCTCCCGCGTGCGCGTGCGCCGCTCGGGTAGGCCCTCCGCCTCACCCTCTTGGCTGGACACCCCCTGCGGGCCCGCCACGAAGATGTGCGGACGGGTGGCGGCACCTTCGGCCGCTGGAGCGACCTCCGGGTTCGTGGCGGGAAGGAGGAGGTCCAGGAGCCGGTCCTCGACGCGCGCCTCGGCGACGTCTTGCACCTCGTACTCGCGGTCCGCACGCACGAGGTTGATCGAGATGTCCACCAGGTCGCGGATCATCGACTCGACGTCGCGCCCCACGTATCCAACCTCCGTGAACTTGGAGGCCTCCACCTTCAGGAACGGGGCACCGGCGAGGCGCGCGAGCCGACGGGCCACCTCGGTCTTTCCCACGCCCGTGGGCCCGATGAGGATGAGATTGTTCGGCCCGATCTCGTGGCGCATCTCCTCGTCGACCCTCTGGCGCCGCCAACGATTCCGCAGGGCGATGGCAACCGCCTTCTTGGCGTTGTCCTGACCCACGATGTACTTGTCGAGCTCCGCGACGATTTGCCTCGGGGTCAGCTCGTCGAGCCAGGGCCCCCCGTCGTCGGTCCCCGTGGGCGGTGTCTGTGGCTCGGCCTGCTCGTCCGTGCGCTCGACGGCCTTCGTGCTCATCCTTCCCCTCCGTTCTCGGCACCCAGCTCGAGCACCACGATGTCCTGGTTGGAGTAGATGCAGATCTCTCCTGCGATCTCGAGCGACCTCCGTACGACGGCGATCGCGTCGAGATCCGAGTGCGCCTTCAGCGCACGAGCTGCAGCGAGCGCGTACGAGCCGCCCGACCCGATCGCGAGCACTCCGTCGTCCGGCTCGATCACCTCACCGGTTCCGCTCACGAGGAAGAGGTGTTGGGCGTCGGCCACCGCGAGGAGCGCGTCGAGCCGCCGGAGGTACCGATCCATGCGCCAGTCCTTGGCGAGCTCCACGACGGCCTTCGACATGTTCGACGGATACCGATCGAGCTTCTCCTCGAGCTTCTCGAAGAGCGTGAAGGCGTCGGCGACCGCCCCGGCGAACCCGGCGAGGAACTTCCCTTCCTTGAGCGCCCGGACCTTCCGAGCGGTGCCCTTCACGACCGTGTCGCCCATCGTGACCTGCCCGTCGCCCCCCATGGCGACGCGGCCATCCTTGCGAACGGCGAGCACGGTGGTGGCGCGGAGGGGAAGGGTCACGGTTGGAAGACTCGCATGAAACGGGCCGGGGCGGGGCGGTGGGAGCGGCGGCGGGGCACGAATCTAACGGCACCGCTGCCGATATGGCAGACCGGGTGCGGGAGCCGAGTGCGTCCCAGCCCCTACTCCGACCGGGGGTGGGCCGCCCGGTAGACCTTCAAGACGCGCTCTTTGCTCGTGTGCGCGTAGATCTGGGTCGTCGAGAGCGAGACGTGACCAAGCAGCTCCTTGACCGCCAGGAGGTCGGCGCCCGCCTCGAGCAGGTGGGTGGCGAAGGTGTGTCGCAGCGCGTGGGCCGAGAGGCCCCGGGCTCCGGCCGCCTGGTCGAAGCAGCGCCGGACGGCCGCTTGGACCGAGCGGCGGGAGAGGCGCCCGCCGCGCGCGTTCACCAGCAGCGGGCCCGTGGTCGGGTCGGTCCCCTCGGCGCGCCGCGGCATGTAGCGCTCGAGCGCGCGCACCGCGGCCTCGGTGAGCGGGACGAGCCGCTCCTTGCGGCCCTTGCCGAGGACGCGCGCCTGGGCGGAGCGCTCGTCGACCGAGCCCACGTCCAGGCCGTGCAGCTCCGAGAGCCGGAGGCCGCTCCCGTAGAGGAGCTCCAGGATGAGCAGCGTGCGCGTCCCCGCGAGTGTGTTCTCCGTGGCCCGGCGCTCCGCGAAGTCGAAGACCGCGCGCACGTCAGCCTCGGAGAGGTGGCCGGGAAGGCGCCTCTCCAGCTTCGGCGCGCGGACCGCGCGCGCCGGGCTCGCCTCGATGTGCCCCTCGCGCTGCAGGAAGCGCAGGAAGGTCCGCGCGGCGGCCAGCTTGCGTGCGGCCGTCCTCTTGGACAGGCCCTTGCGCCCACACCAACCGAGGAAGCCCCGGAGCGCGAGCCGGTCGACGTCCGCGTCGGACCAGCGCCACGAGGTGCGGCCCAGATAGCCCGAGAGGAAGGTGCCGAGGTCGTCCAGGTCCTTGGCGTACGCCCGTACCGTGTTGGGCGAGAGCTGTCGCTCGTCCGCCAGGTGGCGCAGGAAGTCGGCGACCTCGGCACCGCCGGGAGACCGCTCCCCAGACCGCCCGCTCACGCGCTCACGGGGCCGGCGTGTCCCGCTACTCCGCCACCGCGGCGGGCGTGGGCGTCTCGACCGGCTCGAGGCCGTGCGCTCGCATCCAGTCGAGGAAGTCGCGCTGCGCCCGCTCGGCGAGCTTCTCGCGCTTCACCCGCTTGTCCCGTACCGCGGGCTCCAGCGGGTCGACCAGCCCCCAGTTCGAGTTCATCGGTTGGAAGTGACCGGGCGCGGCTTCCCTCAAGTAGCGCAGCAGCCCACCGAGCATGGTCGTCGGAGGCGGCACGATCGGTCCCTCCCCGGCGAGCACGCGGGCGAGGTTGACCCCGGCCAGGATTCCGCTGGCGGCCGACTCCGTGTACCCCTCGACGCCGGTCAGCTGGCCGGCGAACACGACGTCGGCCCGGCCCGGCAGCGCACCGTAGGCGGTGAGCCGCTCGGGGAAATTGAGGTAGCTGTTCCTGTGGATCGATCCCCAGCGCAGGAACTCGGCGTCGGCCAGCCCGGGGATCATGCCGAAGACCCGCCGCTGCTCGCCGATCTTCAGGCGCGTCTGGAAGCCCACCAGGTTCCACATCTGCCCGGCACGGTCCTCGCGCCGTAGCTGCACGACCGCCCAAGGCCGGCGCCCTGTGCGGGGATCGGTCAGGCCGATGGGCTTCATGGGACCGAAGCGGAGCGTGTCGACGCCGCGCGAGGCCATGACCTCGATCGGGAGACACCCTTCGAAGTAGGGGACGGCATCCCAGTCGTGCCCCTCGTGGGACTCACCCGTGCGCAGCGCCTCGACGAACGCCTCGTAGTCGTCACGGCTCATCGGACAGTTGAGGTAGTCGGCGTCCTCGTCGAAGCGCCCGGCGGCGAACACGACGCTCTCGTCTAGGCTGTCCCGGTGCACGATCGGCGCGATCGCGTCGAAGAACGCGAGGCCTCCGTCACCGAGCGCCACGCGGATCGCCTCCGAGAGCCGGTCCGACGTGAGCGGCCCGGTCGCGATGACGGCCGGACCCTCGGGGATTCCGGCGCACACCTCGCGCAGGACCTCGATCGCGGGCTCCGCAGCCACTGCTGCGGTCATCGCGTCGGCGAACAGCTGCCGGTCCACGGCAAGAGCCGAGCCCGCCGCGACGCGCGACCGGTCGGCGCAGTCGAGCAGCACCGAGCCCAGCGCGCGCATCTCCCTCTTGAGCTGCCCGTGTGCGTTCTCCGGGGCTTCGCTCTTGAAGGAGTTCGTGCATACGAGCTCACCGAGGCGGTCCGTCTGGTGGGCCTCGGTGGCGCGCACGGGACGCATCTCCACGAGCCGGACGGCGTGCCCCGAGCGCGCCAGGCGGACGGCCGCTTCCACGCCGGCCAGGCCTCCCCCTACGACGGTCGGCCGGATCACTTCTTCGTGCGGCTGCGACCCTTCTTGGCTCCGCCGCCCTTCGATGGCCCCCCAGGCTTCTTCGAGCCCCCCTTGCGCCGGCCACCGCCCCGCGCCGCCTTCTTCGCCAAGAGGTCGATGGCGGCCGCGAGGTCGACGTCCTCGGGCTCCGTGCCCTTGGGCAGCGTCGCGTTCACGTTCCCGTCCGTGACGTAGGGGCCGTAACGCCCGGAGAGCACGACGATGTCGTCTCCCGTGTCCGGGTGCTTACCCAGCTCGCGCAGAGGAAGCCGCTTACCCGCCGCCTTCGCGTCGAGCATCGCGACGGCCTCCTCCAGCGTGACCGTCCAGAGCGCCTCGGTGCCCTTCAGGCTCGCGAACGTCTTGCCGCGCCGCACGAAGGGCCCGAAGCGTCCGATCGCCGCCACGATCTCCTCGCCCGAGCCGGGGTCCGTGCCGACCGTGCGGGGCAGCTCGAGCAGCTTCACCGCATACGCGAGGTCGACGCTCTCCGGCTCCTTGCCCTTGGGCAGGCTCACCCGCTTGGGCTTCTCCTCCTCGTTCGGCGGCGTGAGCTCCACGTACGGCCCGTAGGGTCCGTACTTGAGGCGCACGGTCCGACCTACGTCGGGGTGCGGACCCAGCTCCTTGCCCTCCGGATCGATGCCGTCCAGCGAGCGCGTGTTCTTGCACTCGGGGTACGCGGAGCAGCCCAGGAAGCGCCCGAAGCGGTTCCAGCGCACGAGCATCGGGCTGCCGCACTTGTCGCAGACCTCCCCGTCGGCGGCGAGGATCTCCTTGATGATCGCGTCCGAGCTCGCCTCACCTGCTTCCAGGCGCTCCAGGAAGCCCGGGTAGAAGCCCGAGAGCAGGCTTCGCCACTCCACCTCACCCTCCTCGACGCGGTCGAGCTCGCTCTCCATCCGGCTCGTGAACTCCACGTCGAAGATGTTCGGGAAGATGCGGACCAGGAGCTTCGAGACGACCTCTCCCAGATCCGTGGGTCGGAAGCGGCGCTGCTCGAGCTCGACGTATCCGCGGTCCACGATCACCGAGATGATCTGCGCGTACGTGGACGGCCTGCCGATGCCCAGCTCCTCGAGCTCCTTGACCAGGCTCGCCTCGGAGAACCGAGGCGGAGGCTGCGTGAAGTGCTGCTTGGGCTCGATCGATTGGAGCGCGGCCGCATCGCCGGTCGCGAGCTCGGGCAGTGGCTCGAGATCGTCGAGACGACGGTGATCCCCGGCTTCGGTGGCCTCCATGTAGAGGCGCGTGAAGCCCTGGAATTTCACGATCGATCCCGTCGAGCGGAATGTGTACAGACGCCCACTCGCGCCCCGCAGGTCGAAGTCGATCGTGGTGGTGTCGTACACGGCGGGTGACATCTGGCTCGCCACGAACCGCAGCCAGATCAGCTCGTAGAGCCGCGCCTGATCCGATTCCAGATAACGCGCCGCCTCGGCGGGGAGGATCGTGACGTCGGCGGGGCGGATCGCCTCGTGTGCGTCCTGCGCGCCCCGCGCCTGCTGGCCGCCGTAGAGCCGGCCGGACTTGGGCAGATACTCCGCTCCGAACTCCTTCTCGACCCAACGCCGTGCCTGAGCGACGGCCTCGGGAGAGACACGGGTGGAATCCGTCCTCATGTAGGTGATCAGACCTACCTGGCCGCGGTCGCCGAGGGGCTGACCCTCGTAGAGCCGCTGCGCGTTCGACATCGTCTGGCGGGCGGAGAAGCGAAGTCGCTTGGCGGCCTCCTGCTGGAGCGTCGAGGTCGTGAAGGGGGCGGACGGGTTCTTGCGCCGCTCGCGCCGCTTCACGTCGGTCACCGTGAAGGGGATCTCCGCCACGTCGGTCACGACCGATCCGGCGGACTCCTCCGACTCCAGAGTGAACGCTTTGCCGTCGATCTTGTGCAGCCGGGCGTCGAACGCTTGCTGGTCCTTGAGGAGGTGCGCGGTGATCGACCAGTACTCCTGCTGCACGAACGCGCGGATGTCGTCCTCACGCTCGCAGATGAGGCGGAGCGCCACCGTCTGAACCCTGCCCGCGGACAGCCCGGGCCGGATCGGCTTCCAGAGCAGCGGGCTCACCTGGTAGCCGACGAGCCGGTCGAGGATGCGCCGCGCCTGCTGAGCCTCGATCTTCTTGGTGTCGAGCGGCCCGGGGGACTCCAGGGCCCGTTGCACCGCGCCCTTCGTGATCTCTCGGAACGTGACGCGCTGGAAGCGGTCCTTGCCCTTCTCGTAGCCGAGCTGCTCGGCCACGTGGTAGGCGATCGCCTCTCCCTCCCGGTCGGGGTCGGTCGCCAGGATCACCGTGTCCACGTTCTTGGCCTTCTTCTTCAGCTCCGAGATGACCTTCCCCTTCCCCCGGATGGTCACGTACTTCGGCTCAAAACCGTGCTCGACGTCGACTCCCAGCTCCTTGGCCGGAAGGTCACGGACGTGCCCGACCGAAGCCGCGACCTCGTAGTCGCGGCCCAGGTACTTGCCGATCGTGCGCGCCTTGGCGGGCGACTCGACGATCACCAGGTAGCGGGGCATGTGCGTGTCAGTCCACTTCGAGTTGCGGGTATTCGCGGACCAGGATCTCCACGATCCCAGCCGTCACATCTTCTACCGACCGGCCTTCCGTGTCCACCGTCCAGCGTGCTTCCCGGTACCGCGCGTTGCGCCGCAGAATCAGCTCCCGTGCTGTCTCCAGGGGGTCCGAGCGGTCGAGCAGCGGACGCTGACCGGGCTGCCGCGCCGCGCGCCGAAGAGCCTCCTCGGCCGAGACCCGCAGCCAGAACGTCTCCGTGCCCGCCGGCACGCCCTCCAGGCGGCCGGGCGCGGCTGCGGCCCAGCCACCTCCACTGCCCAGCACCACCCCCCGGCCCGTGAGGAGCCTTTGGGCCACGACCGCCTCGAGGGCACGGAACTGCGCCTCCCCGCGGTCCCGGAAGATGTCCGCGACGGACGCGCCCGCCTCGGCTTCGATCGCGTCGTCGAAGTCCACGAAGCGCCACCCGAGTCGACGGGCGAGCCGGCGGCCGACGCTGGTCTTGCCGGAGCCCATGAAGCCGACCAACAGGACCCGCTCGAGCGCGGCCGGGCTCACCTTTCTCCGAAGCCGCGCTCTTTCAGGTAGGTCAGGTAGCTCTCGAAGTTCCGGCGGATCTCGGAGATGGAGTCGCCCCCGAACTTCTCCAGGAAGGCGTCCGCGAGGACCAGCGCCACCATCGCCTCCCCCACGACCGCGGCCGCGGGGACCGCACAGACGTCGCTCCGCTCGACGGCGGCGTCGCCCACGCTGCCGTCCCGCAGGTCGACGCTCGGGAGCGGCTTCCTCAGCGTGGAGATGGGCTTCATGGCGCCCCGGACCGTGAGTGGCTCCCCGGTGGTCACACCCCCCTCGAGACCACCGGCACGGTTGCTCGCGCGGCCGATGTAACCCGTGCGGGGCTTGTCCTCCGCGCGCACGATGGGGTCGTGCACTTCGGAGCCCGGCCGCCTGGCGGCGGTGAAGCCGAGCCCGAACTCCACGCCCTTCACCGCCTGTACGGACATGAGCGCCCCGGCGATCCGACCGTCGAGCTTGAGGTCCCAGGACACGTAGGACCCGAGCCCCACCGGCAGTCCGGTGACCACCACCTCGAAGACGCCGCCGAGCGTATCGCCGCGCTCCTTCGCGTCGTCGATCTCGGCCATCATCCGGTCGGCGGCCGCGGCGTCCAGGCATCGTACGGGGCTCGCGTCCGCGATCGAGTTCACGGCCTCCGGGATCTCCTGCTCCTCCGCCTCCACGGGCCCGATCGAGACGACGTGGCTTCCCACCTCGATGCCGAACTCGCCGAGCACGCGCTTCGCGACCGCGCCGCAGGCGACCCGGGCGGCGGTTTCCCTGGCGCTCGCGCGCTCCAGGATGTCTCGCACGTCCCGACGGTCGTACTTCAGCACGCCCACGAGGTCCGCGTGGCCGGGCCGTGGCAGGTAGTGTGGGCGCAGCGCCTTCGGGTTGACGTCCTCCTCGGGCGGGGCGTGGCTCATCGCGACGGTCCAGTTCTCCCAGTCGCGGTTCCAGATCACCATGGAGATCGGCGAGCCGAGCGTCTCCCCGAGGCGCACCCCGCTCAGGAGCTCCGCCCGGTCCGACTCGATCTTCATGCGTCGACCGCGACCGTATCCACCCATGCGGCGCTTCAGCTCGGGATCCACGTCCCGCTCCATCTGGAGCCCGAGACCCGCGGGTATCCCCTCGATCAAGGCCGTGAGGCCCCGGCCGTGCGACTCACCCGCCGTACGGAACTGGATCCGTCTCATGCCGCTCCGAGTAGCTCTCCGCAATGGTCTCTTGGGCCCGACTCCGACAACGGCAAAAGCCCGGCTGGGCCGGGCCGTGGACGGCCGAGCGGGCCGCGACGCGCGACACCTTATATAGAAGCGGGGACCCCGGACACCAAGGTCCGAGGCCCCCGGGCCAGGGCGGCCCTGCCGGCCGGAGCCGGCTACGAACCGAGCGTGACGCTGATCGTATCCGCGCCCGTGTCGCCGTCCAGATCCTTGGCGGTCACGATGATCCGGGCAGCACCACCGGTGGTGCCGGAACGCTTGAGGAAGCGCGACATGGTCGTGTCCTGCACTCCGGAGAGCGGCACCACGACCGGAGTGAAGGGCGCCGGCCCGCCCGCCACGAGCGTGCCCGTCCAGGCGACTTCGGTGACCCCCTCCGACGAGACGATGTTGGCCGTCACGTTCACCGAGTCGCCCAGGGCGATGGTGATCCCCGGCTGGGGAGCCGTGATGTCGACCTGCGGTCCCAGTAGGCTCCTCCCCCCGGTGCCGAGGCCGGTGAAGAGATTCTCCCCGGCGCAAGCGGCCACCGTCGCGGCCGCGAAGACCGCGGATGCGAGGCGCAGGCCGGCTCTACGCCCCGACGGCTCGGGGCCCATCGGCTCGTCAGCTTTCATGATCCTCAGCCCGCGGCGCGCACGATGTGTGGGGTCACCAGGATGATCAGGTCCTGCTGGATCTGCTGCTGCCGATTGACGCGGAAGAGGCGTCCCACCAGCGGGAGGTCCTGGAGGAGCGGGATACCCGAGCGCGACTCCGTGACCTCGCTCTGCGTGAGGCCCGCGATCACCACGGTCTCCCCGTCCTGGACGAGCACACGCGTGTTGGCGCGCTGCGTCCGGAAGATGAAGCCCGCGTCCGAAGGCGCGAGCTCTGCGGCGGAGCGCTCGGCCTCGAGCTCGAGCAGGATGTGCCCGTCCGCCGTGACGTGCGGCGTCGCGCGGAGAATCACGCCCGTCTCCTGCTGCGTGACCTGTGCGGTGGGGAACTGGGCGCCACCCGTGCCGCCGGCCCCGGCGTCGATCGTCCGGATCGGCGTCAGCTCACCCACGTGGATCTCGGCGAGCTGGTTGTCGAGCACCGTCACCTGCGGCGTCGCCTCGATGTCGCTCAGATTCACGGACTCGAGAGCGTCGATGAAGCTCACGAGCGTGTGCCGCCCCATGACGAGCGACGTCATGAGGGAGAGCGTGGGAGCCGCCACCCGCGCGGTCGCGTTGCCGAGCGCGGCGATGGAGTTGCCGCGCAGCGAGATGACCGGGTCCTCGACCTCTTCGGGGATGCCGTCCCCGTCGAGGTCCGCGCGACCCGTGCTCAGCTGATTGAACTGGTTGCCACGCGAATCCTTGAGCTCGTACGTAACGCCGAACTCGTTCAGGTCCGTGCGGTTCACGAAGATGATCTTGGCCTGGATCGAGACCTGTGGCGTCTCGATGTCGAGGTCCTGGAGCAGCACCGCGATCGCGTCCTGGACCCGGGCGATGTCGGACACCACAAGGGTGTTCGTGCCCTGCCCGACCGTCACCTGCCCGCGCTCCGAGAGCAGCGGCTGCACCGCCTGCTGGAGCTCGGTGGCCGTGGCGAAGGAGATGCGGTGCGGGACCGTCAGGATCGGCTCGATCGCCTCGCGGTCGTTCACGTCGCTGATGTTGTCGACGCGGATGATGCCGTAGTCGTTCTCTGTCGCGATCAGGCCTTGGCCCGCGAGGATCGTCTGGAGCGCCACGTCCCACGGCTGGTCGTTGATGTCCGCCGTGACGAAGCCCTGCACGTTCGAGCCGGGCACGATCGAGGTGCCGGAGAAGGCCGCGAAGGCAAGCAGCACGTCATTGATCGGGGCCTGGGTCCATGTGACGGAGATACGGCGCGCCTGGCTGAGCTGCTGCTGCGCCTGGACGGGCGTGCGGCTCGACGTGCGCGGCCGGAACACCACGCTCCCGGAGCCGCGCACCGGCGCTGCGACGGCCGGAGGCGGAGGAGCAGGCGCGAAGCTGGTGAGCGAGCTGGGCCCCGACGACCACGGCTCGAAGTCCCCACTCGGGTTCTGCAGCGAGATCCTGAGCCCACGCGGATCGGGCATGATCGTGTACCCCAGACGCTCATCGAGCACGAAGACGACGCGCACGACGTTCTCGGAGTACTGGCTCGAGCGAACCGAGCGGATGCCACCGCGGTTCAGGTCGGCCCATTCGGCACGCGGCAGGGCATGGCGGGCTCCCATGAGGTCGAGCACCAGGCGGTGCGGGCCTTCCATGGTGAAGTCACGGTATTCGACGTCCCCGTCGACCGTGATGAGCACGCTCGTCTGCGAGGCCATCGGGGTGATCGTCACCTCCGTGACCGACCCCGCAAGGGCCATGAGCACGCTCGCCCACAGAGCGAACATCGACGTCATTGGGAGCCTCCCTGGCGCCTAGAAAGGAAGAACATGGTCCTCCGGTCCGTGAGTCCGAACTCCTCCACGTCTACGACGACGCGGTCCCTCTGGATCTCACGCACGGTCACGTTCCCTATGGATTGACCGACTTTCACGTTGTACGCGTCACCCTGGACGGGCGCGAGCGTCCCGTCGTCGGCGATCTGCACGCCCCCCGTGCTGAGCACCGCGACGCTCGCCGCGGGGTCGGGGGAGTACATGATGCCGATCAGGCTGAGCTGCTCGAACCGGATCCCGCCACGAGCGCCCTCGAGCGCGATGAACGGGTTCCGGCGTTGGAAGGCCGGGTACTGGAAGACCTCGCGCTCGAAGACCAGCTCCGGCTCCGGGGGTGGCCCCGGAGGGGGAGCCTGGGCCTCGCCCAGCGTGGGCAGCCACGCGAGCACACCGACGGCGACGAGGAGCACAACGGCTCGGCGAGTGGTCATTCCCTAGCCTCCGATCTGAGCCGGTGCGGGCCCCGCCGATTCGGCCGGCAGCACGTACGTCTCGATGCTGAACGTGGCGATGACGGGCGCTTCCAGATCGCGGTACTGCTGGGGCTGCCCGAAGAGCTGCACGCCGACCTGTCGTGGCGTCACGATCCGCGACAGGCTGGCGATCTCGGTCAGGAAGCGCGCCACAGAGTGGTATTCCCCCACCACGGCCATGTTGTAGGCGGTGAGGTCGTAGTGCTCGCCGGGCTGCCGCGGCTGCGGCTGCAGCTCGCGCAGGTCGACGTTCATGATGCGCGCGCGCGTTCCGATGTCGTCGATCAGGGCCGGGACCTCTTCCTGTCCCGGGATCAGCCGCTCGAGCTCCGCTACGTGCGCCTCGTAGAGCGCGAGCCGCTCCTGAAGCTCACCGCCCCCCTGCGCCGCGAGCACCGAAGCCCGGCGGTTCACGGTCTCGAGGCTCTCGACCCGCTGCAGCAGCTGGGCGTTCGACTCCTGACGCGGCGAAAGCAGGTACATGTTGTACGGGACGATGGCACCCAGCGCGAGAATGCCTGCGAGCATCCAGTTGCGCTGCGTCGGGTCGTCAGGATTGTACCAGGGCATGTCAGTTCCCCGCCGGAGCCGCGCGCTGGGCCGCTGCCGTGTTGTTGTTGAAGAGCGGAACCGTCTGGAGCTCCTCGAGCGGCGGCGACTCGTACGTCACCAGGATCTCGAACACTTGGACGAGGTCCGCCTGGTTCGCCTCGGAGGGCTGGAGCTGCATCGCCTGGATCTCCGCGTTCCGCAGGAAGCGCGAGGCCTCCAGCCGGCGGAGGAAGTTGGTCACCGCGAAGGTGCTTCCTGCCCGCCCGCCGATGCGGACCTGGAGAGGAGCCTCGTTCGCGTACGTGATGTCCCGCAGCCAGAGGTAATCCGGGACCGCGCCCGCGACCTCGTCCAGGAGGTGGGGCCACGTGTACCGGGCCGCGTCGATCTGCTGGATGATCTCCACCCGCTGGGCGAGCAGGTCGCGGCGGGCCGTGAGCTGGTTCGTCTGCTCGATGAGCGCCGCGAAGCGGATCGAGTCCTGGCGCTGCTGCTCGAGGCGGACCTCGAGCTCCTCGGCGTCGCCGCGCACACCCATGAACGAGTAGCCGACGTAGCCGATGGCGATGGCCGCCGCGACCCCGAAGAAGAGCATGTACCGGTCGACGGCGTCGGCGCCGCCCCCACCGCCGCCGCGGAGTGCGGCCAGCGAGGGGAGCTTGAACGAGAAGCCGCCCCCCTTGGAGGCCCGCTTCCTCCCACCCGGTAGCAGATTGACTTCGATCACGGTTCGGCCGTCCTGGTCTTATTTAGACGCGTAGCGCGAGCCCGAGTGGCAACAGAAGCATCGGAGCGGCCTCGTCGATCGAGATCTCGGCCGCGGCGTTCGGCTGCACCGG
>JBFGFY010000023.1:0-24863 GCA_041579355.1 Longimicrobiales bacterium | reverse complement strand
GGGGAGCCCGAGCCTCGCGGCGTCGTCCGCGAGCAGCGCCCGGGGGATCTGGATCGTGACGCCCGCGCCGTCGCCCGAGGCCGCATCGGCCGAGACGGCGCCGCGGTGCGTGAGGCGGACGAGGGCTTCCACGGCGAGGTGCACCACTCGGCGGCTTGTGCGTCCCTCGATGTCGGCGATGAAGCCGGTCCCGCAGCCGTCGTGCTCGAAGGCCGGGTTGTACAGCGTGGGACGCTGCGCTCGGTGGTTCCGCGTCTCGGATCTCGGCATCTATTCACCCGGAGAACCGGCCCTCTTCCGAAGCAGGCCGGTCGGGTGAGCCGAGCACCACGCCGTCAGCTCACGCCAGCGCGTCGCCCTCGACGTGCTCGCCCCGCCGGCTCCCTCCGGAGGAAGGGCCGTGTCGAATAACAAAGACTACAAGGCACTGGGTTGATTGCCCGGACGCCTGTAGATCGCTCGGCATCACGCGGCTGTCCTCGAAATCGAGGAGGCGGGGGACCGCTTGAACCTGCGCCGATCATAACCAAGATCCCGGCCGAACTGCAAGGGATCGGGGCCGCCCGTGTTCACGGTTTCGGGCGGCCTCCAAACATTCCCCCTCGGTACGCGCCTCCCTATCTTGCCCCCTCCGTGCGAAAAGCCCAGACGCAGCAGGGAAGGAGCCCCCGAATGACCGACCGCGCCACCACGCTGCTCGACGCCCGTCGGGAGCGGCTCGAGCGACTCTTGGGCCGGCCCCTGTCCGAGCCGGCCGAGGCCGCCGGTGAGCCGCTCACGCCCGAGGGGCGGAAGTACCTGCTCGGCGAGGCGGAGAGCCTGTACTGGAACGACCTCGAGTGGGAGCACATCACGGATGAGGAAGCGACCGAGGACGGGCGGCTCACGCAGCTGACCTTCCCGGGCTTCCTGGCCTTCATCCGTGGGCTCCTCCTCCAGAAGGTGATGCCGGACTCGAAGGCCCCTGCGACGCCGCGCCCTCAGGTCGTCGAGGAGGTGCTCCGCTTCTTGTCCGGCCGGGTCGTGGAGCTCGAGGACGGCCTCGCGCGCCCGCCCGACGGCGAGGCGGACCGTCTCCGGACCGAGCTCGACGTGACCAGCCACCTCGTCGATCTCGTCCTCTATCTCTACCACGGGGTGAGCGAGCAGGACGTGGAGCGCATCGAAGCCCGGGGATGACGCCGTGGCTTCGCCCGCGTCCCGGGCGTGCGTACCTCGCGGGCGCTCCGATGCTGGTCGCGCACCGGGGCGGCGCCCGGCTGGCCCCCGAGAACACGCTCCTCGCGTTTCGGCAGGCGCGGGAGTGTTGGCGGGCCGACATGTTGGAGATGGACGTGCGGCTCACCGCCGACGGCCAGGTGGTCGTGATCCACGACCCGACCGTCGACCGGACGACCGACGGAACGGGCCGGGTCGCCGACCTGACGCTCGCCGAGATCCGTGACCTGGACGCGGGGTACCGCTTCGAGGGGCTGGACGGGAGCCGGCCGCACCGGGGTCGGGGGGTCCGCGTGCCGACCCTCGACGAGGTGCTGGAGGCGTTTCGAGACGTGTGGATCAACGTGGAATGCAAGGAGCCACCGGCCGCCGGTCCGCTCGCGGAGGTCGTGCGCAGGCACGGGGCCGAGGAGCGCGTGCTCATCGCCGCGGAGTCGGAGAAGTCGCGGGCCGCAGCCAGGGGCTACCGCGGGCCGTGGGGCGCGAGCCTGCCGCAGGGCTTCCTCTTCTGGGTCCTCCACCGCCTGCCGGGGGGGAGCCCGTACACGCCCGCCGCCGACATCCTCCAGGTCCCGGAGCGCTGGAAGGGGATGCGTGTCGTGACCCCGCGCTTCATTCGCGAAGCGCATCGGCTCAACCTGCCGGTCCAGGTCTGGACCGTGGACGACGAGCACGACATGCGCCGCCTTCTCAACTGGGGGGTCGACGGCATCCAGACGGACCGCCCGGACCTCCTCGCACACCTCCTCTGCGAGCGGGGGCACCGTCCGCCCCCGCCGGGGCTCGACGACCGGGCCGCGTGATGAGCGCGCGGGAGGGTTGGGAGGCGCGCCTTCGAGACGCGTGGCTGACGCACGCTCCGCCCGCGGGCGAGGCCCTCGTCGTCGCCCTCTCGGGTGGCCTCGACTCGGTCGTGCTGCTGCACCTCCTGCGCTTTCGCGCTCCGCTCGCAGGGGTCCGCGTCGAAGCCGCGCACTTCGACCACGCCATGCGCCCCGAAAGCGCGGACGACGCGAGCTGGGTGGCGGGACTCTGCCGTGCGTGGGGTGTGACGATCCACGTCGAGCGCGCCAGTGAGCCTCCCGCCTCGGAGGGCGAGGCCCGTCGGATGCGCTACGACTTCCTGGAGCGGGTGCGGCTCTCGCGCGGAGCGCGCCTGGTCGCCACGGCTCACCACGCGGACGACCAGGCCGAGACGGTGCTCTTCCGCGCGGTGCGGGGAACGGGCCCCGCGGGCCTCGCCGCCATGGCCCCTCGTCGCGAGCCGGGCATCTGGCGGCCGCTGCTGACCGTCTGGCGGGAGGATCTCGAAGCGTACGCGGAGCGCGCCCACCTCTCGTGGCGGCAGGACCCCACCAACCGCGAGCTGCGGTACGCGCGGAGCGCATTGAGGACGCGCGTGCTGCCGGACCTGGAGCGACTCGTCGCGCCGGGCGCCCGCGGTGCGCTCGTCCGCCTCGCGGACCTCGCACGTGCAGAGGAGGAAGCGTGGGACAGCCTGCTTCCTCTGCTCGCCGAGCGAGTGGGCGCCGCGCCCGGGGCCGAGGCGACCTCCGTCGATCGATCGGCCCTGCTCAGGCTCCACCCGGCGGTCCAAGCGCGTATCCTGCGCTACCTGCTCGGGGCGCTCGGCGCCGGTCTCGACGAGGCGGCGACGCGGCGGGCCGTGAGCTTCGCGGCGCTCGGCGGCAGCGGCCGGACCGTGGAGCTCACGGCGGGGTGGACGCTCCGGCGTGAGCTCGATCGCCTCGTGCTTCTCCGCGCCGGGCCGTCGCTCCCCCCCGACCAGCCCCTCGTCATTCCGGGCCCGGAGCCGGGCAGGGGTGAGGCGCTCGTGGGCGGCGAGCGTGTGCGAGTCTCCTGGGGAATCGCGGAGCCCGGGGGCGCGTCGGTTCAGGCCGAGCGATTCGACATGGATGCGCTGCGGTTCCCGCTGCTCGTGCGCGGGCGCGCGCCCGGCGACCGAATCCGTCTGCCCGGAGGAACGAAGAAGGTGAAGAAGCTCTTCCTCGAGCGCCGCATTCCGGCCACCCTTCGGGCGCGAATCCCCCTGCTCGTCGACGCGAAGGGGGACGTACTTTGGATTCCGCGGGTGGCGCGCGCCGAGCCGTCCGAGGGCGACGTTCCCTCCGGCGCGCTCAGGATCGGCATCACATGACGCTCACCCCCCAGGAGGAGGCGCAGCTCGGCGGCCGCGAGATCCGCCGCGTCGTGTTCACCGCCGAGGAGGTCGACGCCCGCGTGCGCGAGCTGGGTCGGGAGATCACGGAATGCTACCGGCCCGAGGACCGGCTCCTGGTGGTCGGCCTGCTGAAGGGCTCGTTCGTGTTCCTTGCCGACCTGGTCCGGCGGATCGCCCTCCCCGTGCACGTCGACTTCCTCGTGGCCTCGAGCTACGGCAAGGGCAAGGTTTCCACCGGGGACGTGCGCCTACTCTACGACCCCGAGTCCTCGCTCTCGGGCCGAGCCGTCGTCCTGGTGGAGGACATCGTGGACTCGGGCACGACCCTGCGGAAGCTGCTCCCGCGGCTCCAGGCGCGTGACCCGGCGAGCCTCGAGGTCTGCACGCTCCTGCACAAGCGGACCGACGGAGACGAGCATTCGCCGCGCTGGGTGGGCTTCGATGCACCCAATGAGTTCCTTGTGGGGTATGGGCTCGACCACGCAGAAGACTTCCGCCATCTGCCGTATATCGCGAGCCTATAGAAGCACCGGCCGGTCACGAGAGTAGTCGAAATGCCAGAAAAAGAGCCCATCCGACCCGAGGAGCCCGACAACCGCCTGGGTCGGATCTCGAAAAACGCCGCGTTCCTCATGATGATGGCGCTGATGCTGCTGTTCGCCATCCGCGTCGTGGGGAACCAGGACCAGGCCGTCGCGAGCCTCACGTACACGGAGTTCCGGCAGCACCTCTCGGCGGACCGGATCGACAACGTCACCTTCCGCGAGCGCGCCGTCGAAGGCGAGCTCCGCCAGCCGGCCCGCAAGGACGGACAGGAGTACACGCGCTTCCGCACCCGTCTGCCCGGGGAAGTGACGGAAGGCCTCCTGAACGAGCTCGACCAGCGGAACGTCGCCGTCGACGCCGAGGCGGCCGAGCGCGGCATCGGGACGTACCTCCTGGGCGCGCTCCCCTGGCTGCTCTTCATCGCCTTCTGGATCTGGATCTTCCGCACCATGCAGGGGGGCGGGAACCGCGCCTTCCAGTTCGGTCGCTCGAAGGCCAAGCTCATCTCGCCGGACACGCCGAAGGTCACCTTCGCCGACGTGGCGGGCGCCGACGAGGCGAAAGAGGAGCTCCAGGAGATCATCGAGTTCCTCAAGGATCCGGCCAAGTTCTCGCGGCTCGGGGGGCGGCTGCCCAAGGGTGTGCTCCTCGTCGGTCCGCCCGGCACCGGCAAGACGCTCCTCGCCCGCGCGGTCGCCGGGGAGGCCGGACGGCCCTTCTTCCAGATGTCGGGCTCCGATTTCGTCGAGATGTTCGTCGGCGTCGGCGCCTCGCGTGTGCGCGACCTCTTCGAGCAGGGTAAGGCGCACGCGCCGTGCATCATCTTCGTGGACGAGATCGACGCGGTCGGCCGACACCGCGGAGCCGGCCTCGGCGGCGGGCACGACGAGCGGGAGCAGACGCTCAACGCCCTCCTGGTCGAGATGGACGGCTTCGAGTCCAACGAGGGGGTGATCCTCCTCGCGGCCACCAACCGCCCGGACGTGCTCGACCCGGCGCTGCTGCGCCCCGGCCGCTTCGACAGACAGGTGGTCGTCGACGCGCCCGACGTGAAGGGACGCGAGGGGATCCTGCGCGTGCACGCCAAGAAGCTCCCGCTCGGGGACGACGTCGAGCTCTCGGTGATTGCGCGTGGCACGCCGGGTATGAGCGGCGCGGACCTCGCGAACATCTGCAACGAAGCCGCTCTGCTCGCGGCCCGTCGCGACGCCGACCGCGTCACCATGGACGACTTCGACAAGGCGAAGGACAAGGTCATGCTCGGCACCGAGCGGAAGAGCCTCGTCCTGACCGAGAACGAGCGCCGGCTCACCGCCTACCACGAGGCGGGCCACGTGGTGCTCGGCCTCAGGATCCCGGGGCTCGACCCGGTGCACAAAGTGTCGATCGTACCACGTGGGAGGGCGCTCGGCCTCACGGCGAGCCTCCCCGAGGAGGACCGACACTCCTATACGAAGGAGTGGATGGAGGGTCAGCTCGCGATGCTCTTCGGGGGTCGCGTCGCCGAAGAGATGATCTTCGGTCCCCGGGACATCACGACCGGCGCCGGGAACGACATCGAGCGGGCGACCGCGATGGCGCGGCGGATGGTCACCTCCTTCGGCATGAGCGAGGTCATCGGTCTCGTCGCCGTGGGAGACAACGAGCAGGAGGTCTTCCTCGGCCGCGAGCTGGTGCAGCGGCGCACGGTCTCCGAGCACACGCAGCGCATCGTCGACGAGGAGATCAAGCGCATCCTCGACGAGGCGCACTCCACGGCGCAGGAGGTGATCGCCCAGAACCGCGAGCTGCTGGAGTCGGTCGCGCAGGCGCTCCTCGAGCGGGAGACGCTGGACCGCGACGACATCGATGCGCTCGCCCGGGGTGAGACGCTCCCGCCGCTTCCGCCGCTCATGGACGAAGCGGAGGAGAAGCCGCGGCTCGACAGGCCGAAGGCGCAGCCGGAGAAGGCCCCGCGCGGATTCGGCCTCGCCGGCGGCGAAGGACCGTTGCCCGGCCCCGCTCCGGGGTAGGCCGACCGAGTGACGAGGATCTGGGAGCAGCTCCAGTTCTTGAGACCGGGCTGGACCGACCTGGTCGAGATCCTCATCGTCGCGTTCCTGCTGTACCGCATCCTCGTCGTCATCCAGAGGACGCGGGCGATGCAGATCATGCTCGGCGTGGTGCTGCTCGCGTTCACGTACGGGGTGGCTCGCTTGCTCGACCTCATCCTCGTCCGGACGCTGCTGGAGGCCGCCTTCCAATATGGGGCGATCGCCGCGCTCGTCGTGTTCCAGCCCGAGCTGCGCGCCGCGCTCGCGAGGCTCGGACAGAACCGCATGATCCGGGCTTTCCAGCGACTCGAAGGAAGCCGCGTCGCCGACGAGATCGTGGAGGCCACGGAGCGGCTCGCCCGCGCGCGCCACGGCGCCATCATCGCGATCGAGCAGGAGGTGGGGCTCGGTGAGTACGCGGAGACCGGGAGCCCGGTCGAAGCACCCGTGTCGGCGGAGATGCTCGTGACGATCTTCACGCCGTACTCGCCTCTGCACGACGGTGCGGTGCTCATCTCCGGGGACCGCATCCGCAGCGCGGGAGCCATCCTGCCGCTCACCCAGTCGCCCGTGATCGATCGCTCGCTGGGAACCCGGCACCGCGCGGCGCTCGGACTCAGCGAGGAGACCGACGCGATCGTGATCGTGGTGAGTGAGGAGACCTCCCAGGTGGCCGTGGCCCACGGGGGGACGCTGGAACGTGCCGTCGCCACGGAACGGCTGCGGGACGTCATCTCGGGGGTGAGCCAGGTCCCCGAGGCCCCCAAGCCGCCTCCGCAGGCCGCCCCGGGCGACACAGCCCTCGCGAGCCCGTAAGAGGCGTCCGCCTCGCGTTGACACTCTCGGCGCACGCGGCCTAGATTGCCGCGTCCCACGATCCCGGACGGGTGCCGCAGTGTGGCCTTCGTCCCTGTGAAGGAGCGAGCTCCGCCTTGGAAACCCAGTATCGGCTCTTGACGCTGTTCGCGGACGGCGGGTGGATGATGTACCCGCTCGTCCTCTGCTCGATGATCGCGCTCGGCGTGATGATCGCGAAGGCGTGGACTCTGTGGGTCGCACACAGGGGGACGTCGCAGGTGCTGCGAGAGGTCGAGGAAAAGGCGATGGCCGGCGATATCGAGGGAGCGCTGTGGGTCGCGCACAACACCCCCGGCCCGGCCGCGGCGATCTTGCTTGCGGGGCTCCGTCGAATCCAATCGAGAAAGCTCGCTGCGGGTGAGCTCGAGGCCGCGGTCGCCACGACCGGCACGATCGAGCTCGGCTTCCTGGAGCGCGGCCTGGTCATCCTCGCGACGATCGCGAACGTGGCCCCGCTCATGGGCTTTCTCGGCACCGTCGCCGGCATGATCCTGGCCTTCGCCGCGATCGAGACGGCGGGAACCGTCGAGCCGTCGCTCGTGGCGGGCGGTATCAAGGTGGCGCTCCTGACGACCGCCGCCGGCCTCGTGATTGCGATCCCTGTGAACATCGCGTACAACTTCTTCGTGACCCGGATCGACACGCTCATCGTGGACATGGAGCACGGGGCGCAGAAGATCATCAACCTGGCGTGGGATCTCGAGAAGGACGGCCAGATTCAGATCATTAGTAGAGAGGATGCAGCGAAGCCGGCCGCGGCGAAGCCCGCGCCTCCCCAGGGGTGAGCCGGCGGGCGGAACCCTGGGCTAGTAGGACAGTACGCACCATATTGGTACCTGACACAACGCGGGGGACGCGCGCATGGCGGTACTGAACCAAAAGAAGCAGAAGGTGAGCGACGAGATTCCGACCTCCTCGATGGCGGACATCGCGTTCCTACTGCTCATCTTCTTCCTGGTGACGACGACCTTCCCCAAGGACAAGGGCCTGGCGATCGTGCTGCCCGAACAGGGTGAGGAGGCGCAGGTCAGCCAGCGCAACATCCTGCACCTGATTGTGCAACCCTCGGGCATCGTCGACGTCAAACGGGGTGAGGCGACACAGATCCAGCAGATGAGACCGCAGGAGATCGAGGGTCTGTGGCGTCAGGAAGTCACCGCGAACCCGAACCTGATCGCCGCCGTGAAGACACACCCCGACGCCGCCTACCGTTACATGGTCGACGTGCTCGACGCGCTGCACTCGGCGAACGCGGAGCGTATCTCGCTCCAGATCCTGGAGTAAGCGATGTCGATCAAGGGTGGTGGTTTCGAGCGGAAGTCGAAGACCTCCTCGGAGATCCCGTCTTCCTCCCTGGCGGACATCGCGTTCCTGCTGCTGATCTTCTTCATGGTCACCACGGTCTTCCAATCCGATCGTGACCGGCCGATCACCTGGCCCGAGGCCGAGGCGGCGCAGAAGATCGACGAAAAGCAGAAGAACATCCTGAATATTTGGATGGAGCGTAACGGCACGGTCTTCATGAACGACCAGCCGTACGAGATGGAAACGGTGTCCAACGTGGTCGGGCCGCTCTATGCGGCGTCCGACCGCGCGCTCGTGATATCGATCCGGGGGGACCGTGAGGTGCCCTACCGGTTCATGGATCAGCTCCAGAAGGAGCTGGTGGCGGCCGGAGTCGTACGTGTGGTCTTCGCCGCCGAGTTGGAGCAAAGCATGCAGAGGGAGAGACGATGAGCGCAGCTGAAGCCGTACCTGCCCTCGAGATCCTGGAAGAAACCGCGAACGAGCGCCTCAAGCGCACCTTCGATTCGTGGTTCTGGGGCTCGATGATCATGGCCACCGTGGTCCACTTCGGCGCCTTCGTGTTCTGGCCCGAGCTGAGCACGACGGACATGTCGTTTACCGCGGAGGAGCTGGAGGCGATCGAGCTCCCGCCTGAGATCGAGATCCCGCCGCCGCCGCAGCAGATCGCGCGCCCGGCGACCCCGGTCATCGCGGCTGCCGACATCGACGAGGACATCACGATCGCGCCCACCACGTTCGACGATAACCCGGTGAGCGATCTGCCTCCTCCGCCGAGCGACGTGGCGACCGATATCTCGGCCGCTCCGACGTTCACGCCGTACACGGTTGCGCCATCGATCCTGAACCGGGACGAGGTGGTGCGCGCCATGATCCGCGAGTATCCGGCGCTCCTGCGTGACGCCGGCATCGGCGGAACCGTACGCGTCTACTTCTTCATCGACGAGAACGGAACCGTACGGGACACCCGGATCGACCAGAGCTCCGGTCACGCGGCGCTCGACGATGCGGCGTTGAAGGTGGCGGACATCTACCGGTTCTCGCCGGCGCTGAACCGGGACAAGAAAGTTCCCGTTTGGGTGTCCTTCCCCATTACCTTCCAGGTTCGATAGGTCCGGAGCCTGAGAGGATTCCTTCGGGACCCCGCCGGGAGCTCCGGCGGGGTCCCTGTTTTTTTTAGGGCAGTCGAGCGAGATGACGACCACGCAAGCCACTGAGGCCTACGCCGCGCGGCTGGAGCGGACGCTCCCGGCGCTGCGCGAGCGCGTGCGCCGCGCCGCCGAAGCAGCGGGGCGGGGGGCTGCGGCCGTTCGGATCGTCGCCGTGACGAAAGGCCATCCGCTCGAGGCCGTCGATGCCGCCGTCGCCGCGGGCCTTCGAGACCTCGGCGAGAATCGGGTGGAGGAGCTCGAAGAAAAGAGGGCCGGGCGACCGGACGTGAACGCAACCTGGCACATGATCGGTCACGTGCAGAGCCGCAAGGCACGGCGAGCCGCCGAGCTGTCCGATCTCGTCCACTCCCTCGACTCCTTGCGCCTCGCCGAGAAGCTGGCGCGCTTCGGTGCCGAGGAGGGCCGGGAGATCCGGGCTCTCGCCCAGGTGAACACTTCAGGAGAGGAGTCCAAGGGAGGCTTCGACCTCGAGCGGGCCGTGGAAGCCGTGCACGAGGTCGCCGAGCTGGCGGGGCTGCGCGTGGACGGCCTCATGACCATGGCCCCCTTCGTCGAGGACGAGCGAGTGCTCGCCGCCGCCTTCGCGAGTCTACGGGAGACACGGGATCGGCTGCGGTCCGTTACCGACCGGGTCGGGCCCGAGCTGTCGATGGGGATGACGAACGACCTTGATGTCGCCATCCGGGAGGGAAGCACGATGATCCGGATCGGCACGGCACTCTTCGGGGAGAGGGAGCCATGATCGACCTGACGCCGCTGGACGTCCGCAACAAGCGGGGTGACTTCAAGAAGCTCATGCGTGGCTACGACCCGCAGGAGGTCGACGGCTTCCTGGAGATCGCGGCCGAGCGACTCGAGGCGCTGATCCGCGAGAACATGGCGCTCAAGGAGCGGAACGGGGTGCTTCAGGCCCAGGTCAACTCGCAGACGGATCGTGAGCAGGCGGTGCAAGCGGCTCTGGTGACCGCGCAGGAGCTGCGCGCCGATATCCGCAACCAGGCACAGCGCGAGGCCGAGAACATCGTGAAGGCCGCGGAGACCGAGGGCCGTAGGCTCGTCGCCGAAGCCGAGGCCGAGGCGCGCACGAAGCTGCGCAGCTCCGAGCGCCGCGTAGACAAGCTCGCCGACGAGATCCAGGAGCTCGAGCGTCGGCGTGCGCGCTTCCTGAAGGACTTCCGGCAGCTGCTGGAGCGTGAGTTCGACGTGGTCGACGTGGAGATTGAGCGCGCCCCGCTCGAGGAGCGTACCATCGACCTCGAGCTCGGGACTCGGCGGCCCCCCAAGGCCGACGTGCCGGCCATACCACCCGATGCGGGGCCCGAAGCCGTGCCGCCTGCGGACGTTCCGGTCGACGAGCTGGCGGCTGCGTACGAGCGCTCCGTGGATTCCGGGGGCGAGCCGCCGCTGGGGCCGGATGGCTCGGACACGCAGGCTCCTCCTCCCCCGGCCGGGCGGCGGCAGGACAACTTGCTCCTCTATCTCGACACCGACGACGCCGAGGCGAGTGGCTGAGCGTCGACTCCCGACATGAGATACCCCGAGCTCCCCACGAGCCGCCTCGACGTCGAAGAGCGCACTCTCGCCACCTGGCGCGAGGAAGACCTGTTCCGGAAGACGCTTGCGGCCAACGCCGACGGCGAGCCCTTCGTCTTCTTCGAGGGCCCGCCCACGGCGAACGGCCGGCCCGGCTTGCATCACATCATCAGCCGGACCATCAAGGATCTCGTCTGCCGCCACAAGGCGATGGAGGGTCGCAGCGTCACCCGCATCGCCGGGTGGGATACACACGGCCTTCCGGTGGAGATCGAGGCCGAGAAAGCGCTGGGCATCAGCGGCAAGCCGGAGATCGAGGCGATCGGCATCGCCGAGTTCAACCGTGCGTGTCGGGACTCGGTCTTCACGTACAAGGAGGAGTGGGAGCAGCTCAGCGAGCGGATCGGCTACTGGTTGGAGTACTGGCGTCCCTACGTGACACTCGATTCCGGCTACATCGAGTCGGTGTGGTGGATCCTGAAGCAGTTCGCCGACCGCGGCCTACTCTACAGGGGACACAAGAGCGTGCCGTACTGCCCGCGCTGCGGCACGGCGCTCTCCTCGCACGAGGTGGCGCTCGGATACCAGGACGTCGAGGACCCCTCGCTCGTTTTCGTCGCGGACGTGCTCACAGAAGGAGGAGCGCCAGACCCCGAGGGGCGGGCGTTCCTCGCGTGGACGACGACGCCCTGGACCGTTCCTTCGAACACCGGGCTCGCGGTGCACCCGAAGCTGACCTACGTCGAGGTGCAGCGAAACGGACGCCGTTACATCGTCGCGGAGGAGCGCGCCGAGGCGCTCTTCGGTGAAGGGCACCGGGTCGTGGCGAAGCACGTCGGGCGGGACCTCGCGGGGCTGCGCTACAGTCGCCCGCTCGACCTCGTGGCCGAGCCGGCCGATCCGGGGAACGGATGGACCGTCGTCGCCGAGGAATTCGTGACGGCCACCGACGGCACGGGGATCGTGCATCTCGCCCCCGCGTACGGCGCTGACGACTACGCGGCCGGCCAGCGTCACGGACTGCCGTTGCTGAACCCAGTCGATGACGCCGGTCGCTTCACGTCCGACGTGGGCCTCGTCGGTGGCCGCTTCGTGAAGGACGCCGACCCGCTGCTCGTCGAGGAGCTCGAGTCGCGTGGCCGCCTCTTCGACATCGGCACGGTGGTGCACAGCTATCCACACTGCTGGCGGTGCAGCTCGCCGCTCCTCTACGTCGCCCGGGACTCTTGGTTCGCGGCCACGTCCACCTTCCGGGACGAGCTGCTCGCGAACAACGCACAGGTCAGCTGGTACCCGCCCGAGGTGGGTGAGGGGCGCTTCGGCGAGTGGCTGCGCGGCAATATCGATTGGGCGCTCTCCCGCGATCGCTATTGGGGGACGCCCCTTCCCGCGTGGGTCTGCGACCGCGACGCGTCGCACGTCCGGTGGATCGGGTCCCTCGCCGAGCTCGCCGAAGCGGCGGGCGGCCTCCCCGAGGACTTCGACCCACACCGTCCCTACATCGACGAGCCGTCGTGGGCGTGCGGCGAGTGCGCCGGCACGATGCGGCGCACCCCCGAGGTACTCGACGCCTGGTTCGACTCCGGTGCCATGCCGTACGCGCAATGGCACTACCCGTTCGAGAACGAGGAAGAGTTCGAGGCGCACTTCCCGGCCGACTTTATCTGCGAGGGCATCGACCAGACGCGCGGGTGGTTCTACTCCCTGCTCGCCATCTCCACGCTACTCGGGCGCGGGCCGGCTTACCGTCACGTGCTCGTGAACGACCTGATCCTCGACGCCGAGGGTCAGAAGATGTCGAAGTCTCGTGGCAACGTCGCGAACCCGTGGGACGCCATTCGGGAGCACGGGGCGGATGCGGTGCGCTGGTACTTCATCACCTCGTCGAACCCGTGGCTGCCGAAGCGGTACGACCCGGCGGCCATGGGCGAGGCCGCGCGTAAGTTCTTCGACACGCTCTTCAACACCTACCGCTTCTTCGCGCTGTACGCGCGGGCCGAGGACTGGCAGCCCTCCGACGCGGATCCGGCGCCCGCGGAGCGCCCCCTCCTCGACCGGTGGCTCCTCTTGCGGCTCGGCTCGGTCGCGGGGCAGGTCCGCGAGGAGCTCGACGCCTACCAGCTCACGAAGGCCTACCGGGCGCTCGGCGACTTCGTGGTGGAGGACCTCTCCAACTGGTACGTGCGGCGGTCGCGGTCGCGCTTCTGGGGGAACGTCGACGCCGCGGACACGCGGGCGGCTTTCCGGACCCTCTGGGAGGCCCTGCGCGAAGTGGCGGTGTTGGCGGCGCCGTGCGTGCCGTTCTCCTCGGACTGGCTGCACAGGGCGCTGACCGGCGAGAGCGTGCACCTGCAGCGTTACCGCGCGCTCGGCGCGGCCAGCGGTGCCGACCGGGAGCTCGAGGAAGAGATGGCGGCGGCGCGCATGCTCGTGTCGCTCGGGCGGGCGGCCCGCGAGGAGGCGCGGATCCGGGTGCGACAGCCGCTGCGCGCCTTGCAGGCGGTCGTGCCCGGGGGCCGGTCCCTTCCCGAGGACGTGCTGGCGGTCGTGAAGGACGAGCTGAACGTGAAAGCCGTGAGCTTCCTCGCCTCCGCCGAGGGGATCGTCAAGCTCGTCGCCCGGCCGAACTACCGCTCGCTCGGCGCCCGCTTCGGCAAGCGGACGAACGACGTCGCTCAGGCGATCCGCTCGCTGCCGCAAGACGCCCTCGCGCGTTACCAGGACGGCGGCTCCGTGCACGCGGAGGTGGACGGCGAGGGTGTGCTGCTCGAGCAGGGCGACTTGGACGTCGTGCAGGAGGCCAGCGCGGATCTCGTGGTGAAGGCCGAGGCCGGGTTCACCGTCGCCCTCGATCCCCGAGTCGACGAGGAGCTGCTGGCGGAAGGCGTCGCTCGCGAGCTGGTCAATCGCATTCAGCGCCTCCGGAAGGACTCCGGCCTCGAGATCACGGACCGCATCGAGCTCGTGATCGACGGTCCCGAGACGATCCGCACGGCCGCGGACCGCCACGGGCCCTTCATCGGGGCCGAGACGCTGGCCGTCGCCGTGAGCGTGGGCGGAGAGTCGGCCGCCGGGTACCCGCATGTCCGCGAGGTCGACATCGACGGAACCCCCGCCAAGATCGGCCTGCGGCTCCCCGCGAGTTGAGGGCGGTGGAGCGCCCGGGCGTGCGGACGCACGCGCTGGAGGTCCGAGAGGGAGAAGGAGGCCGACTCGACCGTTTCGTATCGTCCCGACTCGACCTCTCGCGCACCCGCGTCCAGGCGCTGCTCGCCGAGGGGCGGGTTACGGTGGCCGGGCGGCCGGGCAAGAAGTCCGAGTCGGTGGCGCCGGGCATGGTCGTCGAGGTCGTCGTGCCACCCGCCGAGCCCGTCGCCATCGAGGCCGAAGAGATCCCCATCGAGGTGGTCCACGAGGACGAGCACCTCGCCGTGGTGAACAAAGCCGCGGGGATGGTCGTGCACCCGGCGCCGGGGCACCGCACCGGCACCCTGGTGAACGCGCTCCTCTGGCACATTCCCGACCTGGCCGGTGTGGGAGGCAGACTCCGTCCCGGCATCGTGCACCGCCTCGACCGCGACACCTCGGGGCTGCTCGTGGTGGCGAAGACCGACGCCGCGCACCGCGGGCTCTCGGAGGCTCTCAAGCGTCGCCGCATTCGCCGCGTGTACCGGGCGGCCGCCTGGGGGCACCTCGACGAGAGCCCGTGCACGATCGAGGCGCCCATCGGGCGAGACCGGAAGGACCGCAAGCGCATGGCCGTCGTGCCCGAGGGGCGGCCGGCGCTCACGCGCGTGCGCGTCCGAGAGCGTTGGAACCGCGCGGACCTGCTGGACGTCGCCCTCAAGACCGGCCGGACGCACCAGATCCGCGTGCACCTCGCGCACCTGGGTCATCCGGTCGTGGGGGACGCCACGTACGGCGCGGGGTGGGAGCGGGGGATGGGCGGACCCGAGCGGCTTTGGGCCCTGGAGCTGGCGCGCCGGGTGCCCCGGCAGTTCCTGCACGCCGCCGAATTGGGGTTCGATCATCCGGTGTCGGGCGAGGCCCTGCGCTTCCGCGCCGAGCTGCCCCAGGACCTCGCGGAGGTCGCCTCCTGGGCACGGGCGGGGGCAAAGCCCGCCTGACACGGGCCTTTTCTCCGTCCGGCTCCGGGCCGATACTTAGCCCCGCGACCTGCCATTCCTTCAGGGAGGAGCGCCCGACAGGGTCCATGTCGGATCTCGATCCCAAGCTCACGTTCGAGTCTTTCGTGGTCGGCCCGGCGAACCGCCTGGCCTCCGCGGCCGCTCGGCGTGCAGCCGACTCGCCCGGAACGAGCTACAACCCGCTGTTCCTGTACTCGGCGCCGGGGCTCGGCAAGACGCACATCCTGACGGCGATCGCCCACCACTCGCAGAAGGCGAAGGCGGGCAAGGTGGAGTACATGGCGCTGGAGGAGTACCTCGAGCGCCTCGAGACGTCGCTCAAGGGGGGGCAGCGGGACGGCCTGTACCAGAGCCTCGACATTCTGCTGCTCGACGACGTCCAGTTCCTGACCGGTCAGCCCGAGGCGCAGGAGATGCTCCTCAAGACGCTCGATCAGCTGAGCGCCGCCGGCGGACAGATCGTGCTGGCGAGCGACCGCCCGCCCGCCGACATCGACGGGCTCGACGCACGGCTCCTGTCGCGCTTCTCCGGTGGGCTCATCGTGGACCTGGGCCCGCCCGAGTTCGAGACACGCGTGGCCATCATTCAAAAGAAGGCTGAGTCGCGCGGACAGACCCTCGAGGACGGCGTGGCGGAGGCCGTGGCCAAGGCGCCGTTCAAGAACGTCCGCGAGCTCGGGGGCGTGCTGAACAAGATCTTCGCCATGCAGGACCTCGAGGATCGGCGCGTGACCGCGGACGAGGTGGCCAAGCTGCTCCACCAGCAGGACGAGGTCGCCTCGCTCGGGGGGGGCTCGAACGAGTTCGGTTCCTTCCTGGACGAGCTCGCCACCTCGGTCGCGCAGGCGGTCGAGAAGACCGAGGAGCCGTGGCGCAAAGCGATTCGCGAGGCGATGGAATCCGCGGACCGTCAGGGCTTCAATGTGCAGCGCCTCGTCGCATACGGGGGCGGCAAGGAGCCGAAGGGCTGGGAGAAGATCGTCCAAGCCTTCAAGGCGGACGTGCAGAGGCTCCGTGACATCGACAACGAGCTCCAACGTTTGGGGAACCCCTGGCCGGAGGCGGCACAGGGCGTGCTCATGGACCCGGACCGCCTCGAGGAGGCCGAGGCTCTGCTGGCCTCGGTGCGCGAACGTCAGCGTCCCTTTCCCAAGCTCGGCGACGGTCCGCTCCTACACGACCTGGCGGGCTTCGAGACGATCGCCCTCAAGGCTGCGGCGCAGTTCGTCGGCGAGGACAAGCCGGAGTACAACCCGCTCTACATGTGGTCGAAGAACGAGGCCGTGGCGCGCACGCTCATGGGGGCCGTCGGACGGACACACACCGAGGCCTTTCCCGATCAGCGCCGCGCCGTGGGCTCCGTCGCCAGCTTCGCCGCGGACTTCATTCGCGCGCTCGGGGAGGGGGTCGCGGGAGCCTGGCGTGAGCGCTGGTGGACGGTGGACCTTCTGCTCGTGCACGGGATCCAGGGTCTGTCGGAGACCGAGCGCGCCCAGGACGAGTTCTTCCATCTCTTCGAGGCTCTCAAGCGGCGTGGCGCCCGGATGCTGCTGGTGGCGGACCGTGCCCCCTCAGACGTCGTGGGGATCGACGACCGGCTGCGGTCCCGATTCGAAGGGGGATTGGTCATCGAGCTCACCGCGGGCAAGACGGTCGAGATCGAGCTCGTGGAAGAAGCTGCGGCGGCGAAGGAGGACCGCATCTTCGTGCCCGATCTCGAGGAGAAGGCCAAGAAGGGTGGAGACACGCGCTCCCGTCTGGAGCCCGTGCTCACCTCGGCGTCCGAGCCACCCGCCAAGGGCGGTGCGTGGTTTCCGAGCTCGGAGAGCGTGGTGATCCACTGGCCGCGCCTCGACGAGCTGCTCATCGAGGAACTGGACTGAGGAGACGGGAGCGAGCATGGCCATCGAAGGCGCACTCCAAGACGTCAGCCTCGCCGACATCTGCCAGCTCCTCGGGATGGGGATGAAGACCGGCTGCCTCAGCATGACGGACCGGTCCAACTTCGGATACATCTACTTCGAGAAGGGGCGGATCATCTACGCGTCGGTCCTCAACCGTAAGGACCGGCTCGGCGAGCTGCTCGTGCGCAACCACGTCATCACCCGAAAGGACCTCTCCGACGCCATGGAGGTTCAGGGGAAGGAGCGGGGGAAGCGGCTCGGCGAGATCCTCGTGGAAAGCGGGGCTCTGACCGGGGACGACCTCAAGAAGTTCATCCAGCTCCAGATCGAGGAGGCGGTCTACCACCTCTTCACCTGGCAGCAGGGGTCCTTCCATTTCGATCCCGACCAGATGCCGGACGAGGAAGGCATCTATCTCGTGAGCATCCCCGCGGAGGCGCTCCTCATGGAGGGGGCCCGACGCGTCGACGAATGGAGCCAGATCGAGAAGAAGATCCCGTCGATGGACGTGGTCTTCCAGCTGGACAAGAATCCGGACGAGTCCGAGGAGGACGTCGAGCTCACGAAGGACCAGAAGAAGATCCTTCCGTACATCGACGGCGTCCGCACGGTCACAGAGATCATGAACGAGGCCGGGCTGGTGGAGTTCGACACCGGCAAGGCGCTGTACGGGCTCATCCAGGCGGGCTTCGTGTCCCGCGCCGGCGAGCGCTCCACGCAGGAGGAGACCGGCGGCGACGAGGCGCTCCAGCAGCACCTCAACGTGGGCACGGCCTTCTACAGGTCGGGGATGTTCGAGGACGCCGAGCGGGAGTTCGAGCAGGCTCTCGAGATCGACCCGAAACAAGCCCGCGCGAACTTCATGATGGGCCTCATCGCCTTCCGCCGCGGCAAGCTCGAGGAATCGCTCCAGCACTTCGGCTCCATGCCTCCGGGCTCGGGCGACTACTCCGTGCACCGTAACACGGCGTTGGCCCTCGAGCTCATGGGACGCTACGACGACTCGCTTCGTGAGCTCGACGCGGCGCTCGTCGCGCGCCCGGACGACCACGAGGTGCACCTCGCCCGTGCAATCGTGCACATGAAGCGGCGCGACGTGAACAAAGCACTGGAGGCGCTCCGCGCCTATCGCACCAACCCGAGGGTCAAGAAGCCTTCACCGCGTTATTACGCGTACACGGTTCTGGCCTCGGCCGTGGGGGGCGACCTCGACTACTCGGTCGCGGTGGGGCGCGAAGGGATGACGCATTATCCCGAGTCCGGACCGATCCTCGTGAACCTCGCCGCCGTGCTCGAGCGGCGCGGAGAGGTCGACGCCGCCGCCGCGCTCTACAAGCGAGCGATCTCGCTCTCTCCCCCGGTTCCGCAGGCACACAAGAACCTCGGCGACCAGGCGTACGCGCACGGCGACACGGTCGGCGCCCAGACGCAGTACGAGAAGGCGGTGAAGCTCTCGCCCAGGCTCGGCGACGACGTGTATCTGCGCCTGGGTACGCTCGCGTACAAGGGCAACGACCGGGACATGGCCCTGCTTCTCTGGAGGCGGGCGCTCGACCTCAACCCCCACAACGAGGCCGTGAAGGCGAACCTGGAGATGTTCGCCGGCGAGTGAGCCGCTTGGCTGCACTCCATCTTCCGCTCGTCTTCGGCGTCGCGCTCCTCGCCCTCACGGCGGCCGCGCCGGCTCGCTCCCAGGTTCCCGCCCAGGTACCGGACTCGCTCGACGGAGAGCCGTACCACGCTCGAACGGGGCTGCGGGCCACGGTCTACTACGCCCCGCGGGACGCGCTCGTGGCGGAGGCCGTCTTGTCGCTGCTCAACGCCCAGCCACGCCTCCCCGCGCTACCCGACTCGGTGCCGTCGGGCGTGATCGCCGTGCTCGCGCACTCCCCGGCCGCGTTCGACGAGCTGACCGGTGGCGTGGTGCCCGAGTGGCGCGCGGGCGTGGCGATCCCCTCCCTCGGGATGCTCGTCATGCCCACGGGCGATGGCCCGCGTGTGCTCGATGCGGAAGGAAGGCGCACGCTCCGGCACGAGTGGGCGCACCTCGGGCTCCACGAGCACGTCGGGGACCTGCGCGTCCCCCGGTGGTTCGACGAAGGGTACGCGCAGTGGGCCTCGGGGGGGTTCGACGCCTCGGAGGCCTGGCGCCTGCGGGTCCTGCTCGCGCTCGGTCGGGCGCCGGAGATGGACTCGCTCGAGCTGCGCTGGCCGTCGGGGCGCGAGCAGGCACGCTCCGCGTACCTACTGGCCGCCAGCGCCATCGCGCTGCTCCTCGAGCCGAGCGGGGAGCGGGGACTCGAGCTCTTCTTCGAGCGGTTCCGAGCCACGCGGTCCTTCGACGACGCGTTCCGCGCGACCTTCGGCGTCACACCCGGTCAGTTCGAAGAGGATTGGAAGGCTCACGTGCGGTCGCGGTACGGATGGCTCCTCGTGCTCAGCCACTCGGGCGTCTTCTGGGGATTCCTGGCACTCGTCTTGCTCTTCATGATGCGCGTCCGGAGGGCCAGAAACCGGGAGAAGCTCGCGCGTCTGCGTGCGGTCGAGCTGCCGGAGCGGCCCGCCTACTGGGTGGATGGGCCCGGCGGCACCGGACCCGACGCACGTCCCCCCGGGGTATAGGCGACCATGAGCGAACAAAGCACGCCGAGGATCCTCGTCGTCGACGACGATGTCGACGGGCTCGAGGTCCTGAGGACCCGACTCGCACACGCCGGCTACGACGTCGAGACGGCCGAGAGCGCCGAGCAGGCGCTCGCGCGGGTGAACGCGTTCGACCCGGGGCTCATCGTCACCGACGTGCGCATGCCCGGCATGACCGGGCTCGAGTTGCTCGAGAAGGTGCGCGCGACCATGGAGGGCGTGCACGTCGTGGTGATGACCGCACACGACGACATGCAGACCGCCGTCACGGCCATGAAGTCGGGTGCGTTCGACTTCCTGGTGAAGCCGGTCGACCCCAAGGCCGTCCAAGGTCTCGCCGACCGCTGTTTCCGGGAGCGGGCGCTCGCGGTCGAAGGGGAGACTCCAGGCGAGCTCGAAGCGCTCCCTCGCGGGCGCCTCGTCGGACGCGACCGAAAGATGGTCGAGATCTACAAGACGATCGGCGTGCTCTCCGGCAATCGCGCCACGGTGCTCATCCGCGGCGAGACGGGGACGGGCAAGGAAGTCATAGCGCGCGCCGTCCACGAGCACTCCGAGCACTTCGCCGAGCCCTTCATCGCCGTGAATTGCTCGGCGCTCACGGACACGTTGCTCGAGTCCGAGCTGTTCGGGCACGTGAAGGGCGCCTTCACCGGGGCCACCTCGTCGCGCAAGGGCTACTTCGAGCTCGCGGGGCGCGGAACGATTTTCCTGGACGAGATCGGAGACACGAGCCCCGAGTTCCAGACCAAGCTCCTGCGGGTGCTCCAGGAGCGCCGCTTCTATCCGGTAGGGGGGGAGGCGCCCCGAACCACCGAGGCGCGCGTGATCGCGGCGACGCACCAGCCCGTCGAGCAGATGGTCGAGGAGGGGAGGTTCCGGGAGGACCTCTACTTCCGCCTCAAGGTCGTGGAGATCGAGGTCCCGCCCCTGCGGCAGCGTCGCGGCGACATCGAGATCGTCGCGCTCGCGCTGCTGGGCCGGATCCGCGACGAGACGGGCAAGGACGTGCGGCGGATCTCGGACGATGCCATGGCGCGCCTGGCCGCCTATGACTGGCCCGGCAACGTGCGTGAGCTCGAGAACGCTCTCCTGCGGGCCGCGATCATGGCCCGCGGGACCGTGATCGGTCCCGACCACCTCATCCTGGAGGACGGAGAGGCTCCGGGAGCCGCGGGTGATCTGCTCCTCGAGACGGCGCTGCGCAGGCACGTGCGTCTCGTCCTCGACCGGGCCGGGGGTGACGAGGAGGCCGCGGCGAAGCTGCTCGGCATCAGCGCGAAAGAGCTCGCCCGCCACCTCGCCGTGCCTGCAATTGACCGCCCCGAGGAGCGGGCTTAGGGTTCGACCGCCATGGCGCAGACGAAGAGCACGAAGAAAACAGCCGGGTCCGGCGAAACGCTGAAGTTCACGCGGCAGAACGCGATCCTGGGCGCAGCCGGGGTCGCGTGTCTCGCGCTCGGCTACTGGCTGCTCGCGCAGGGGTCCATCACGGCGGCTCCGCTCCTCCTGGTGCTCGCCTACGTCGTGCTCTTGCCGTTGGCAATCATCCGTTAGGGAGGCTCTGAAGAGCTTCCCTAAAGGGCGCTTAGCTCAGTCTGGTTAGAGCACCTGCCTTACAAGCAGGGGGTCGCTGGTTCGAGTCCAGCAGCGCCCATCCCCTCCGCCTGGCCGGTCGCGGTCGCCCGGCTCAGTCCAGGTGGACCCGCTCGTGCCCGCTGGACCGGATCCGGAAGGGGATCTCGCGGTAACGCTCGCGGAGCTCGTCGCGCAGGGCCGTGAGCCTCGAGGGATCCTCGCAGAAGACGAGCACACCACCGCCTCCCCCCGCGCCGAGCGGGAAGACCGCGCCGCCCGCCGCCTCGGCGGTCGCGTGCAGCTCCTCCGCCGCGGTCATGTACTCGGGGCAGAGGCGGGTACGAGCGTCACGGTAGCTCCGGATCGCGTCGCGCACCGCGGTCCAGTCGCGGCGCCTCAGTCCTTCGCGGTACGCGTAGGCTGCGTCGAGCTTCTGGTGGATGAGCCCGCGTGCGCTCGGGTCGAGCAGTGCCTCGACCCACACCGCGTTGGTACGGCTGCTCGTGCGCTCGCGGCCGGTATGGAAGATCGCCATGCGGCGCTCGATCTCGGAGTACGCGTCAGGCCCGAGGAGCGTCGACCGGACCGAGGAGCCGAACCCCGTGCCCGGCTCGCCAGGCGCGCCCCACGGGCACCAGAGGTAGTCGACGACGCCGCCGAAGACGACGTTGGACTGCTCCTGCGTGCCGGTGAGGCTCACCCCCAGGTCGCGCTCGAGGCGCGACGCCATCGCGACGAGCTGGACGGGACCGAGCGGTTCCCCGGCCAGCGCGTTCGCGAGGAGGCACGTCCCCGTCGTGGCCGTGGCGGACCCGCCGAGGCCGGCCGAGTGCGTGTCGGGCACGAGGTTCCTGAGCACGACGCGAACACCGGAGAGCCCGAACGCCTCGAGGCACTTCAGGAGCCAGTTCTCCGCGGTCGGCGGGATCTCTCCGGCGAAGCCCGAGACCTCGGTGTCGTAGTCTTCCGAGCGAGCCGCCAGCCGGCCCGGCTCGTACGGCTCGGCTCGGACGTGCGTGCCCGTGTCGATCGTGAGGGCGACCGTGCGCGCGAGGCGGCGGGACCAGGCGAGGCTCGGGTCGCTCTGCGCGCGCTCCTCCGCGTCGGGCAGCCGCCAGAGCGCCTGCTGGAACTCGCTCAGGTCGAGGCTCGATCCGGGCCCGTCGATGCGGTGGTACGCGCGGATGCCGGGGAGTCGGCCCGCGGCCGCCGCCCGCTCCAGGCGCTCGGCCAGGCCCCGAGCCGGGGGGCCTTCGGTCAACGCGCCACCCCCAGCGGCGAGAAATAGACGAGGATCACCACGAGGATCACGAGCACGATCACCGAGAGCACGGCGTCGCGGGCGTGCCAGCTCGCCCGCGAAAGGGCGCGGTCCGCGGGCACCGTGGTCGCGTACGTCAGCCCCCGAATCCGCTCCGGGCTCGGTGCCGGGAAGACGAGGCTCACCCCCACCAGCAGCGCCACCGAAAGGGCGAAGAGGAGGAGCGCGAAGTACAGGAAGTTCATGTCCGCGAGCCACAGCAGGAGCCCGCCGCCGAGCGCGTCCTGGTTGATCTCGAGCACGAGACGGAGCATGCCGAGCACGAAGCCCGTCACCAGGGCGCTCATGGCCCCCGCGACGTTCAGCCGGCTCCAGAAGATGCCGAGGAAGAAGACGGCGGCGATCGGCGGGGCGATGTACGCCTGCACACTCTGCAGGTACGTGTAGAGCTCGCCGGACACGTTCTCCATGAGCGGGATCCATAGGATCCCGAACACCACGACCACCGCCGTGGCGACCCGCCCCACCTGGACCAGCTTCCGCTCGGGGGCGCCGGGCCGAAGCTTGGCGTAGATGTCCATGGTGAACAGCGTGGAGCACGAGTTGAAGACGGCCGCGAGCGAGCTCATGAGGGCGGCGAGCAGCCCCCCGGCGACGAGCCCGCGGAGCCCGACCGGCAGGAGGGTCGACACCAGGGCGGGGAAGGCCTGGTCGGGCGAGTCGAGCTGGAGCTCTCCGGTGCGCGCGAGCGCGGCCGCGATGAGGCCCGGGAGCAGGAAGATGAAGAAGGGGAGCAGCTTCAGATACGCGGCCCAGATGGTTCCTCGGCGAGCCTGCGTCTCGTCGCGTCCCGCGAGCACGCGCTGCACGATGTACTGGTCCGTGCACCAGTACCAGAGCCCGACGATCGGCGGGGCGAGCACCATGGCCGGCCACGGGAACTCGGGGTGGTCGGCCGGCAGGAAGAGGCTGAGCTGGTCGGGTGGAGTCTGCGCGATCAGGCCCCCCCAACCACCGACACGCGAGAGCCCGATGGCCGTGATCACGGCGGAGCCGAGCACGAGCACGACCATCTGCACGGCCTCGGTGTAGAGCACGGCCCGCAGGCCGCCGAGCACCGTGTACGCGCCGGTGAGGAGCACGACGATGAGCGCCCCGGTCCAGAAGTCGATGCCCATGAGGACCTGGAAGACCACCGCGCCCGCGTAGACCGTCACCGAGACCTTGGTGAGCACGTAGCTGACGAGCATGACGAGCGAGAGAAACCAGCGCGCCGACGGTCCGTAGCGCTGCTCCAGGAACTCGGGCATCGTGAAGACCCGGCTCCTGAGATAAAAGGGGATGAAGACCCAACCGAGCAGGAGCGCGAGCCAAGAGTGGAGCTCGTACAGTCCCAGGGTCACGCCCGTGCCTGCGCCCGTGCCGGCGAGCCCGACCACGTGCTCCGAGCCGATGTTCGAGGCGAAGATCGAGGCCCCGATGACGAACCACCCCGCGTGACGACCGGCGAGGAAGTAGTCCTCCGAGGTCTCCTGCCTTTGCCGGAGCACCCACGCCGCCACGCCTGCGAGGAGCGCGAAGTAGAGGGCCACGACGGCCCAGTCGAGGGCTTGGAGCGTGTTCATCGCCCGAAGCTACGCGCCCGCGGGGATCCCGACGACGGTCGGCCTCTCGGAGGCCTCGTTCCGGGTACCCCCCTTCGGGCGCGCTTCGGCCCGAAAGTCGCCGTGTTGCGCCATCTTTGTCTCAACGTCTAGATTGCGCTGCGTGTCATAAATCCGGATGGACCGATGGGTACGAGACGCGGGTAGTCTCGTAGATCACTCGCACGAGGGAGATGAACGAAATGGATCTGCACATTCGCAACATGCGACCGTGGCTCGGGGCCGCCGTCGTCGCGACGTTCGCGACGTTCGCCTTGCCCGCCGTGGTCGACGCGCAGGTCAACTTCGCGTCCAACACCGACGCGGAAGTGACGTACGCGGGGGACGTGGCCGAGATCATCCAGAACAACTGCACGGTCTGCCACAGGCCGGGCGGGATCGGGCCGATGAACCTCGTCACCTACGAGGACGCCCGTCGGTACGCGCGTCGGATCCGTGAGCAGGTCGCCAACCGCCTGATGCCCCCGTACTACTACGACAAGGACGTCGGCATCCAGGAGCTCGAGCACGACTGGCGCCTCTCGGACGAGCAGATCGCCACGGTCGTGGCGTGGGTCGACCAGGGCTCGCCGCTCGGCAATCCGGCCGACATGCCGCCTCCGCCGAACCTCGTGGACACCGAGGACTGGTCGCTGTCGGCCACGCTCGGGCAGCCCGACGTGGTCGTTCCCTCGGCACCGATCGATGTGCCTGCGAACGGCCTCGACATGTGGCACCGTCCGTACGCGCCCACGGGTGTGACGGAGGACCGTTGCATCAAGGCGATGCAGGTGAAGCCCCGCGGGGACGCGAAGGCTGTCGTGCACCACGCCAACTCG
>JBFGFY010000022.1:0-25199 GCA_041579355.1 Longimicrobiales bacterium | reverse complement strand
GCGGTACGGGAGGTCTTCCTCGAGGCGGAACTCCGCCTGCTCCCGGAGCCGCTCCGCCCGCTCGCGCTCGCGCTCGACATACCCTTCGTACTTGAGCTCCACTTCCACGGCGGCCAGGCAACCCTCCGCGACGGGCCCCGGCCCCTCGCCGCAGGCCTCCAGGAGGGCCCTCGCCTCCACCCCCGGGCGCTTGAGCACGTCCGCCGCCCGCGTCGCGCCCCCCAGAGGGCTCGACCCGGCCCGCTCCAGGACTCCTGCGACGGCGTCGGGCGCCACGTTGGTGCCTCGGAACCACGCCAGGACTCGGTCCTCGGCGGCCAGTAGCTCCCCGACCGCCCCCGCCTGGGTTTCGGACAGGAGCCCGCGTGAACGGGCCCCGGGGCCGAGTCTCCGAACCGCGTTGTCCTGCCGGAGAAGGAGGCGAAACTCTGCACGCGAAGTGAACAGCCGGTACGGCTCGTCGACCCCCCGCGTCACGAGGTCGTCGACGAGGACGCCGACGTAGGCCTCGTCCCGCCCGAGAACCCACGGCTCGTCCCCCCGCACGGCCAGCGCCGCATTCATGCCCGCGACGATCCCCTGGCCCGCAGCCTCCTCATACCCTGTCGTCCCGTTGATCTGCCCCGCGAAGTACAGCCCCCCGATCGCCTTCACCTCCAGCGTGTGCCGCAGCTGGTGCGGGGGGAAGTAGTCGTACTCGATCGCGTACCCGACCTTGGTCATGACCACGTCTTCCAGCCCCGGGATCGTGCGCAGGAACTCCAGCTGCACGTCCGCCGGCAGGGAGGTGGAGAGGCCGTTCACGTAGAGCTCGGTGGTCTGGAGCCCTTCCGGCTCTAGGAACACCTGGTGCCGCTCCGCGTCCGGAAACCGCACCACCTTGTCCTCGATGGACGGGCAGTACCTCGGGCCCCGGCCAGAGATCGCTCCGCCGTAGAGCGCGCTCCGCTCCAGGTTCCGCCGCACGACTTCCTTCAACTCCCCTCCGGCCCAGGTCACCCAACAGGGGCGCTGCTCCGGGATCGGCTCTCGGGCGTATGCCGCGAAGCGATATGCCTCGGGGTCTCCGTCCTGGCGCTCGAGCCGGGAGAAGTCGACGGTACGGCCGTCCACACGCGGCGGCGTCCCCGTCTTGAAGCGCGCCACCTCGAGACCGAGCCCCTCCAGCCCTTCCGCGAGCGCGATCGAGGGTGCCTCGCCGGCCCGGCCCGCGCCCACCCCGGCCTCCCCTCCGACATGGATCTTCCCACGGAGGAACGTGCCCGTGGTGACCACGACCGCCCGCGCCTCGATCTCCAACCCACCCCGAGTCCGCACCCCCCGCACCCGGCCGCGCTCCATGAGCAGCCCCCCGACCATCTCCTGGAAGAGGTCCAGCCCGGGCAGCTCCTCCAGGATGCGTCGAACCGCGACCGGGTACATCGCCCGATCGCACTGCGCCCGCGGACCCCAAACGGCCGGCCCCTTCGATCGGTTCAGCATCCGGAACTGGATCCTGGCCGCGTCCGTGGCCCGACCCATGACGCCGCCCAGAGCATCCACCTCACGCGCAACGACCCCCTTCGCCACGCCCCCGATCGCGGGGTTGCAGCTCATCTGGCCGATGCGCGACAAGTCCGGCGTGACGAGGACCGTGCGAACGCCACCTCGTGCCGCCGCCGCGGCCGCCTCCACCCCGGCGTGTCCACCTCCGATCACCACGACGTCGTAGCTATCCCGCACGCCGTCCACCCTGATGCGGCTCCGTCACCCTCCGCTGCTTATCCGCCATATTCATGCGTCGATGGTGAAGTCGGGGCGGTCCGCCGCCGGGTCCGCCGCCATGGCGTCGATCCGTTCCACACGCGCCGCCGGGGGTCCCCGCCGGAGCGCCTCCTCCAGCCGCGCCAGCGCGTCCGCGGGGCCCACAGCATGAACCTCCACGGAGCCGTCCGGCATGTTGCGCACGAGCCCCCGGACGCCGAGCCCCTGAGCCGTGCGCCGCGTCCACCAGCGGAACCCGACGCCCTGAACGCGGCCCTTGACGCGAAATCCGCGACGCCCGTCCTCTTCCTTGCTCATCACTTCCCCACGCAAAACTCGGCGAACACCGCATCGAGCACGTCGTCTACCGAGATCACGCCCAGGAGGTCTTCGAGCGCGGTCTCGGCCGTACGAAGATGGGTCGACGCCACCTCCGCCGGGAGCCCGCCCACGAGCGCGCCTCGAAAGGCGTCGACTTCCGCCACTGCCCTCCCGAGCGCATCCCGGTGCCTGAGACGAGTGAGCACGGGCACGTCGGCGCCCGCCTGCACCACGGCCGAGTACACCAGCTCCGGAAGCAGGCAGCGGAGCGCCTCGAGTCCCTCTCCGGACACCACCGACGTCCGCAGCCTATTCGCCACCGGCGGTGCCGCCCCCGCACCCGCGAGCCCCGGCGCCGCGCTCGGGCCCACTCGGGGGACGTCGGACTTCGTCTCGACGAGCACCACCGGAACCTCCTGCTCCGCCAGGAAGCGCTCCTCGGCGCTCGTGAGTCCCTCGGGCGCCGCGACGCAGAGGAGTACGAGGTCGGCCTGGGTCAGGTAGCGGCGAGTGACTTCGATGCCCATGCGCTCGATGCGCTCGCCCCCTTCGCGTAGGCCCGCCGTGTCGACGAGCCGGAAGGGGTAGCCCCCGAGCTCGACAGTGGCGAGCAAAGCGTCGCGCGTCGTGCCCGGCTCCTCGGTCACGATCGCGCGCTCCTCTCCGACGAGGGCGTTGTAGAGCGAGGACTTGCCGGCGTTCGGCCGTCCGGCGAGCACCACGAGCGCGCCCTCTCGCAGCAGCTCACCTTCCGGGGCCGTCGCCAAGAGCGTCCGCATCTCGGTACCGACCCGACCTGCGCGGGCCGCGATCTCCTCGATCGGGACCGGGGCGTCGTCCTCCTCGGGAAAGTCGATGTGGTGCGCGAGCACGGCTTCGAGCCCGACCAGCGCGTCCCGTAGCGACGCGATGCGGGCCGAGAGATTCCGCTCGAGCTGGCCCAGCGCCGCACGGTGCATGGCACGGCTGCGCGCCTCGATGACGTCGGCGACGGCCTCCGCCTGCACAAGGTCGAGCTTCCCGTGCAGATAGGCACGCCGGGTGAACTCTCCGGGATCCGCGGAGCGCGCTCCGGCCCGCACGCAGGCGTCGAGCACGAGCGTCGGCACGAGCCAGCCCCCGTGGCAGGCGAGCTCCACCATGTCCTCACCCGTGTAGCTCGCCGGCGCCTCGAAGCGGGTGGCGACGGCACGGTCGAGCAGCTCCCCAGCCGCCGGGTCGCGCACCTCCACCAGCGTCGCCCGACGCGGCTCGGGCAGCTGTGTCAGGCCCGGCGCGAGCGCCTGGAGGATCTCGCTCGCGCGTGGGCCGGACAGCCGCACCACCGCGATCGCCCCGATCCCCGGGGCGGTCGACACCGACGCGATCGTGTCGACGTCCATGGTCCTACCACTCCCTGAGATGCGCCGCCTAGTCGTCGGGGAGCTTCGGTACCGGCTTCCCCTTCATCTTCTTGCGCTCGTTCGCGATCCAGATCTGCTGTGGGATCGTCGCGATGTTCGCCGTCGCGTAGTAGAGGTTCAAGCCGCTCGCCAGGTTCATGAAGATGAAGAGCATCATCCCCGGCATGAGCCAGAGCATCATCTTCATCTGCGGGTTCGGCTGGTCGAGCGAGCGCAGGCTCACCCACTGCATGCCGAACATCGAAACCGCCAGGATGATCGGGAGCAGGTAGAGCGGATCCTTCGCGGACAAGTCGGGAAGCCAGAGGAAGGGGACGCCGCGCAGCTCGATCGTGTTCTGGAAGACGAAGAAGAGCGCGATGAGCACCGGCCACGGCAGGAGCATGGGGATGCACCCCGCGAGCGGGTTGAACCCGTGCTCCTTGTAGAGCCGCATCATCTCCTTCTGGAGCTTCTCCGGATTGTCCTTGTGCCTCTTCTGGATCTCCGACACGAGCGGCTGCACGGCCATGTTGCGCAGCTGCGCCTTCATGGCCTTGTGGTTGAGCGGCCAGAGCACGATGCGCATCGCGACCCCGAACACCACGAGCACCCAGCCATAGCCGATGCTGAGGTTCGTGTGGAGGAACACCAGGATCGCCATGATGATCGACACGAACGGGCGGATGATCGGGCGGAAGAACCGCCAGCCGTAGGGGTTCACTTCTTCGAGGCCCTGGCCGAGCGACGAGAGCCGCGCGTACTCCTGCGGCCCCAGGAAGAGCCGGTACTCGAAGAGCCCGTCGTTCCCGATACCCTGCGCCGCCGTCACGTGGACCCGCTCCGGAAGGGCGCTCTCCTGCACGATGAGCCCGCCCAGATAGTCGGTGTCGGCGACCTGCTCGTCACTGGCGCCCGCCAGCATCGCGATGACGAAGAACTTGCTCCGGAACGCCGCCCAGATCAGCGGGCCCTCCACGATCCGCGGGTCCGCGCCGCGGAGCCCCTCCGAGTCGATACCGTCGCGCACGTGGTTGTGCACGTACGCCATCATGCGCGCCTCTTGCGCCGAGTCGGCCTCGGCGTAGGCCAGGCCGTCGCCGAGACTCGTGAGCAGCAGCGGCCGTTCCACCCCTTCGATCCGCCCAGCGACCCGGACGAGGTAGAGGTCGGGGTCGAAGGTGTACGCGAGCTCGGCGCGGAGCCTCCCCTCCGGATGCTCGTACACGAAGCGCATGGTGGCCGGCCCGTCTCCCTCCGCGAGCCGTACCCCTTCCGAGGGCTCGGCGCGGAACGGCGCCCGAGCGAGGTCCACCGTGTCCCGCCCCACGACGAGGCGGTGCGCCAGGAAGTCCTCGGTCCCCTCCGGGATCAGATCGACGGTGCCCTCCCGGTTGAGAGCGGGGAACTGCGGGAGCTCGACCGAGCGCACGCGCGCGCCGAGGGTGGTGAACTCGATGCGGTAGAGGGGGCTCTCCACCACCACGCGCCGTTCCGCCGGGGCCTGCGGGCCCGGGGCCGGCTCGGGGCCCACGCTCGCGCCCGGCGTCGCGCCCGGCTGGCCGACCGTAGTTGGAAGCGTCGGGGTCGCCGCCCCACCGGTCGCACCGCCGACCGACTCCGGCGGGCTCACGCCCTGCGCGGGGACCGCCACGTCCGGACCGAGGCTGTCCACCGGGGTCTCTCCCTCCGGCGCGACCGGAGGGAAGAGGAAGTTCGTGCCGATGAGCACGATGAACATGAGCACCACGGCCAGGAGGAACCGCAGCTCCGTCCTCACCGGATCTCACCCCCTTCCCGCCGCGCCGGCACCGGGTCGTACCCGAAGCCGCCCCACGGGTGACAGCGTCCGATGCGCCGCGCCGCGAGCCAGGCGCCCCGAACGCCGCCGTGCCGCTCGATCGCCTCGATCGCATACGCAGAGCAGCTCGGCGTGAACCGGCACGAGGCCGGCGTCCACGACGAGATCGCGAGCTGGTAGCAGCGCACCACGCCGATCAGGATGCGAGCGAGCACAGCCCCTCCACAGCGGCTTCCACCTCACCCGCCAGTGCCTCGAAGTCCGCACCGTACGCCCTGGCCCTCACCCGGATCAACACGTCCATGTGCACGCCCGCGGCGTCGAGCCTCGGCAGCACGGTCCTGCGCCCTATCTCGCGGAGGCGTCGCTTCAGCAGGTTACGTTCCACGATCCGGCGTCCGAGCTTCGGTACGATGAGCCCGAAGCGTGAGTGCGGTGTGGGTGAGGGAGCGACGAAGACATCCAGGCTTGGGGTCGACTTGCGCTGGCCGTGCTCGAGCAGACGACGGAACTCACCGCTGCTCCGGAGCCTCGCTCCGCGCGGGAACCGCTCCGTACGGCTCGTCGGCCCGTCGACTACTTGCCGCCGATCTTCACCGAGATGCGGGCGCGACCGTGGCGTCTCCGCCGGTTGAGCGTCTTGCGTCCGCCCTTGGTCTTCATCCGCGCGCGGAATCCATGCTTGTTGACCCGCTTGCGGTTGCGGGGCTTGTAGGTCGGCTTCATTTCCGGCAGCCCGGTCCATGGGGGTACGTCGCTCGAAGGCGAGCTTGGGAAGATAGAAAGAGGCCTCGCAGAGGGTCAACCGGCAGGCCCTCCACCGCCCCTTTGACTTTTGCAAAACGCATCCGTAGCTTCGGCGCCCGCCCAAGCGGGGACCCCGCAAAATATCCGCTCCAGCCCCCTCGCCGAGCCCACGCACGTGCCATTCGCCCATAGCGCTCCTACCTCCCCGTCCGCCCCAAGCGGCGAGGCGGAAGGGGGCCACCGGGAGGCGCGATGGAGCTGACCGCGGCCGAGCTCTGGGCTCGCATCCAGGAGCGGGCGAAGGACTCCGTCCCCGATCACGCCTTCAACACCTGGATCGCAAGCGCCAAGGCGGTCGCCTCCACTTCGGACGAGCTCGTCCTCGAGGCGCAGAACCCGTTCCACGTGGAGTGGCTCGAGGACAAGTTCGGCCCACTCCTGCGGGCCGCAGGCGAGCACGTGCTCGGCCGACCCCTGCACATATCCGTGACCTGCGCCTCCGAGCCCTCCCCCATCCCGCTGCCCTCGCTCGAGCTCCCCGGAGGACCGCCCGGCCCCGTCCGTGCGACCGCGACGCCGCGCCGTGAGCCCTCGTCGAGCGCCGTGCCCGTCCGGCCGATGCTCAACGAGCGGTATACGTTCGACCGCTTCGTCGTCGGGGCCAACAACCAGCTCGCGGTCGCGGCTTCGCGGGCGGTGGCCGATCAGCCGGCCCGAATGTACAACCCGCTCTTCCTGTACGGCGGGGTCGGGCTCGGCAAGACGCACCTCATGCACGCGATCGGGCACCAGCTCCTCGCCAACGACCCGAGTCGGCGAATCTCCTACATCTCCTCGGAGCAGTTCACGAACGAGCTCGTGACGTCGATCCGTGAGGGGTCGATGGCCGCGTTCCGCGGTCGATACCGCGAGATGGATCTCCTGCTCGTGGACGATACGCATTTCCTGGAGGGGAAGGAGAGCACCCAGGAGGAGTTCTTCCACACCTTCAACGCCCTCTACGACGCTCAACGCCAGATCGTTCTGACGAGCGATCGCCCACCGAAGGAAATGGCCCGGCTCGAGGAGCGGCTCGTGTCGCGCTTCGAGTGGGGGCTCGTGGTCGACATCCGTCCGCCGGACTACGAGACGCGCATGGCGATCCTCCGCAAGAAGGCGGACGACGATGGCTTGCGCATCGACGACGAGGTGATCGAGTTCATCGCACATTCCTGCACGGCCTCCGTGCGCGAGCTCGAGGGAGCGGTCATCAAGTTGCTCGCGTACTCCTCGCTCACGAACCAGGAGATCACGCTCGGTCTCGCGCGCACTGCGTTGCGGGGCATGCTCGGCCGCCGCGCGCATGAGAGCGGACCGGTGCTCTCACCCGAGCGCATTCGCGAGCTCGTCGCTCGCCGCTGGCGCGTTCGTGAGGAGGCGCTCGCTTCGAAGCGACGCACCAAGGACGTGACCGTCCCGCGTCAGGTCGCCATGTACCTGATCAAGCAGACGCTCGGAACCTCCCTCGTCCGGATCGGCGAGCTCTTCGGCGGCCGCGACCACTCGACCGTGATCCACTCGATCCGCAGGGTGGAGGAAGAGATGGAGCGCGATCCCGCGTTCCGGCAGCAGGTCGAATCTGCGCTCGCCGAGCTGCGTCAGCCCGGCGCCGGAAACATCCACGACGACAGCTGGTGAGTTGTGGATCGACGGGGTCTTTCCACACGCACGCACGCCCCGTCTCGAGCGTCCACCGGAGGCCCGGAGCTTTCCACGCCGCTTCCCCATGATCGCGCGACGCCGGAATAGCCCGGTGGCACTGTCGCTCCGGCGCTTTCGTGGCGCTCCGATCCACAGTTCCACAACGCCTACTACTGCTATGTTTTTATAGAAAGAATCGAGCTAGAATCCGGCGCTGTGGACGATTTCCCCGCCAGCCGCTGACCCACGGGAGCGCACGACGCGATGAACTTCACCATCACCCGGCAGAACCTGCATACCGGCCTCGCCGCGGTCTCAGCCAGCATACCGTCGAAGACGACGCTCCCTGTGCTGTCGAACATCCTGTTCGAGGCGAAGGAGGACGGCGTGTGGATGAGCGGCACGGACCTCGACGTGTCCGTGCGCGTAAAGGTGCTCGCTGAAGTGAAGGAAGCGGGGAGCCTCACGGCGCCCGGCAAGAAGCTACAGGAGATCGCGCGGGAGCTCCCCGATCAGCCCGTGTCGGTGACCACGCGCGGTGACCAGATTGAGCTCAAGTGCGGCCGGAGCCACTTCAAGCTCAACGGGCTGCCTGCCGAGGAGTTTCCCAGCCTGGCCGAGGTGGACTTCTCGAGCGGCCTCACGGTCACGGGCAAGGACCTGCATAGCCTCATCCATCGCACGTCTTTCGCCGTGTCGACCGAGGAGAGCCGCCCGATCCTCAACGGTGTGCTGTGGGAACTGCGTGACGGTGGGATGAAGATGGTCGCGACCAACGGGCACAGGCTCGCCAGGATGGGCCTGCGCGTCGAGGCGACCGGAACACCCTCCGCAGACTTCATCGTCCCGCCTGCGGCGCTCTCTCAGGTCCAGAGGCTCTTCAAGGACGAGGACGACATCGAGGTGGCCCGGAGCGACAACCACCTCGGCTTCCGGGCCGCGTCCACCGAGGTCTACACGCGTCTCATCGAGGGCACGTATCCGAACTACGAGCAGGTCATCCCTCGCGACAACGACAAGATCGCGACCATCGACAAGAAGTCCTTCGAGTCGGCGGTACGCAGGATGGCCGTGGTTGCTTCGGACCAGACACACCGGATCCGCCTGAAGTTCGAGTCGGGCAGGGTGCACTTGAACGTGCTGACACCCGACCTCGGCGAAGGACACGACGAGCTCGAGATCGGCTACGACGGTGGTGAGCTCGAGATCGGGTTCAACGCCAACTACCTGCTCGAGGTGCTGCGTTACATGCCGTCGGACGAGGTGAAGCTCTCGTTCAAGGCTCCGGAGCGAGCCGCCACGCTCGAGCCCGTCGGGGACGAGGAATTGGACTATCTCTGCCTCGTAATGCCTCTGCGCCTGCTCGACTGAGCCCGCGGCGGCCGGCGTTGGCGGCTACGCGCCGCGGGCTGCCTGCAGGAGCTCTTCGCCGGTGAACAGCGTGAGAAGCGGGATCTGCTGGCCCTTGTAGAAAGCTTCCGCGCCCTGGGAGCGGTTCACGAGAGCCATCACACCGACGATCGTCGCGCCGTGTGAGCGGACTGCCTCGACCGCCGCGAGCGTGCTCTTCCCCGTGGTGATCGTGTCCTCGACGATCATGCACTTCGCACGCGCCGGGAGCCCTCCTTCGATGCGCTGCCCCGTTCCGTGGTCCTTCGCGCGCTTGCGCACCGTGAAGGCGTCGATGGGCTGCCCCTCGAGCGCGCTGCGGTGGGCGATCGCGTACGCCACCGGATCGGCACCGAGCGTGAGCCCGCCCACGTGCGTGGGCTTCAGGCCGCTCTCCCGAATGCGCGCGAGCGCCACGAGCCCGACGAGGCGCTGTCCTTCGGCACACATCGTCGTGGCGCGCGCGTCGACGTAGTAGTCAGACTTCGCACCGCTCGCGAGGGTGAAGTCACCCAGCCGCACGGAGCGCTCGACGAGCAGCTCCTTGAGACGCTCCAGGTCCGTCACCGTGCTCATCCTCCTGCCCCATCGGTTGCGCCTACCCAGAACGCCCACGCGATCAGGCGCCCGTCGTGTGAGAGCGAAACATCGGACTCCACCGGGCCTCCGTCGAGGAGCACCCGCGGTGGGCGCCGGCTCGTCGGGCCCGGGGCGCACACGATCTCGAGCCGCACCTCGGAAACGCCGAGGTGCCGGGCGAGCTCGTCGCGGGCGCCGAGGCGCACGGCCGCCGACGCCAGGGAGTACACGGCGTCGACCTCCCGGGGGGTGAAGCGTGTCCTGAGCTCCTCGAGGGCACCGTCCCAGGCGCTTCCTGGTGACTCGAGGGGGGCCACCCGGCCGAGGACGCGTGGCCGCTCGGCGCTCGCGTGGCTGAGCACGTGCCCCACAGCGTGCAGTGCCCCCGCCAGGCGCTTCACGACGACCTCCGCCTGCCGACCGTCGTATAGAACCCGCCCGCTCCGCACGACCTCACCCTGGCTCTGCGCCTCCGACGTGGCGCCCCACGTGACCTCGAACCTCCGGTGCACGAAGGGCGGCGGCGCGCCCATCACCTTGGAGATCGCCTTGAAGCCGGCCTCCTTCGCGGCCCAATGGCACCAGAGCTCGAGGTCGGGGTCGGACGATGAGTTGACGACGGCTTGCTCGGAGGGCGACAGCACTCGCCCGAGGAAGCGCTCGTCGGCCGACCGGCCCTCGGTGCGCGGATTCTCCAGGTCGACGACGTCGTTGCCGACGCAGACCGCGCTCACGAAGGGACGGGCACCCCGCTCAAGCCGGCGCGCACCTCCTCGGGCACGCGCATGGGCTTCCGGTCCGGGCCCATCCACACCGCGGTGACCCTGGCGCGCGTCACCGACACCTCGGGCGCTTCGGCACGAACGATCTCCTGACCCAGGATCATCCGCGTGCGCTTGAACCCCTCGGCCCAGGTGCGCACCAACAGGCGGTCGCCCCGCTTGGCTTCGGCCACGTAGTCGACCTCGATGCGCACCACGAAGATCTGCCAGCTCCGCTTCGCGAGCGTGGGCCAGCTGAACCCCGCCGCCTCCAGCGCCTCGAAGCGCGCGTGCTCGAGGTAGTGCAGGAAGACGGCGTGGTTCACGTGCCCGAACGAGTCGATCTCCCCGCTCCGCACGTTGATGGGGGTCTCGGAAACGGGGACGCCCTCGGGTGCGCTCATGGCGAGGAAGGTAGTGCTGTCAGCGCCCCTCGTGCTCGCGGACGATGTCGGCCAGCTCGCCCCGGGATCCGATCCCGAGCTTCTGGTAGATGTTCGACAGGTGGGTGCTCGCCGTGCGCGTGGCCATTCCGAGCTCCTTGCCGATCGCCTTGTTCGACTTCCGCTGAGCCACGAGCTGCGCCACCTCCAGCTCCCTGGGCGTGAGCCCGGCGATGCCCTCGCCGACGCCCTTCGGCGGCGGCCGCTGCCCGATCTCCCGGAACTGCATACGCGCCTTCTCGAGCTCCAGGTTCGCGCCGAGGCTGGCGAACACCTCGTGAACCTTCTTCAGCTCGGCCAGCGCCTCCTCGTGCCGGCCGATCTCCTTCAGTCGCCCTGCGAGCTGGCGGCGAAGCCGCGCGGCGTCCCACAGCATGGGGATCTCCTCGAGCGCCACGATCGCGGTGCGCATGAGGTCGACCGCGCCCCTCGGGTCACCCCGCTTCCACATCACGAGGGCCTCGCAGGCGTCCGCCCAGGCGTGGCCCAGCTTGTGGTCGAGCCGCTTCGAGTGCGCACGGATGAGGCGTCCGATCTCGTCCGCTCGCTCGATCTCACCGGCCCAGAGGCAGGCCTCGCCGAGGATCGGCAGCAGACGGTGCATCGCCCACAGCGTATAACCCGTGCCCTCCGCGATCTCGAGCCCCTTCTCGGCCGCGGCGATCGCCTCGTAGAAGTCGCCGACGCTCACGAGGTAGTAGGCCTGGCCGATGTAGACCGGAACGACCTGGTGCACGTCGACTGCCGCGCCGGGCGTGTCGAGCCCAGAGACGACGACCGCTTCGTCGATCAGCCGCTTCGCCTCTTCGTGCTCGCCGCGCCCCAGGTGGATCTGCGACGTCCAGACGAGAAGGCGCGGCAGCAGGGTCCGCTGGTGGAGGCTGCGCGCGATCGAGATGACGCGCTCGCCGATCGCGATCCCGCGGTCCCACTCTCCCTGGAAGTACGCCAGCTCGATCTTCAGGTCGCCGGTCCACAGACGGAGCACCGGGGACCGCGCGCTCTTGGCGAGCTCGTCCACCTCCTCGATCGCTGCCTTCATCTTCTCGGTATCGCCGCGCATGCCCTCGAGCACGGCGATGCCCCACCGAGCCCAGAACTCGATCGAGACGTCCCCGACCTGCCGCGCGAGCAGGATGGCACGCTCCGCGTGCTGACGCGCTTCGGCCGGAGGACCCACCCAGAGGTGCAGGAGAGCAAGCGCGCGATGCACGCGCGCGAGCATGCCAGGATCCGCGAGGCGCTCCGCCAGAGGGAGGGCCGGCGCCAGCGTTTCCATGGCCTGGCTGCCCTCGCCCAACTCCTGCAGGCAGTGCGCCTTCGCCACCCTCAGGCGCACGTTGGCCGCGGTGTCGCCCGCCACCTCCGCGGCGGCCAGCCCGGCATCGAACTCCGCTCGGGCCTCGGCGTGCCGCCCGCGCCAGAAGTGGCACATGCCGAGCGCCCGCCGTAGGTCGGCGGCCCCCGCGCCATCGGGCCCCACGTGTGTCAGCGCACTTTCCCAGAGCGCGGTTGCGGCACCGAAGTCGCCCAGGTGTTGGTGGGCGCGTGCGAGCTCGGGAACCAGCTCCGCGCGCAGCGACTTCCCGCGCTCGTGGTCCTCGCCCGCGCGCTCGAGTGCCGCGCTCAGGTATCGGACGGCCTCGTGATCTGCGCGTCGTTCGAGCGCCGAGCGGCCCGCGGTGGCCATGTAGAGCGCGGCCTTCGGCCGCAGGTGTGAGGCGTCCGTGCGCTGGAAGTGGAAGGCCAGCTCGTCCGCGTGGTCGAACGCGCGGTCGCCGTAGTAGCGCTCCATCGCCTCGGCGACCGCTCCGTGGAGCAGACGTGCGCGCTGCAATCCGAACTCGTTGTACAGCGTCTGGCGCACGAGCGGATGCGAGAAATCGTACACGACCGAACCCGCCTCCGCGTGCTCGTCGAGGATGCGATGGCTGCACAGCTCCTCCAGCGCTCCCAGGAGGCCGGACTCACCGAGGCCGCTGATCGAAGCGAGCAGCGCATAGCCCGCCCGCGCACCGACCACGGCGACGAGGTCGGCGACGCTGCGCGCGTCCTGCGAGAGCGCGCCGACGCGCGAGAGCACCGCGTCACGGATGGAAGCGGGTAGGCTGAAGTCGGTCGCGTCCCATCCGACCCACGTGCCTGACCGGACGTCGATTCGACCGCTCGCGACCAGTGACTTGAGGATCTCCTCGAGGAAGAACGGATTGCCCCTCGTCCACCCGAACAAGAGAGCCGAAAACTCTCGGACCACGTCGGCGTCCACGCCGAACGTGAGGCACACGAGCTCCGTGACCTGGTCGAGGGAGAGCGGGTCGAGGCGCCGGATCTCGCCGACGCCGAGCGAGAGGAGCGACCGCTCGGTCTGCACGAGCTGGAGGCTCTGGTCGCGCTGCGTGTCGTTGTATGTGCAGAGGATGAGGATCGGCTGGCTCTCTGCCTGCCGTGCCAGGAAGTGCAGGAGCTGGAGGGACGACTCGTCGGCCCATTGCAGATCCTCGAGGATGCAGAGCAGTGGCGCGCGTGCCGCGTAGCTCTTCAGGAACTCCGCGAAGTTCCACATGAGTCGGGTGCGCACTTCGTCCGGGTCACCCGCCGGCGGATCGGGTGCCGTCTCTCCGATCGCGAGCGCCGGGAACAGGTACCCCAGCTCCGCCTCGCCGCCACGCGAGAGCACGGTGAGCGTGCCCGAGTCGAGCTCTCGGAAGACCGGAAGGAAGGCGTCCGCGAAGAGCGCGTAGGGGACTCCCGTCTCGACCGGGAAGGCCCTTCCGCAGGCGACCTTCCAGCCCCGCCGCTCGGCGCGTGCACCCAGCTCGCCCACGAGGCGTGACTTCCCGACCCCGCCCTCGCCCGAGACGATCACCACGGACGTGCCGCCGTCCCGTCCCTCCTCCATGAGGGCTTCGAGCGCTGCCAGCTCCCGGGTCCTGCCGACGAGGGGGAGCGGGCTCACGAGCCGCCCGCCGGACGGGGAGGATGCGCTGCGCGCGGGCGCGGGGTTGCTCATGCGAAATTCACCTCGCGGGGCGCCGGAGTCGAGCCGCCAAAGTACGGGCGTGCCGGGACCCCGAACAGGTTGGTGCCTGGGGGGCCTGGGGGGCCAAGCCGCCGGCGAGGCCTCGCGCCCCTGTTGCAGGTACTGGATGATGCCGTTGCCCGTTCCTGGATCGGGTGCCACCGGTCGCTCCTTGTCGCGGGTGCGAGACCTACGTACGGAAGGTGCCCGGACGGCGTACGGAGCGGCCTACGTCATCCTACGTAGACGGGTGGTCACGATGACCCAACGGCCGAGCGCCGGCTGAGGCGCCGGCGGGACGGGCCTCCCGGTCGGGCCCGCCGAATTCGATGTCCGGTTTTCGGTGGAAGGTCCCGATCTATGGCCCCAGATTGCCCCCATGATGACACGCGAGCTACCTCCCGAGCCGGTCATGCTCGAGGCATTCCTCGGGCGGGACCCGACCTACGACGGCATCTTCGTCACGGGCGTACGGACGACGGGCATCTTTTGTCGCCCCACCTGCTCCGCGAAGAAGCCCCGCCCCGAGAACCTCTCCTTCTTCGGTGACTCGAAGGAGGCGCTGCTGGCCGGCTACCGGCCCTGCAGGCGCTGCCGTCCGCTCGAGGCGGTCGGTGCCTCCCCGGACTGGCTGCAGCCGCTCCTGGAAGAGGTCGAGGCCGACCCCACCCGCCGCTGGACCGACGAGGACGTTCGAGCCCGCGGCCTGAGCCCCGAGCGCGTGCGGCGGTGGTTCCAGCGCCACCACGGGATGACCTTCCAGGCCTACCACCGGGCGCGCAGGCTGGGCTCGGCCCTCGGACACGTGCAGGGGGGCAGCTCGGTGGGTCGGGCGGCCTTCGAGGCGGGGTACGACTCGCTGTCGGGCTTCCAGGAGGCCTTTCGGCAGTACTTCGGTGCGGCCCCGACCGAGCTCGACGGAGCCACGGTGGTGCGCGTCGATCGGATCCCCACGCCGATGGGGCTCATGCTGGCCGCGGCGACGGACGAGGAGTTGGTCCTCCTGGAGTTAGTCGATCGCCGCATGCTCCCGGCGCAGGTCGACCGGATCCGCAAGCGGCTCGGGGCGGTCTTCGTGCCCGACTCGAGCCCCGTCGTGGCAGCCGCGGCGGAGCGGCTCGACGCCTACTTCCGGGGACGGCTGCGCAGCTTCGACCTCCGGCTCGCAATGCCAGGAACCGAGTTCCAGCGCGACGTCTGGGAGGCGCTTCTCGAGATCCCCTACGGGGAGACGCGCAGCTACGCGGACCTCGCGCGCGCGGTGGGGAGGCCGGCGGCCGTGCGGGCCGTGGGGCGCGCGAACGGGTTCAACGCTCTGGCGATCGTGGTTCCGTGCCACCGCGTCGTCGGCGCCGACGGGGCGCTCGTCGGATACGGGGGCGGGCTCTGGCGGAAGCGGCGCCTCCTGGACCTGGAGATGTCTTCCAAGTTCCGGTCCGACTAGCGGTTAGCGCGTCAGCCGGCCTTCCTGACCCGACCGAATCTCCGCTCGCGCCCGGCGAAGTCGGTGACGGCCGCGCCCAGGTGCGTGGAATCGAAGTCCGGCCACATCACGGGTGTGAAGTAGAGCTCCGCATACGCGCACTCCCAGAGCAGGAAGTCGCTGAGGCGGCGCTCTCCACCCGTGCGGATCAGCAGATCCACGTCGGGGGACGGCCCCTCGGCGTGCATCGCCCGGCCGAGCAGCTCGGCCACGTCGGCGCGCACGAGGTCGCTCGCGGCGCCGCGCGCCGCGCTCCGGACGGCCTCGAGGAGCATTTGGCGGCTGGAGTAGTCGACCGCGAGGCGGAGCGCGAGGCGCTGCCCGCCCTTGGTCGCGGCCTCCGCCTTCTCGATCTCGGCGACGAGACGCGGGGCCAGCCGGTCACGGCGCCCCACGATCCGCAGGGCGACGCCGTTGGCGGCGAGCTCGGCGGTCTCCTTCTTCAGGTAGCGCTCGAAGAGTCGCATGAGGAGCCGCACCTCGCGCTCGGGCCGCTGCCAGTTGTCGGCGGAGAAGGCGTAGAGCGTGAGCGCCCGGATCCCGAGGCCGGGGGCGGCCTCGACGACCCGGCGCACGGCCTCGGCGCCGCGTCGGTGACCCCATTCGCGGCGGCGCCCGCGAGCGGTGGCCCAGCGGCCGTTGCCGTCCATGATGATCGCGACGTGGAGGCCCATGAGGTTGTGCTCGGGGAAAGTGCTCTGTTCCATGGAGTCCGTGGGGAAAAAAGAGACCGGAGCCGTCACTCCCGTGTCGCGGCGATGATCGCTTCCATGTGATCGAGGTAGCCGTTCAGCTCACGGCGCCCGAGATCGGTCAGCGCGTACTCGGTTTTCGGGGTGCGTCCCTCGAACGACTTGTTGCAAACGACATACCCGGCATCCTCGAGGCGACGCGCGTGGGCGCTGAGGTTTCCGTCTGTGGTGCCCAGCAGGTCGCGCAGGTCCGTGAAGGTGAGCGAGCCGTTCACGGCCAGCGCGCTCACGATGCCGAGTCGCACGCGCTCGTGGATGAGCCGGTCGAGCTCGAGCGGTCCGGGCTCGGTGCCCTTTCCGGGCACGGAACCGAGGCGCCTGGCCTCTCCGCCGCTGTCGTCGGGTGGGCGCGCTAGGGCGCCGCTGTGTTCAGCCGCCATGTTTCCTCCAGATGACCGTGCCGAATACGATGTGGAGCCCCCCGAACGCGGCCGCCATGTACGCGTCCCCCCAGGCCGCCGGCGAGAGCAGAGCCAGCGTCCCGAGCGCCATGAACCCGACGCCCATCAGAGGGACCGGGCGCACGGAGTACGAGCCACCCGTCACGACCCCCGCCCCGTAGAGCAGGAGCCAAGTGCCGGGCAGAAGGTCGTAGAGCCCGGCGCGAGCGAGCGCGACCGTGAGGGCGATTCCGGCCAGGAGCGGCGGCGTCATGTTCCATGCGAAGCGCCGCCCCGGTCCGGTGAGGAGCGTGACACCTTCCGCCCGCGTCTTACGCGCCATGAGGAGCGCGGCGACCGAGAACGAGAGCACTGCGGCGCCGAGCCAGACCGCGAGCCAGGCGAGACGGTCGGACACCACCGTCGACATCGCGGCCGCGGCGAGAGCGATGAGGCCCATCGCCACCCCACCCACCCCCGAGACGTGTGTGAAGGAGGCCGAGCGCTCCATCGTCTCCCGGATGTAGCGGAGGTTGTCCATCGCGCGGTCGTGCAGGGCGACGGGAGGGCGCTCACCTGTCGGGAGCTGGGAGGCCGGTAGGTTCATACTTCCACGGTTGGCGCCGGGGCGACCAACGTCAAGTACTTTGTGTCGCAGAGTCTCGCGCCCCAGGGGGCGCCACGACGCGCAGCGCCGCCGGTAATACGTGGACGTCGACCACGTGGGCGGAAGCCCGGCGGACGTCCCCGTCCATCTCGAAGCGGGGTGGAGCGGAGAACTCGAGGCGGAACCGTGGCGCGGGCAGCACCTCGACACGCTCCGAGCGGACGTGGCGTCCCCGCTCGGCCATGTTGAAGAGCCGGAAGCGGGTGAAGGGGTCCGCGTCCGCGATGCGGCAGGCGTGGAGCGCGCCGTCGGAAACGTTCGCGTCGGGCGCGATCGGGAATCCGCCGCCGAAGTAGCGGCCGTTGGAGACCGTCAGCATGAGGTGGTAGGCCGAGCGGGGGGCCCCGTCTCCGGTGGCCACGCTGCAGTCGAATCCCACGAATCGGAAGAGCTGCTGCAGGGCGGTGACCTTGTAGAGCAGCTCGCCCTTGAGGAAGCGGGCCTTCGCGGCGGCGTCGATCACCGCGACGTCGAACCCGAACCCGATCACGTTGAGGAAGTGGCGGGGCTCGAACGCGTCGGGGTCGTGGTCGGGAGCGCTCGGCGTGTCGACCCGGCCCACGTCCACGTGCCGGGTGTGACCGCGCGCCAGGACGCGGACCGCCTCCGCTGCGTCACCGGGATCGTATCCGAGGTTGCGTCCGAAGTCGTTGCCGGTTCCCGCGGGGAGGATGCCGAAGGCCACGTCGTCGCGCCCGCTCGCGAGCAGCCGGTCGGCGACGTTGCTCCAGGTGCCGTCGCCTCCGACGGCTACGATGACGTCGTATCCCTCGTGGGAGGCCCGCTCGGCGAGCTCGCGCTCTCCGCCGGGCCTGTCGCTGATGCCGAAGGTGACCTGCTCGAGCTGCTCCTCGAGGAGCCGGCGGTACCGCTCGATGCGCCGCCGCCCTCGTCCCCGCCCGGAGGCGGGGTTGAAGATCACGAAGTGACGGCGGTCCGGCTTCAGAAGCGCTCGAGCTCCTCGAACGTCTGCATGCCGCTGCCGTACCACTCCTCACGGAACGGATAGGTGTGGATCTCGTCGAGGGTGAGCCCCTGGGTCATGGGGTGCTCGTAGAGCGTCAGGGAGCCGCGCTCTTCCTCGTGCTCGGTGTGCGGCGCCTCCATGTAGATGTTCACCTTGAAGCGGTCCGAGTCGTTCACGGTGAAGCAGCTGTACACGTTGGTGATCGACTCGAAGTCGAAGTCGGTGACCGTGAGGTCGAGCACGGGCTGGTCGTCGTCGCGGACCTCCACCGTCACCTCGCCCTTGTCGCCGTGGAAGTCGATGGCGAGGTCCTTCATGTAGTGCGGCAGGTGCCACCGTTCGATCGCGTGGATGCGGGACGCCTCCGTGGACGTTCCCACCATGAACGGGAAGAACGCCGCCTTCGGCAGCGGCTTGCCTGGCTCGACCATAGGGGGGACGACCACCGCGAGCACGACCTCGTAGTAGGCCCCGACCAGGCTCTCGGTGAAGTGGAATGCCGTGATGGCCAGGATGCTCCGCTCGTGCTGCACCTCCAGGGGCTGGAGGTGGCCCGGGATCAGGGCCTTCGCGTCCGCGGTGGGCATCTCGAAGTAGGCGCCCACGCACATCCGGTAAGCGTAGTAGGTGTACTCCATGTCACTCGCGTCAGAGGTCGTCTTGATGCTTGGCCGAGGAGTCGGTTAGCGTTGCGGGTCCGCCCCACCCCCGGTCTCCGGCCGCCCTGCTCCTCCTCACGGGAGGCTCACGCTCCACATGTTCCGAGGATGGCTGGCCATCGTGTTCGTCTCCGGGTCCCTCGTCGTGGCCGACGTCGTCCAGCGCCTGTTCGTCGCGCCCTGGGTGAGGCTTCGGCCCTCCGCCCGCATTCCGGTCCTCGGCGGGTGGATGAAGATAATGGCCTGGGTCGTCACGCGACCCTTTTCGTTCATCGCGGGCTGCACCATCCCCAAGCCCCCGCGCATCGTTCCGACACAGCCGGGCATTCTGGTGCTGATGAACCACCAGTCGCTGTTCGACATCCCGCTCGTGATCCAGACCGTCGCGGACGGCTATCCCCGCATCGTGACTCGCGAGCGCTATGCCTCACGGTGGATCCCCGTGATCTCTCAAATGATCGGGCTGTATCAATACCCGGTGGTCGACCCCTCGGCAAACCGGGAGATCATCGACCAGCAGCTCGATGAGCTCGCGGTCGCGGCGGCCACCACGGACGTGCCGTTGGTGGTTTTCCCGGAGGGCTCGCGGACGCGAGACGGCGAGGTGGGGCGCTTCCGCCGGAGGGGGCTCGCGAAGGTCCTGGCGGCCCGCCCCTGGAAGGTCTACGTCTTCGTCGCGGACGGCTTCTGGAAAGCACGCAGGTTCAAGGACTTCGTGCGGAACCTGCGCCGGGTGGACGGCAGGATGGAGCACGTGGCCACCCTCGACTGGACCGACCCGCAGGCGGATCCGGGGGCTTTCATCGAGGAGGCGCGCGAGAGGATGGTCGAGCACCTCGCCCGGATGCGCGGAGGCGCCGGCGTCGCGTGAGCGCGCCCGCGGCGGCCCGCACCCTCGCGGACCAGTTGACGGCGGCGGGGGGTGGCGCGGTGCGCGCCGTCCTCCTGTACGGGTCCCAGCTCCTCCGGTCCCGTCCCGACGAGCACAGCGCCTACGACTTCGTAGTGATCGTCGGGGACTACCGCGCGTTCTATCGCGGCTTGCGAGCGGCCGGTGAGCTCCCTCGCCCGGTGTGGCTCATGACGACCATGGCGCGCGTGCTCGCGCCCAACGTGATCGCGTTCGCGCCGGGCCAGGGACGCGAGGGCATCGGCAAGTGCCTCATCATCTCGGAGGCCGACTTCGAGCGTGCGCTCGGGCCCCGTCCTCCGGACCACTTCCTCCTGGGTCGCCTCGTGCAGCGCGTCGCCACCGTCTGGTCCGCGGGCCCCGAGGCCGCGGCCTGGGTGGACCAGCGGTTGACCGAGGCCCGCGCCGGGGTCCTCACGTGGATGGCGCCGTACCTCGAGGGCTCGGTCGACGCCGGGGGGCTCGGGCGCCGGCTCCTCGAGGTCTGCTACCGCGGTGAGCTCCGGCCCGAGGCCAAGGACCGGGCGGAGACGATCTTCCGGGCCCAGGAGGAGCACTTCCTCGAGGTCTTCCCGGAGGTGCTCGAGCGCGGGGCGGTCGCCGGAATCCTCGTCCGCGAGGAGAGTGCGGCGGGCTCGGAGCCCACGTACCGGCTGGCGGGGCCCGTCGAGGCCGCGGAGCGTCGACGCTGGCGCTGGCACTTCCGGCGCTCCAAGGTCCGGTCCACCGCCCGCTGGTTCAAGCACATGATCACGTTCGCGAACTGGCTCCCCTACATCGTGCGCAAGGTGGAGCGGCACACCGGCCGCCCCATCGAGCTCACGGCGCTGGAGCGCAAGCTGCCGATCGTGTTCCTCTGGCCGCGTGCGATCCACGTCCTACTGTCGCGACCTGCCGGTGACGCGGAGCGCGAAGCCGGAGCCGGCGGCAGGAGCGACCCATGAGCACCGAGCTCCTCGTGTTCCTCGGCGTGCTCGGCCTCGCGCTTGCCAGCATGCCCGTCTACGGCGCGACCGCTGCGCGTCGGAGCGACCCGCTCGACGTCGCCCAGCGCGGTAGCTTCGTGCTCGGCGGGTTCGTCCGGAGCTGGTTCTACTGGTTCGTCGGCCCCGTCGAGCGGGTCGCGATCGCGGCGCGGCTTTCGCCCACCGCGTTCAACTTGCTCGGCGTCGCGTTCGGCGTGGCCGCCGGGTGGGCGTTCGCGACCGGGCACCTCGCGCTGGGCGGCTGGGGCGTGCTGCTCGGCGGCGTGGCCGACGTGCTCGATGGACGCATCGCCCGCGCTCTGGGTGTGGAAGGCCCGCGCGGTGCCTTCCTCGACTCCACCCTCGACCGCTTCGCGGAGGTGGGCGCCTTCGTGGGGCTCGCCGTCTACTTCCAGGCGTCGACCCCCGCCCTCGTGGTGGTCGCGACGGGGCTCGGCGGGTCGCTGCTCGTCAGCTACGCTCGCGCACGCGGTGAGAGCGTCGGCGTGGTCTGCAAGGTGGGCGTGATGCAGCGGGCCGAGCGGCTCCTCGCCGTGGGCCTCGGCGGGATCCTCGACCGCAGCGTGACCGCGGCGGCGGGGTGGGGCGAAGGCACGCTCCTCCTCGCGCTCCTCGTGCTCGTCGCGGTCGGTACCGTCGGTACGGCCGCGTACCGCACCGTCTGGATCGCCCGACGCCTTGATTAGTCCCGTGCCCGTCCGCACTGTCCGCCCTCGGCCACCACGTTCTCATCCGGAGCCCCGCATGACCCGACTCCCGATCCTCGGCCTGGTCGCGATGCTGGCGGCGTGTGCGCCGGCGGCTGCGTCGGCTCCGCAGCAGGCTCCCGAGATCCAGCAGTCCGAGGTCGAGCGCATCGTACGCACGCTCGCCGCGGACGACATGCTCGGCCGGGAGGCGTTCGGCGAGGGCGGGCGCAGGGCCGCGGACTTCCTGGCCCGCGAGTTCACCGCGGCCGGACTGCGGAGCCCCGCGGGCACGGAGGCCCACCTCCAACGCTTCAGCGCGCGCACGCTGACGCCGCGCGACGCGCGAGTGCGCGTGAACGGACGCGACCTCTTCCCCAACGAGTTCGCCGTGCGGCCCGGCGCGGCCTCGATCACGTGGTCGACCGGCGATGTGCGGGTGGGCGTCGTCGGGCCCGACGACGAGCCCTTCGGCATGCTCGGGAGCCTGGCCAACGCCGGCTTCGACGCCATCGCGCTGGTCGACCCCCTGCACGGTGAGGTCTTCCGCCAGTTCGTCCAGATCTTCCGGCGCCCCGTGCGCGCGCTCTCCGATGCGGGCGCCGCCACCGTCGTCATCGCGCTGGTCACGGCGAGCGAGGACGCAGCGTACGAGGTGTCCGCCGTCGCCGACGTGGTCGAGGAGCCGCTGGCCAACGTCGTCGGCGAGATCCCGGGTCGGCGCAGCGACGAGTACGTGGTGTTCGGCGCGCACTTCGACCATCTCGGCGTCGTGCGGCCGTTCCGCGGCGACTCGATCGCGAACGGAGCGAACGACAACGCGTCGGGCACCGCGGCCGTAGTCTCCCTGGCCAGGTACTTCGCCGCGCGCGGGACGCCCGAGCGCACGCTCCTCTTCGTGGCGTTCACGGCGGAGGAGGGCGGCATGTACGGCTCGCGTCACTTCTCCGCGCAGCTCGACCCGGACCGGATCGTCGCGATGTTCAACATCGAGATGATCGGCAAGCCGGCCGTGGACGGGCCGAACACCGCCTGGATCACGGGCTTCGACCGCTCGACGTTCGGCCCGATCCTCCAGCGTGCGGTCGAAGGCACGCAGTACCGCTTCCACCCGGACCCGTATCCCACCTACGACCTCTTCTACAGGTCCGACAACGCGACCCTCGCGCGTCTTGGCGTGCCGGCACACTCGATCTCGACGACGCCGATCGACGTGGACGGCGACTACCACCAGGTGAGCGATGAGGTCGCCACGCTCGACTTCGCGCACCTCACGAACACGATTCGGGCGATCGCGCGCGGAGCGGAGACGATCGTCTCGGGCGCGGCGACGCCGACCCGGGTGGAGCCCGCGGATCGGAGCTAGGTCGGGCTCGTCGCCCGGCAGGTCACGGCCGCCCGGACGGGCGGGTCCGCGACACGAGGAGCGAGGTGAGCGTCCCCTGGCTGAGCGTGTACGTGAGCACGACCGGCCCGAGGCTTCCCTCTCCGTAGGTCACCGTGGCAGCCGCGAACGACATCATGGATCCCGCGAGCGCGCCGACCATGGACGCCCCGAGGAACGCGCCGAAGCCCGGCCGGCTCGTGCCCTGGGTGAACACCCAGGCGCCGAGCGCGCTCCCGACGGTGGTGAACGCGAAGAGCCCGCCGAGCGCGCCCCCGTAGCTTCCGTACGAGTCGGCGTACTGGGTCCACAGGAGTAGACCGGCGCCCGAGCCCAGCGTCGCGCCGACGAACGCGGCGCCGGGTCGGGGCTCGGGGGCGTCCTGGCCGGCCAGAGGAGCGACGAGCCCCGCCAGCAGCAGGCAGCAGAGCGCGGGTGCGGCGGAGCGGGCGGCGCGTCGACGGGTCACGGCGAACTCCTGGGCGGCGGTTTCACCCGCAACGTGGCACGCGCCCGCCCCATCCTCTCTACGTCGCTCTACGTAGGCGCCGTGTAGAGGCCGCGCGCCTGCCTGGCGGCGCGGCCCCGGGGGCGGCAAGCTAGGCCGAACGTCAACGCAGGGAGGGCCCATGCACCGGACGCTCGCGTCGCTCGTCTTCCAGGCCTCGATCGCCGCCGGCCTCTTCGTTGCGGGACCCGCCGGTGCCGCCGCGCAGGCCTCCGGCTTCCCTCCGGGTTACCTGGACCCGGCGCCGATCCTGCGGGCGGCCGCCGACGCGATCGGGACCGACAACCTCCGCTGCCTCACCGTCTCGGGCACCGCGTACGCGGGCATGGTCGGGCAGCAGCGCCTCAACGGGTACGAGGTCGACTGGCCGCGCGGTGCCCCGCTCACGAGCTACTCGCGCACGATGGACTGGGCGAACCGCACCATGGTCGAGGAGTTCGACCGCGAGCCGGGACGGAATCCGGCCGGGTGGAAGTACGGCGTCGGGTGGCGCGGCGGCACGCCCGCCCAGAAGAGCAGCCGGCAACGGTTCGTGGTGAGGGGCGAGCACGCCTGGTCGGTGGACGGAGCCGGCTCGGCGCCGCGCGCCGCTCCCCCCGAGGACGCCGAGCTCTGGCAGCTCGACCTCTGGCTGAACCCGCACGGATTCCTCAAGGCCGCGCAGATGCCGGGCGCGAATCCCGTGGCGGCGTGGCGTTGGGAGCTCGGTGAGATGGGGCGCGACGGCCCGACCGTGCGGCCGGAGCGGGTGCGCATCGTCGCGATCACCATGCTCGGCAAGTACCGCGTCGACGCCACGATCAACAGCCAGAACATGCTCCAGCGGATCCACACGCGCGTGGCGGACCCCGTGCTCGGCGACATGAACTACGAGCACGAGTTCGCCAACGCCGACTACGTCGACCTCGGCGGAGGCATCCGCTTCCCGACGAACTGGCACTCGCACCAGGGGTGGGACGACAACTACCAGGCGCAGAGCGTGAACGCCGGCCACAACGCGTTCGGCGGCAACCTGTCGCAGATCCGCGCGAACGACTGTGGCGCACCACCGGAAGTGCCCGCGGCGGTGCGGAGCGCCGACCACTCCGTACGCGTGACCACGGAGCAGCTCGCGCCGGGCGTCTGGCTGCTCGGCGGCTCCTCGCACAACAGCGTCGCCGTCGAGTTCGCCGACTACGTCGCCGTGGTGGAGGCACCGCTCGACGAGGCCCGCAACCTGGCCGTAATCGAGGAGGTCGTGCGGCTCGTGCCAGCCAAGCCGATCCGGTTCCTCGTGAACACGCACCAGCACCACGACCACATCGGCGGGCTGCGCACCTACATGCACATCGGCGCGACCATCGTCACGCACTGGAAGAACTACGACTTCTACACGCGCGACGTGCTCAACTACGCTCCGCGCACGATCGCACCCGACATGGTCTCGCTGTGGCCGCCGACCGAGCTGGCGGAGGGCTACCAGTACGAGGTCGTGCGCGAGAACTACTGGCTCGCCGACCCGGGTGGCCGCTCCATGCACATGTCGTACGTGCACCCGCTGCAGCACGTCGAGGGCATGCTCGTCGCGTATCTGCCGCGGGAGCGGCTGCTCATCCAGGCCGACCTCTTCGACAACGTGCCGGGCGAGCCGCGGCCCACGCAGGCGACGCAGGCGCATCGCGTGCTCTACGAGCAGGTCCGGAGGCTCGGGCTCGACGTGCAGACGATCGTGCCGATCCACGGGCGGCCCGTGGCGTGGGCGGAGTTCGCGCGGCTGGTGGAGTAGGGCGCTCGACCCCCGGGTGACGGCGACCCTGGAACGCTTCAGGGGCAGCTAGAGAACACGGATACGCCGGAGGCGCGGAGCGCCGCGACCTGATCACAGTTCGCGCTCGTCTCCGTCAGGTCGACGTAGGCGCGCGTGCGCCGCAAGCTGGCCACGTCGAGCAGCGGCGAGACATCGGTGAGGTTGG
>JBFGFY010000021.1:0-25381 GCA_041579355.1 Longimicrobiales bacterium | reverse complement strand
CTGGGGGATCGGCGTGCGAGCCCTAGGGGAGGCACCAAGATGAACGAAGGCGCCATGACCGACCGCAGCCTCACCACCGCGGCCGACCTGGACCGACTCGACTATTCGAAGCTCGGTGGGCTCGTGCCGTTGGTCGCGCAGGACGCCGGGACCGGAGACGTGCTCATGGTCGGCTTCGCCAACCGCGCCGCCCTCGAGAAGACGCTCCAAACGCGACAGGTTCACTTCTGGTCGCGCTCCCGGGGAGAGCTGTGGCGATAGGGCGAGACGAGCGGGAACACGCTCGGCCTCGTGTCGCTGCACGCCGAATGCGACGGCGACGCCGTGCTCGCTCGGGCGCACCCGGCGGGTCCGACGTGTCACACGGGGGAGCGGAGCTGCTTCGGCGCCGGCACGGCCGCGCCGGGCGCCGTGCTCGCCCGCCTGGACGCCACGCTCGCCTCGCGCGCGAAGGAGCGTCCTCCGGGCAGCTACACGGTCCGCCTCCTGGAGGACGACAACCTCCGGATCAAGAAGCTCGGTGAAGAGAACGCCGAGCTGATCGCGGCGCTCGCGCTCCAAGACGAAGAACGTGCCCTCGAGGAGGCCGGCGACCTCCTCTACCACGTTCTGGTCGCCCTGCGGGCCGAGGGGGTCACGGTGGCGGAGCTGCTCGCCGCGCTGAAGGCCCGCGCGGGGTAGCCGATGGCGGACGCCGCGACCTTCCACGAGGAGGAGGCCCTCGGCAAGGCGTACGACGCGCGCCTGATGCGTCGCCTGCTGCGCTATCTGCGCCCCTACTGGCGTCAGGTGGCGCTCGCGCTCTTCGTGCTCCTCCTCGGAGCGGTCCTGAGCGTCATCGGACCCTGGATCACCCAACTCGTGATCGATCGGGCGATCCCCGAAGAAGATACGCGCTTCCTCTCCGTTCTCGCCCTCGCCTTCCTCGGCACGGTCGCGTTCGCATTCGTGCTGGAGTACGTCGAGGCCGTCGTCACGACCTGGCTCGGCCAGTCCGTGATGTACGACCTGCGCAAGCAGATCTTCGAGAAGCTCCAGCGGCTCGATCTCCGGTTCTACGACAAGAACCCGATCGGGCGGCTCATGACCCGCATCACGAACGACGTGGAGACGTTGAACGAGCTCTTCAGCTCGGGCGTGGTCACCGTCTTCGGCGACCTATTCACGCTGGTCTTCATCGTCGCGGCGATGCTCTCGATGAACTGGCAGCTCGCGCTCGTCACGTTCAGCGTCCTGCCGCTCGTCGTCTTCACGGCGTTCGTCTTCCGGGCGCGCATCCGGGAAGCCTATCGCGAGATCCGCGTGCGGCTCGCACGGGTGAACGCGTACATGCACGAGCGGTTCACGGGCATCCGCGTGGTGCAGCTCTTCAACCGGGAAGACGCCGACGCCGCGCGGCTCGCAGAGCTCAACGACGACCACCTCCAGGCGCACCTCCGGTCGATCACCTACTACGCGCTCTTCTACCCGATCATCGAGCTGTTCACCGCCGTGGCGCTCGCCCTGATCATCTGGTACGGCGGGGTACGCAGCCTGGACGGCGCGCTCACGGTGGGCGTCATCGCGGCGTTCTTGCAGTACGCCCGGCGCTTCTTCCAGCCGATCCAGGACCTCTCGGAGAAGTACAACTTGCTGCAGAGCGCCATGGCGTCGTCGGAGCGGATCTTCAAGCTCCTCGACGACGACATCGTCATCCAGGACCCCGAGCGACCGAAGGCGCTGCCCGTGCCCGCCCAGGGGCGTATCGAATTCGAGGGCGTCTGGTTCGCCTACGGAAAGGGCGCCGACGGCTCCCCGGACTGGGTGCTGCGGGACATCGACCTAGAGGTGCGTCCGGGTGAGAAGGTCGCGATCGTCGGGCACACCGGCGCGGGGAAGACGACCCTCATCAACCTCCTGATGCGCTTCTACGACCCCGTCCGCGGACGGATCCTGCTCGACGGCGTCCCGATCCACGAGGTGCGCGTCGCCGAGCTCCGCCGCCGCGTCGGCCTCGTTCTGCAGGACGTCTTCCTGTTCAGCGAGGACGTCGGGTACAACATCCGTCTGGGCTCACCCGAGATCGATCACGATGCGATCGCAGCCGCGGCGGAGCGGGTCGGGGCGACCGCGTTCATCGAGAGGCTCGCCGGCGGCTTCGCCCACCCACTCGGCGAGCGCGGTGCCACCCTCTCGGTCGGAGAGCGCCAGCTCGTGAGCTTCGCTCGCGCACTCGCGTTCGACCCCGAGATCCTGGTGCTCGACGAGGCGACGAGCTCCGTGGACTCCGAAATCGAGGAGAGGATCGAGGTCGCGACCGACGAGCTGCTCCGCGACCGCACGTCCCTCGTGATCGCACACCGACTCTCCACCGTCCAGAACGCGGACCGAATCGTGGTTCTTCATCACGGCGAGATCCGCGAGCAGGGCACCCACGAAGAGCTGCTGCGTGCCGGCGGTCTGTACGCGCGGCTACACGAGCTCCAGTTCGCGCCGGCGGTGGCCTGAGGAGGCTCGCGCCTAGTCGCGTGGCGTCGCGGCGGACGCAGTCGCGACCGAGTCGAGCACCGCCCAGCGCTCCGAGACCGGCACGATCCGGTTCGCGATGCGGATCAGCGGCTCCGGATCGAAGCCCCCGTTCGGCTCCAGCGCGGCCTCCGTGTAACGGCTCGACGGATTCCAAAGAATCCAGTCGCCGATGCCGATGTCGTACGTCGCTTGGATTTGCGCTCGGACCTCGGCCGACCCGTAGGGCGGTCGCCCGAGGGTGAAGTCCTGGAGCCACGGCACGGTGCGACCGGCGCCCTCCACGCGGGCGGAGCGCTGGAGCGCATCGGCGAGCGCGCCGCGAACGATCTCGTACGGGTGCGCGTTCGGCTCCCGGTAGCCGTAGCTCCCCTCCCAGTAGTGACTCGGGTAGATCATGGGGAGCGCCACGTCCACGACGTCGATGAACGCCTCCCAGAGCTGCCCGATGCCCACGTCGCGTCGCTGCATGGTGGTCACGCCGAAGACGTCGGCGCTGAGGACCACGCCCATGGCGTCGAGCTCCGCACGGGCGTAGCGCAGGAACGCACGTATGGTCTCGGACTTGGAGCGACCCTCCGCCCCGGGGAAGACCGCGCGGGCCAGCTCTCCTTCGGGTGCGTCCGGGAAGCGTACGTAGTCGTACTGGATCTCGGGGAAGCCCAGGCTCGCCACCTCGCGCGCGATCGCGAGGTGGTACTCCCACACGCCCCGCGCATGTGGGTTCAACCAGGTCAGGCCCTTCCCGTCGACCCAAACGCCCCCCGACACATCGTGGATCGCCAGCTCCGGGCGGAACTCGGCGAGCACGGGGTCGCGAGCGATGACGATCCGCGCGATGGGATAAACCCCTTCGCGCTCGAGCCGGTCGAGCAGCGCGGGGAGGTCACGGATCCGCAGGTCGTTGGTCGCGCCGATCTCGTGTGCGAGCGGAATCTCGCTGCGGTGGCTGAGGTACCCGCTGGCGTCCTTGATGTCGATGACGAACGTGTTGACCTCGGTGCGCCGCGCCAGGTCGAGCAGCTGAGCCATGCGCCCGGAGGACCCCGCGGCCCAGGCGTTGACGTACAGGCCGCGCATGGCAGCGGGGCGCGGGAACCGGACTCCGGGTGCCTCGACCTCGGGCGTCCCCTCGGGCTGCTCTCGAGTGGCCGCTAGGCCCTCATCGAGCGCCATGGAAGCGTACGTGCCCGTGCGCTCCAAGCGCGGCGACGGCGGCAGGCTCGCGAACGCCTGTCTCAGCGCAGGCGGACGGTCGACCTCACAGCCCGCCGCGCCCATGAGCGACACGAGCACTGTGAGGACGATTCCGCGAGCAAACATGGGAGGCGAGCCGGATTCGTCAGTACGCGGGAAGGTCGGGGTCGACCTCGGTCCGCCACGCCAGGATGCCGCCCTTCAGGTTGAGCACGCGCCCGTAGCCGCGCTCGAGGAGCATCTGCACGGCCCACGCGCTGCGGCGGCCGCTCCGGCAGTAGATCACGAGCTCCGAGCCACCGTCGAGCTCGTCCATGCGGTCCGCGAACTCGGCCGTGGGAATCCTCACCGGGTCGAGCTCCTCCGGCAGGTCGGCGATGTCGGCCTCGTAGTACTCCCGGACGTCGACCAGGACCGGCACGTCACCCGCGTCGATCCGGGCCTTCAGCTCGGTCGGCGTGATCTCGGGGACGGTGATGGGCTGGGTCATGGCGAGGCGTGGGACGCGATCAGGGCGTCGAGGAGCTCGGCCGTGCGGGCGGCAGCTCCGCTATGGGCTCCAATATAGGAAAAGGCCCTGGCGGAAGCGTCGTTTCTCGATTCGGGGTCTCGTAGCCAGGTCCCGAGTGCTTCGGCCAGGGCCTCTGCATCGCCCGCGACCCGGGCCGCCCCGGCCGCGAGGAGCCCGGCGGCACCGGGGGCACGCTCGATACGGGGGCCGAACGTCACCGGCAGTCCCGCCGCCGCCGGCTCGAGCACGGAGTGCAGGCCCGAGTCACCGAAGCCGCCGCCGACGTAGGCGACACTCCCGACCGTGTAGAGGTGGGCCAAGACGCCGACCCTGTCGACGACCACGGCCGCGGCGTCGCCCGGGGAGCCGCGGGACTCGACAGCGGAGAGCGGCCGAGCCTTCCAGCCGAGACCCTGGAGGCGGCTCAACAGCCCACCAACCGCTTCGGCTGTCGGCTCGTGCGGCGCGAAGATGACGCGCAGCCCGGGCACCAGGTCGCGGACGGTGCGGAGCGCCGGCACGAGCACGGCTTCGTCGGCGGGCCAGGTGGATCCCGCGACGACGGTGGGCCTCGGCTCCTCGTGGAAGGGGGCGAGGTAGGGCGCGGCCGGGTCGGCCGCCTGGGCCCGGCCCGTCGCCGAGTCGATCGCCGGGTCTCCGGTGACGCGCACCGCCGCCTCCGGAACCCCGAGCCACACGAGTCGCGCCGCGTCCTCCTGTGCGACGGCGCACGCTCGCGAGAGCTCTCCCCACGTCGAGCGCAGAAGGCGGCGCGCGAGCCAACGCGCGCGGCCCGCGCCCGGCGGCACGATGCCCCCGACGAGCGCCACGGGGACCCCTCGCGCCCGCGCGCCCGCCACCAGCCCCGGCCAGACCTCCGTCCGCGTGAAGACGAGCACGTTCGGACGGAGCGCGTCGAGCGCGCTCGCGGCCTCGTCGGCCGTGTCCCACGGCAGATACGTCGCGACGTCGGCACCGAGTCGGTCCCTCCACGACTCGACGGACGGGGAGAAGTGCGTGAAGGCCACCTGGAGCTCGGGGCGTCGGGCACGCAACGCCTCCAGCACGGCCTGGGCGACGAGCGCCTCACCCACGCTCGGTGCGTGCACCCAGGCCAGAGGCCGACCTGCCTCCCGCGCCCGCGCCGCCCAAGCGGCCAGGCCCGGGGCAGCATCGCGCCGAGCCTCGAGGCCACGTGCGAGCTTCGCGCCCCTGGCGCCGAACGGACGTACCGTTCCTGCGACCCAGGGCGCGAGCCTGCGAGCGGCGCCCACGGCGGCGCGGTAGAGGAGGGGAACGGAGCGCATCGCGGCCCAGGATAGGTGCATGACCGGGGCGTCGGTAGATTGGGCCCATGAGGTTCCAGGTGACGGTCCGCTACGGAGGACGGCGCCAGCGCTACCATACGTACGCGGTGGACGCCCCCGATGCCGGAGCCGCCATGGAGGCGGCCGCGAGGCAGTTGCCCGCGGAAATCCGGCCGGAAGCGGACCTGGTCGAGATCCGCACCCTGGTCGACCCCGACGCCCGCGCCTACGTCGGTGAATAGGTCGCCGAAGGATCGGGCGCAGCAGGTCGTACTAAGATCGAAACAGTCCACCCTGCTTCGACGCGGGAGTACCCGATGGGCATGATCATCCTCGCCATCATGGCGATTCTCGTCGGCGGCTTCATCCGTGCCGTCGGACCCATGAGCAAGCGGCCCGGGACGGAGGGCGCCTCGAAGCTCGCAGCCTACGGCTTCATGGCGCTCGGCGTGTTCCTGATCGTCGCAAACGGATTCACCGTGGTCTCCGTGGGCGAAGTCGGCGTGCAGCACTTCCTCGGCCGGATCGATCCCGTGGCGCTCGACCAGGGGGTGCACGTGATCAATCCGCTCGCGACGATCGAGAAGATGTCGGTGCGCGAGCAGGCGTACCCGCCCGACGGCGGCGTCGAGCGGATCGAGGCGCAGACGAGCGAGCAGCTCAACGTCGCCCTCGAGGTATCGATCCTGTTCCGGCTGGACGGAGGGAACGCGCCCGACCTCTACCAGAGGCTCGGCAGCGAAGACCAGATCAAGAGCAGCATCGTGCTGAACGCGGTCCGGAACGGCGTCCGCGACGCCGTTGCCACCAAGTCGATCAACGAGATCTTCTCGCCGAACCGGCGCGAGCTCGCCGCCACCATGCGCGACGCGGTGCAGAGCAAGGCGGGCGACCGCATCGAGGTGCTCGACGTCTTCGTCCGGGACGTGCAGGCCCCCGAGCGCGTGCGGGACGCCATCGAGGAGAAGCTGCAGCGCGAGCAGCAGGTCGCTTCGGAGCGATTCCAGACGGACATCATTCAGGAGCGCGCGCTCCAGGCGGTCGAGGAGGCGAAGGGGATCGCCGAGGCCCAGCGGATCATCTCCGCGGGACTCACCCCGGCGTACCTGACCTTCCACTACATCGAGAAGCTGGGCACCCTCCCGGCCGGCTCGGTGGTCTACGTGCCGACCGAGGGCGGCGTGCCGCTCATGCGCCAGATCGGAGGCGGGGGCCGGTAGATGGCGGGCACGCGTCGCCGGAAGTGGCTGCGGGGCGCGCTCGCCCTCGCGGCCCTGAGCCTGGCCGCGAGCTGCGTGGCCTGCTCCCCCGTCTACGTGGTCAAGGCGGGGATCGCAGAGATGCAGATCTTGCGCGCGCGACAGCCGATCCACCGCGTCGTGAACGACCCGGCCACATCAGCCGACACACGCGCCAAGCTGTCCTGGGTGCTCGAGGCGCGGCGCTTCGCGGCGGAAGACCTCGGCATCGACGTGGGTGAGTCGTACACGATGTTCACGCAGCTCGAGCGCGACACGCTGGCGCTCGTCGTGTCCGCGGCGCCGAAGGACCAGCTCGGTGCGGTCACCTGGTGGTTCCCCATCGTCGGGCGCGTCCCGTACCGGGGCTTCTTCTCCGAGCGGGACGCCCTCGAGGCGGCCCGGGACCTCGAGCGCGACGGGTACGACACGTACGTGCGGCCCACCGCGGCCTTCAGCACGCTCGGCTGGTTCAACGACCCGCTCCTGTCGACGGTGCTGCGCACCGACGACGTCGAGGTCGTGGAGACGGTGCTGCACGAGCTCTCTCACCAGCACCTGTTCGTGCCCGGCCACGTCGACTTCAACGAGAGCTTCGCCACGTTCGTCGGGCGTGTCGGAGCGATCCGGTTCTTCTGCACCCGGGCCGGCGGCGGTCCCGACTCGGTGCGGTGCCAGCGGGCACAAGCGCGCTGGCGGGACTACCAGCGCTTCAGCGTCTTCATCGACGAGCTGAGGACCGAGCTGGAGCGTGTCTACTACCTCACCGCGGGCCTGACCTACGAGGACAAGCTCCGTCGACGGGAGGAGATTTTCGCGGAGGCCCAGCGACGCTTCGCGGAGGAGGTTCAGCCGACGTTCGAGGCCTTCACCTTCCAGAGCTTCCTCACGACACCCCTCAACAACGCGACGCTGCTGGCACGCATCCGCTACTACAAGCGCTTGCCGGACTTCGACGCGCTGCTCGACCTAAACGAAGGTGACCTGCCGGCCGTGCTCGCAGACCTCCGTGCGCGGGCCCGTACCGTCAGCGACCCGTTCGAGCTCCTCCCGCGGGAAGCGCCGGGCCAGCCCTGAGCTGGAGCGGGGTCAGCCCCGTCCCTCGAGCACGTCGCGCACCTTCTGGCGGAGCATCTCGGCGGAGAAGGGCTTGCCGAGGAAGTGCGCCGCCGGGTCCATGACGCCCAGCTCTCCGATCTCGTCGGCGGAGTAGCCGGACATGAAGACGATCTTCACGCCCCGGTAGGCGGCGCGCAGCCGCTCGGCCAACTCCGGTCCGGTCATCTCCGGCATCACGAGGTCGATCAGGGCAAGGGACACGCTGCCGGGGTGGTCATCGCACACGGCGAGGGCCTCGCGCCCGGTCCCGGCCGTCAGCACTTCGTACCCGGCGGCTTGTACCATGCGGGCGCACGCCCGCAGCACGCCCGGCTCGTCGTCGACGATGAGAATCGCCTTGGAGGTGGCGTCGGTCTGTGGGCCCATGGACTCGGACCACGTCGTCGAGGGTGGGTGCCGGCGCCGCTGATACACCGTCAGATCCGCGCCTGCACCGTATAGAGTTGGTGGTAGCGCCCCCGCCTGGCCATCAGTTCCTCGTGGCGTCCCCGCTCGACGATGCGCCCGTCCTCGATGACGAGGATCAGGTCCGCGCGCTGGATCGTAGACAGACGGTGGGCGATCACGACCGAAGTCCGCCCTCGCATGAGCTCGGCGAGGCTCCGCTGGATGAGTGCCTCGCTCTCCGTATCCAGGCTGGAGGTCGCCTCGTCCAGGAGCAAGATCCGCGGGTTGGCCAGGATGGCTCTCGCGATCGTCACACGCTGGCGCTGACCGCCCGAGAGCTTGACCCCCCGCTCCCCGATCACCGTGTCGAGGCCCTCCGGGAAGTCGTCGGTGAAAGCGGTCACATACGCGACGTCGGCCGCCTCCTGGATCTCCGCGTCGGTCGCGGGCGGGCGGGCGAAGCGGATGTTCTCGCGGATGGTGCCGTCGAAGAGGAAGTCGTTCTGCAGGACGAGGCCGAGCTGCTCCCGGTAGCTCGCGAGCCGCACTCGGCGGAGGTCCACCCCGTCCACGAGGACGCGGCCCTCTACCGGCTCGAGGAAGGTCGCCGCGAGCCCTGCGAGCGTGGACTTCCCCGAGCCCGAGCTACCGACCAGCGCGATCACCGTGCCGGGCCGAGCGTCGAAGTTGATGCCCTTGAGGACGGGCTTGTCCTCCTCGTAGTGGAAGTAGACGTCCTCGAAGCGGATCTCCCCCTCGATCGGCGGCATCGTCTCGGTGCGAAGCGGGTCGTAGTCCTCCTTGCGCCAGGAGAGCAGCTCTGCGGTGCGGTCGAGCCCGGCGAAGGCTTCGGTCATTTGCGTGCCGATGTTCGCCATCTGGATTACGGGGGCGATGAGGAAGCCCATGAAGAGCGCGAACGAGACCAGCTCTCCGACGGTCAGCCGGTCCTGCAGGATGAGCCACCCGCCGTACCCCATGATCAGCACGCTCGCCGAGCCCATGAAGAAGCCGCCGAGGCTCGTCACGAGGCTCGACGTAGTGAGCGTGGTGCGGACGTTGTCGAAGATCCGCATCACGCCCTGGTGGAAGATCTCTCGCTCCTTGTCGAGCGCGTGAAAGCCCTTGATGATCCGGATGCCGCCGAGCGCCTCGGTGAGGCGGCCGGTGACCTCCGCCCGGATCTGCCCACGCTCCCGGAATGCCGGCCGCAGCCTCGAGAAGGCCTTCGTGGACACGAACGCGAAGCCCGCGAGCGGCACGATCGCCAGAAGCGTGAGGACCAAGTTGATGCTGATGAGGTAGGCGAAGGCCACGATCGCGGTGATCGTGCCCCCGACGAGCTGCACGAGGCCGGTGCCGACCAGATTCCGGACGCCCTCCACGTCGTCCATGATGCGTGAGACCAGCTCACCGGACTTCGTGTTGTCGAAGACGCGTATGGGGAGCTGGAGTACGTGCTCCTGGACCTGCGCCCGAAGGTTCGCGATCAGGTGCTGGGCCTCGACGCTGAGCAGCAGCACCAGCGAGTAGGAGGTCGCCGCCTGCAGCACGACCGCGATCCCCACGGCAGCGAGCAGCGTGTAGAGCATCCCGAAATCGCGGTTGGCGACGACGTCGTCGACCAGGTACTGCGTAGAGGCGGGGAGCACGAGGCCGCTCAGCCGGTTGATCAGGATGAGGACCAGCCCGATCGCGACGAGCTTCCGGCGCGGCCAGATGATCTCTTGAAAGGCGTGCCGGAGGCTCGCCCCGGAGATCTTCTTCGAGTTGTTGTTCGCCATGCTAAGGTCACCCGATCGGAGCCCTTGGGCCCGCTCGCTCCGCCTCTTAGGTTTGCCAGTCCTTCGAGCCCTGGCCGTCCGCCAGGCGACCCCAGCCCCGTTGGGGCCGTCGATCCGAGAAGTCGCCGCCGAGGAATGGTAAACGAAGACCGCGACGGTTACGACCCGTCCGCCGTAGAACGGAAGTGGCAGCGCCTCTGGGAGGAGCGCGGCACGAACGCGTTCACCCTCCAGGAGCTGAAGAGCGCCAAGGATCCGTTCTACAACCTCATGATGTTCCCCTACCCCTCCGCCGAGGGGCTCCACATGGGCAACATCTATGCCTTCACCGGCGCCGACGTGCACGGCCGGTACCAGCGCCTACGGGGCCGGGCGGTCTTCGAGCCGATCGGCTTCGACGCCTTCGGGATCCACTCCGAGAACTTCGCGCTGAAGGTCGGGCAGAACCCGATGGACCTGATCCCGCGCAACGTCGAGAACTTCACGCGGCAGCTGAAGCGGATCGGGGGCATGTTCGACTGGAATCACTCCGTCGATACCACGGACCCGGCCTACTACAAGTGGACGCAGTGGGTCTTCGTGCAGCTCTACAACGCGGGGCTCGCCGAGCGCAAAGAGGCACCTGTGAACTGGTGCCCCTCCTGCATGACGGTGCTGGCCAACGAACAGGTGATCGCCGGGGCATGCGAGCGCTGCGGCACTCCCGTCGAGCAGCGTCGGATCGCGCAGTGGTTCTTCAAGATCACGGAGTATGTCGAGCGCCTGCTCGCCAACCTCGAGCACATCGACTGGTCTGAGACCACGCGTAAGGCACAGGTCAACTGGATCGGGCGCAGTGAGGGGGCACGGCTCTCCTTCCCGGTGCTCGACGACCACGGAGGGGAGACGGGCACCCGCATCGACGTCTACACCACCCGCCCCGACACCGTCTTCGGGGCCACGTACATGGTGCTTGCGCCCGAGCACCCGCTCGTCGACGAGGTGACCCACGAGGGACTGTCCGCGCCGGTGTACGCTTACCGCGAGAAGGCGCGCGCCAAGGACCTGGTCGAGCGGCAAAAGGTCGACAAGACCAAGACGGGCGTGTCCACCGGTGCCTACTGCCGCAATCCGGCGACCGGGGAGCCGATCCCGATCTGGATCGCCGACTACGTGCTCATGGGCTACGGCACCGGCGCGATCATGGCGGTTCCGGGGCACGACCAGCGCGACTTCGAGTTCGCAAAGCAGTTCGACCTCCCGATCCACCGTGTGGTGGCGGCGCCGGGGGTCGCGGCGGACGTGCCCCTCGAGGAGGCGTACGTCGGGCCGGGCGCGTTGGTGAACTCGGGGGCGTTCGACGGCACCGATGTCTCCGAGTCGGTGCGGGTGGTCACCGAGTGGGCCGCCGAGAACGGCTGGGGTGAGGCGCAGGTCAACTACCGCCTGCACGATTGGTGCATCTCGCGGCAACGGTACTGGGGTCCGCCGATCCCCATCATCTACTGCGACTCCTGCGGGCCGGTGGCGGTGCCCGAGGGCGACCTGCCGGTCGTGCTGCCGCGCCTGGAGAACTTCAAGCCGGACGAGTCGGGTGTGAGCCCGCTCGCGCGGCTGGAGGAGTGGTACCGCACGAAGTGCCCGAGCTGCGGCGCCCAGGCGCGCCGGGAGACCGACGTCTCGGACACGTTCCTCGACTCGGGCTGGTACTTCCTGCGGTACCCGTCGACCGACTTCGACGACCGCCCCTTCGACCGCGAGCTCACGAAGAAGTGGCTTCCGGTCGACACCTACATCGGCGGCAACGAGCACGCCGTGCTGCACCTGCTCTACTCGCGCTTCCTCACGATGGTCTTGCACGACCTCGGCCACCTGGACTTCGAGGAGCCGTACGACGTCTTCCGCGCGCACGGCCTCATCATCGCCGAGGGCGCCAAAATGTCGAAGAGCAAGGGGAACGTGCTCCTGCCCGACCCGATCATCGAGGAGTTCGGCGCCGACACGCTTCGCACCTACCTCATGTTCATGGGTCCGTTCGAGGAGGGCGGCGATTACCGCCACGAAGGGATCCAGGGTCCGTTCGGGTTCCTCCACCGCCTCTGGGACTCGGTGAACGCGGCGCTGGCCACCGGAGCGGACGGTCCACCCGACCCGGACGTGGAGCGCAAGGTCCACCAGACGATCCGTCAGGTGACCGAACAGGTCCCCAAGCTCCAGTACAACACCGCGATCGCGGCGCTCATGGAGTGCCTGAACTCGGTGCGCGCCGGAGGGCGCACGCCCGTGAGGGCGGAAGTCGAGCCGCTCGTCCCGCTCGTGGCGCCGTTCGCGCCGCACGTCGCCGAGGAGCTCTGGGAGCGGCTCGGGCACACGCGGAGCATCTTCGACGGTGCGAGCTGGCCCTCGTTCGATCCGGCGAAGGCGACTGAGAGCAGCGTGACGATTGCCATCCAGGTAAACGGCAAGCTGCGGGCTTCGATCGAGGTGGCGAAGGGGACGACGGAGGCGGAGGTGGTCGCCGCGGCCCGCACGGACGAGAACGTGCAGCGTCACCTCGACGGCAAGCAGGAGCGGAAGGTCATCTACGTGAAGGAGCGGCTCGTGAACTTCGTCGTCGGATGAGCGACATCGAACGCCTTTCCATCGACGCGGTCCGCGTCCTCTCCATGGACGCCGTCGAGAAGGCCCAGTCAGGCCACCCCGGCACACCGATGGCGCTCGCGCCCGTCGGCTACGTGCTCTTCACACGCCACCTCCGGCACGACCCGAAAGACCCCGAGTGGCTGGACCGGGACCGTTTCGTCTTGTCGTGCGGACACGCTTCGATGCTGCTCTACTCGCTCCTCCATCTGAGCGGGTACGACGTCTCCGAGGAGGACATCCGGAACTTCCGTCAGTGGGGGTCGCCCACCGCGGGGCACCCGGAGTACGGGCACGCACCCGGCGTGGAGACGACCACCGGTCCGCTCGGTCAAGGCGTAGCCAACTCGGTCGGCATGGCCCTGGCCGAACGCTGGCTCGCCGCGCGCTTCAACCGGCCCGGTCACGAGATCGTCGACCACTGGACCATCGCCCTGTGCTCGGACGGTGACGAGATGGAGGGCATCTCGCACGAGGCCGCCGCGCTCGCGGGACACCAGAAGCTCGGCAAGCTGGTCTGGATCTTCGACGACAACCGGATCACGATCGACGGGAGCACGGACCTCGCGACCTCGACCGACTACGCTAAGCGCTTCGAGGCCTACGGGTGGCACGTGCAGCGGGTCGAGGACGGCAACGACTTGGACGCGATCGACACGGCCCTCGCCGCCGCGAAGGCGGAGCGCGAGCGACCCAGCTTCATCGTGCTCCGGACCACCATCGCGTGGGGGAGCCCCGGAAAGGCCGACACGGCGGCGGCGCACGGCTCCCCCCTCGGTGCCGCCGAGATCGAGGCGACGAAGAAGAACCTGAAGTATCCGTCCCTCGAGCCGTTTTGGGTCGACGAGCGGGCCCGCGAGCACTGGAGGGCGAGCGCCGAGCGCGGCACACGGCTGCACGGGGAGTGGCGCCGGAAGCTCGAGGCTTACCAGACGGATCATCCGGAGCTCGCCGCCGAGTTCCTCCGCACCATGGCCGGCGATCTCCCGCAAGGCTGGGACGCCGCCGTGCCCGATCTCTCCCGTGTGGAGAAGGCGGACGCGACCCGGAACTGGTCGGGCAAGGTGATCCAGGGGATCGCCAAGGGTGTGCCCAACCTGGTCGGCGGCTCCGCCGACCTCGCCGGCTCGAACAAGACGGACATCGACGGCGCGGACGATCTGCTCCCGGCGACGCCGGCGGGCAGGAACGTCCGCTACGGGGTCCGCGAGCACGCGATGGGCGGCATCATGAACGGGATGGCGCTGCACGGCGGCATGCGCCCCTTCGGGGGGACCTTCCTGATCTTCTCCGACTACGTGCGGCCCTCCATCCGGCTCGCCGCTCTCATGCAGCAGCCGGTCATCTACGTGTTCAGCCACGACTCGATCGGACTCGGTGAGGACGGACCCACACACCAGCCGGTCGAACACCTCGCCGCGCTGCGGGCGATCCCCAACCTGCTCGACCTGCGGCCGGGCGACGCCGCCGAGACGGAGGTCGCGTGGCGCGTCGCGATCGAGCGCACGGACGGCCCGACCTTCCTCGCCTTGAGCAGGCAGAAGGTGTCGGTCGTGGACCGCGCGCGGCACGCGTCGGCCGAGGGGCTCCGCCGGGGCGGTTACGTGCTCGCGGACGCTACCGGTGGACGTCCCGCTGCGATCCTGATCTCGAGCGGTAGCGAGCTCGGGCTCGCCCTGGAGGCCCGCGAGCGGCTCGAGGCGAGCGGGACCGCAACGAGGGTCGTGAGCCTGCCGAGCTGGTATCTCTTCGGCCGCCAGCCGCAGGAATACCGCGACGAGGTCCTCGCGACCGGGACGGTCCGGCGCGTGTCCGTGGAGGCCGGCTCGACCTTCGGCTGGGAGCGGTGGCTCGGACCCGCCGGACACGCGATCGGGCTCGACCGTTTCGGTGCGTCGGCTCCCGCCGAGGTGCTCTTCGAGAAGCTGGGGTTCCGCGTCGACGCGGTCGTGGAGGCGGCGAGGGGCGACTGACCGGGGCCCCGCCTGACCGCGGGGCCCGACCACCGCCCGGAAGAACTCTGACCGTCCGCGGGGTATTCGTAGGACAGAAGCTCCGAACCCAAGGAGGTCCCATGCCCGACGCTGCGAACGTCCGGCCGGCGACCCGGAAGGCACCCGAGGATGCGGCTTCTAGCCCCCGGGCCGACCTGCTCTTCGACGCCTTCTTCAGCGGGGCCCTCGGCGGATCTGCGATCGCGCTCTTCTTCTTGGTCATCGACATGGTGGAGGGTCGCCCGCTCTTCACGCCCTCGCTGATCGGGACGACGCTCTTCACCGGCGCCGACCCTGCTTCGATGAGCGCCGTCCGCCTCGACATGGTCGCCTACTTCTCCGTGGTGCACTTCGCCGCATTCTTCGTGCTCGGCCTGGCCATATCCCGACTGTGCGCGGCTTTCATCATGGTGCAGCAGCACCCGGCCATCATGGCCGGCATCGTCTTCGTCATCCTGACGGCCACGCTGTTCGCCGGAGACGTGCTGCTCATGCGGGGTGTCATCTCGGCGATCGGCATCGGGTGGGTGTTGGCGGCCAATCTCGTCACCGGAGGGGTGATGGCCTGGTTCGTCCGTCGCGCGCACCGACGCGGCTGAGGCGGCACTTCGTACCTTGCCTCCCTGACCGGAGCCGTCTACGGTGACCCCCGTCGGCGTCTCCATGCGAGGAGGTACGGCCCATGATCATCCCGATCACGACCCTCTGGCTGCCGATCCTGATCGGAGCCGTGCTCGTGTTCGTGTCGAGCTCCGTCATCCACATGTTCCTGCCCTACCATCGGAACGACTTCGGGAAGGTGCCGGACGAGGACCGGGTGATGGACGCCCTCAGGCCGTTCAACATCCCGCCGGGGGACTACGTGATCCCGCATGCGGGGGGGCCCGAGGCCATGCGCTCGGAGGAGTTCCGGGCGAAGATCGAGAAGGGCCCGCTAGGTGTGGTCACGATCATGCCCCCCGGCTCCTTCGGGAACATGGGAGCCCAGCTCGTCCAGTGGTTCGCCTACAGCCTGCTGGTCGGAGTCGTCGCCGCGTACGTCGCTGGCAGGACACTGGCGCCGGGGGCGGACTACCTCGCCGTCTTCCGCCTGACCGGCACCGTCGCCTTCGCGTCGTATGCGATGGCACTCATGCAGCGCCCGATTTGGTACAAGTCCAGCTGGAGCGCGACGCTCAAGTCGATGTTCGACGGGCTCGTCTACGCTGCGTTGACGGCGGGCGCGTTCGGCTGGCTCTGGCCGGCGTAGTCGGCGCGCGCGCCGACCAGAGTCACGCGACCAGCGAGGACAGCGGACCCGGCAGCGGGGGCAGGCGGGTGACGCGTGACCGCCGCCGTCGCCGCCGCACGACCGGCCGATCGTAGATCCGGTCCGGACGCGCGCCGACCCGTCTCGCCCAGCGACGCCACGAAGCTCCGTGGCCGCGGTTCCCCGTCTCCAGATAGTCGGCGGCGTGCGCCATCTCGTGGAGCAGCGTGTCGACACGCTCGGCGCCGTTGCCGGGCAACATGAGATCGACGTTCAACGCGATCTCGGCTACGCGTCTCGGGCCCCCGTCCTCCTCTGCAGGAAGCATGTGCCCGAGCGACGACACCATGCGGCTGCTCAGCCGCACCGGGATCGTCTCCGGCAGCCTCCCCCCGAACCGGGTGGCATTGAAGTACCGGTAGAGGGCACGCAGGTAGCGGGCCTGCTCGGGGGTCGCGCAACAAGGCCCCGCCAGCCCGTTTTCCCGCGCGGCACGGGCCTCCTGGAGGGCATACCCCACCGCCGGCCAGGTCCCAATGGCATTAGCGGCCTGGCGCCCAGCCCGGGACCGGACCCCCCCCTCCCGAGCCAGGACGGCGAAGGCGTCGAGGAGCTCGTCGGTCGCCGATCCGTAGGCGACGTGCACGTTCAGAACTCGACCCCGCTGGGTGAGCGACCAGAGCGTGCTGCGATTCCGCCGGAAAGACACGCGGCTTAGACGCAGGGCGCCTCGGCGCCGCAGCTCGAGCAGGAATTCTTGGGGAGTGAGCATAGTTCGACGCGCACGAATTTATCGAGGCCGACCTGGAATCGGTACTACTAGATGCCGTATGTCTGTTCGTCGGGCACACTACATGTTGTGCACATCGCTCGCGTACCTATTGCGCGCGGTATCCCTACACTGCTACATAGATGCGATCGCATTCGCTGAATTTCGTGGCACCCTCAGCGCTCGGAGGCATTCCAGTGGCGACCAGAAAGAAGAAGTCAGCGAAGAAGAAGAAGGCCGCACCGAAGAAGAGAAAGAAGGCTCGGAAGTCCGCGACCAAGAAGGCTGCGGGCGCGCGGAAGCGGCCGGCTCGGAAGGCAGCGCCGAAGAAGCGGAAGGCTGCGAAGAAGAAGAAGGCAGCCAAGAAGCGGAAGCCTGCCAAGAAGAAGAAGGCAGCGAAGCGGCGGAAGAAGGCAGCGAAGAAGAAGAAGTAGCGGGGCCCAACCCTCGGGTTGGAAAAGCGCTGGCGCCCTTCGGGGCGCCAGCTTTTTTTTCTGGGTCCCCCCGACTCATCTCCCCCACCGGATCCGGCCATTCATGGTACGCCAGCTGACAGCCATCATGTTCACGGACATGGTCGGCTACACGGCGCTCATGCAGCGGGACGAGCACCAGGCACGCCAGAGCCGGGAGCGGCAGCGCCAAGTGCTCGAGGCGGAGATCGCGCGCCACGGAGGGCGGCTCCTACAGCTGTACGGCGACGGGAGCCTGTCGGTCTTCCGCAGCGCGATCGATGCGGTGCGGTGCGCGGTGGCGATCCAGGTCTCCCTACAGCACGGGCCGCCCGTCCCGGTCCGCATCGGCATCCACACGGGTGACGTCGTGCACGACGAGGACGGCGTGTTCGGCGACGGCGTGAACGTCGCGGCGAGGATCCAGGCACTCTCGGTCCCCGGCGGCATCCTGATTTCGGGGAAGGTGTTCGACGAGGTGAAGAACCATCCGGAGATCGAAACCCGGAGCATGGGAGCTTACCATCTCAAGCATGTGCGTCACCCGATGAAGGTCTTCGCGGTCACGAACGAGGGGGTGGCGGTCCCCGCGGAGTCGGAGATCCGCTCTGGCCGATCGGCGGAGTACCGGAGCGTGGCCGTTCTCCCTTTCGTCAGCATGAGCCCCGAGCCTGACAACGAGTTCTTCAGCGACGGCGTCACGGAAGAGATCATCAACGCGCTCACCCGCGTGAACGGCCTCAAGGTCACGGCTCGGACGTCGTCCTTCGCCTTCAAAGACCGGAACCAGGATATCCGACAGATCGCCAACCAACTCGGCGTCACGCACGTCCTGGAAGGGTCCGTGCGGAGGGCAGGCAGCCGAGTGCGCATCACGGCCCAGCTCATCTGCGCGTCCGACGGCTATCACCTCTTCTCGGAGAGCTACGACCGCCAGCTCGAAGACATCTTCGCCGTCCAGGACGAGATCGCGCAGACCATCGTGACGGAGCTGGCCGGCCACCTGGGCCCGATGCAAACCGCGGAGGGGGGCTCGAGGACAGTCGCCACCGCCCACTCGCACGACACGGAGGCCTACGCCGAGTACCTCCGCGGGCGGTTCGAGTGGGCGCGCTTCACACCCGACGGGGCCAAGCGCTCCCTCCGTCATTACGAGCGCTCGATCCAGATGGACCCAGTCTGCGCGCTGCCGTTCACCGGACTCGCCACCTCGTACGTCTTCCTCGGGGCCATCGGCTACCTTCCCGCCGAAGATGCGTTTCCTCGTGCCAAGGAAGCGGCGCTTCGGGCCCTCGAGCTCGAGCCGGACGCGGGCGCATCGCACGTGGCGCTCGGCGCCGTGTGCCTCTTCTTCGACTGGGACTTCGAGGGTGCGTACCGGGCGCTCCAGAAGGCACTCACGCTCAACCCCGGATACGCCGACGCGCACCACGTCTACGGCTTGTACCTCGAGGCTCTGGGGGAGACCGAGGAAGCGATCGAGGAGATGAGGGCGGCCGTGCACCTCGATCCCCTGTCGTCGGCCTACAACGACTCGCTGGCACATGCCCTCGCCGCGGCTGTACGACTCGACGAGGCACGGGAACAGATCGACCGCACCCTGGAGCTGGACCCCCGCTTCCGCTCGGCGATCGAGACCTCCGGCTGGATCCATGTACGGCAGGGCGACTACGAGGCCGCCCTGAAGGCTTTCGAGCGCCTGCCGCGCGAGGCCGGGCACGACGATGCGGGCCTCGGCGACCGAGGGTTCGCCTACGCGCGCCTCGGCCGCCTCGAGGACGCGCACCGCATGCTCACCAGGCTGGACGAACGGGCACGTCGACAGCCCACGCAGAGCCTGGACCTCGACTACGCCGTGCTATACGAGGGGCTCGGCCGACGGGACGAAGCTCTCGAGCACCTCTCCCGGGCGATCGAGCGCAGGGTCGGGACCGTGGTGCTGCTGGCTTCCTTCGCGGCCTTCGTCGACGCCCACGGGGATCCACGCTTCCGGGCGCTTCTCGACCGGATCGGCATCCCCCGGGGGGCCACGGCGTGAGCCGACTACTCGCCTCGCACCGAGATCGATGACCTCCTTCGTCAGCACGCGGGGCTACGGGCCCGTCTCCCTGACCCAGGCGCTCTTCGAGGGACTCGCGTCGGACGGCGGCCTCTACGTGCCGACGGAGATCGGCCGACTGGGCTCCCCACCCACGGACCTCCACGCCTTTTCCGACACGGGCCGCTGGGTAGCCACCGCACTGCTCCGAGGCACCGACCCGTCCCTGCTGGGTCGCGTCGTCGATGCGGCGCACGACTTCCCGGTCCCTCTCGTGGAGATCGAGCCGGGTCTCCATGTCCTCGAGCTGTTCCACGGGCCCACGCACGCGTTCAAGGACGTCGGGGCCCGCTTCATGGCCCGCCTCATGGGGGCGCTCGATCCCGGCGGGGAGACGCGAACCGTGCTGGTGGCCACATCGGGAGACACGGGGAGCGCCGTCGCCCATGCCTTCCACGGCCTGGCCGGATACCGCGTGGTCGTTCTCTTCCCCAAAGGCGCCGTGAGTGAGCGGCAGCGGCGGCAGATGACGACGCTCGGCGGCAACGTATCGGCGCTCGCGCTACGCGGTACCTTCGATGACTGTCAGCGCCTCGCGAAGGCAGCGTTCAGGGACGCCGGCCTGCGGCGGCGGCACGGCCTCACCTCCGCGAACTCGATCAACATCGGCCGGCTCGTCCCACAGAGCTTCTACTACGTGCACGCCGCGGTCCTGCTCGGGTGGGGCTCCGAACCGACCTTCATCGTGCCCTCCGGCAACTTGGGCAACCTGTGCGGGGGTCTCCTGGCGCGGCATGCGGGAATGCCGGCGGGGGGGTTCGTCGCGGCGGTCAACGCGAACCGGGGCTTCGCCGATTTTCTTTCCGATGGGCGCTACGAGCCGCGCCCCTCGATTCCGACCTACTCGAGCGCGATGGACGTCGGTGACCCGAGCAATCTCGAGCGCATCCGTTGGCTGTACCACGACGACCCGGACGCTGTCGGGAGCCATGTCACGGCCCGCTCCGCGACGGACGAAGACACCCGCCTCACGATCGCGGAGGTCTACGAGCGGACCGGATACGTCCTCGACCCCCACACCGCGGTGGGCGTGTACGCGCATCGGTCGTCGGCTCACCAGCGGGACGGGCCGGCCGTGGTGCTCGCGACGGCGCATCCGGCGAAGTTTCCAGAGATCGTGGAACAGGCGATCGGGCGCAGCGTGCCCCTTCCGCCCGGAATCGCGTCCGTCATGGAATCGGAGGAGCACATGCGAGAGATCGACGCCGAGCTCGATGCCCTCGGCTCGGCCCTGGAGGAGTCGTGAGCCACGAGCTGCAAGCCGCGCGCATTCGCGTCCCCTGCTCGACGTCCAACCTCGGGTCCGGGTACGACACGATCGGGCTGGCGCTCGAGCGCTACCTGGAGGTGACCTTCACACCCGATGACACGGACGCGCTGGTCCTCGAGCGGGAGGGCACGCTCGCCGGCGAGTACGGTCCCGACCTCGTGGCGACCACCTTCAAGCGACTGCTCGCGCGGGAAGGGATCGAGCCGGGGGGCCTGCTGCGCTTGAGCTCCACGATCCCGATCGCCCGCGGCCTCGGGTCCTCGGCGGCGGCCATCTCGGCGGGCTACGACCTGGCCCTCGCGGTGTGCGGCAAGCCACGCGCCGACGATGAGGCCTTCTCTCTCGCGTTGAAGCACGAGGGGCACGGTGACAACGCCGCCCCCTGCATCTACGGGGGTCTGCGCGCCGTGGCGCGCACCGCCGACGGCACCGTGGTCATCCGGCTGCACCTCTCGGAGCAGGTGGGCTTCGCCTACGCCGCTCCTGCGGCTCGACTCACGACCGAGGCGGCCCGCAAGGTCCTCCCCAAGACGGTGCCCCACGAGACGGCGGCGGTTTCACTCGGTCGCGTGGCGGCGCTCATTCGCGGCCTCGCCGAGGGGCGGGTCGACCTCATCCAGGTTGGCGTGCGCGACGAGCTGCATGTGCCGCACCGGATGCCCATGATCCCGAGCGCGGCGGCCGCGATGGGCGCCGCCGCCGAGGCCGGCGCGTGGGCCGTGACGATCTCGGGAGCGGGCTCGGGCCTCATCGCCTTCTGTGAGCCCGAACGAGCCGAGGAGGTCGCGGCTGCGATGCACACGCTGTTCGACGCTGGAGCGGGCGACCCCGACTGCGTGGGCTTCGCCGTTCGCCCCGACTTCCAGGGCCTGCAGCGACTGCCCGTGTGAGGATCTAGCGCCCGGTCCGGGCGAGCACGCCGCGACAGCCAGCCACCAGATAGCCGTTGCTCAGCGTGCGACCCAACGTGAACGCCGCGAACGCTGCGGTGGCCCCCACGAGGTCGAGCCCCCAGGCGAGCACGACGAAGGTCAGCGCAATGGTGCCGACCTCCACCGCACTCGCAACCGTGACGTGTCGGGTACGCCTGCCCTCGACGAGGATCGCCCGTTGGAGCGAAAGGAGCACGGTCAGCGCCGGGAGCGGGACGATGAGCCGGGCCGGAGTGAGCGCGACGGCCGTGAGGTCCGGGGTCAGACCCGAGATCGTCACGAAGTAGACATGCGAGAGCGGTGTGAAGGCGACGAGCGCCAACGCGAGGGAGGTCGCGAGTCCGAGGGTGACCGCGAAGCGCCCGAGCTCGCGCAGGTGCTCGAAACGCTCTCCCATGAGCGCGATCGCCGCATCCTGGTACGCGAGGCCCATCGAGCGGAAGAAGAAGCCCAGCGCGTGCACCACCGGAAAGACGGCGAGCGACTGCACGGGTAGGACGCTACGCCCCATGAAGAAGGTCAGCATCGGCTGGACCGTGAGACCGATCATCGAAGTGAGCGCGAGCGGAAAGTAGAATGACGCGATCTCCCGGTAACGAATTTGCGGCGCGCCCGGCTCATCGAGCTCACCAGCGAGTAGCTCTCGGACCCGCGCGCCGGCCATGAAACGTGCCGCGACGGCCTCCGCGACCACGCCCGACGCGAGCGCCATTGCCCCAACCCACGCACCAGGCATGTCGAGGAGCCGGTAGCCGATCAGGGCCGCGAGCGACATGGCGAAGAGGCGGATCACCGTGCCGTAGGCCACCAGCCGGGTCTTCCCCCCACGGATGAGCACTCCCTGGAGGAAGCGCCGGTACGCGATCGCGGCGGGCCACGGCAGGAAGAACCAGAGGGCTCCGTACGTGAGATCCGCGACCTCGGGCGGGAGCCCCATGACCGTGCCCGTCAGCCACCGGTAGACGCCCGGGATGAGCACGACCCCCAGCACGCTGGTGGTGCCGAACGCGAGCACGCGTGAGAAGACCTTCAGCTTCAGGTAGCTGGTGCGGTCCCGGACGAGGGAAGTGGCCGCGCTCATCAGCATGATGACCGGCGCCTCGATGAGGATCGCCAGGGCGAATGCGACGCCGTGGGCACCGAGGTTGTACGTCGGGTCGGGGAGACGAGCGATGATGGCGGCAAGGAACGGGCCCTCGGTCGCCATCATGACCCAGGTGGCCGCGAGCGGACTCCAGAAGAGGAGGATCGATCGCTGGGTGGTCTGCTGCGGCAAGCGCGGTGGGGGTCGGGGTAACGCGCGGCCGCCCGCCGCGCGCCGGAAGATGACGGCTTGCCGCCCTGCGATCTACCGCCTCACGGCGATTCCGAGCACCTCGAAGCGCGCGTCATTGAGCAAGCTTCCCGCACCCAGGAAGGCGCGCGACGGAAACTCCCGCGTGAAGTACGTCCGATAGACGGTGTTGAAGGCTGCGTAGTCGGCGAGGTCGACCGCGAAAACCTGTACCTGAACGAGGTCGTCCATCGTCATCCCTGCGGCCTCCACGGTCGCGCGAATGCTGTTCATCGCGTTGCGGGCGGCCTCCTCGGCGGTCGCCGTCGCCGGACCCCCCAGCACGCCCGAGATATAGAGCGTGTTGCCCACGAGCACGCCGCCGCTGAAGGGGAGTGCGTTCGCGTCGCTCGCCGAGCGGCCATTGATGTACTGACGTGTCGCTTGAGCGGATACGTCGACCGCGAGGCCGGACACCGCAAGGGCGAGAGCGGACAGGATCAGCGGAAAGCGGAAGCGCATGAAAAAGCCCTCCGATTGCAGGAACGATAGGGGAGTCGGCATCCTAGGCCGCGGCCGAGCCCGGCGGCAAGGACACCCTGGAAGGGAACCCGTGACCGGGCGCTCCCGCCCGAGTAGCTTGGAAGGATGCCGTGTGTCCCGACCCCGAGAGGTCGGCCGTACGGTCCCCTTCATCGATCACAGTCGACGGAAAGGATGCCCCCAGCTCCTTTGCCAGAGAACGAGGCACAGCGGCTCCAGAGCCTCCGTGCGCTCAACATTCTCGACACGCCCCCCGAGGAGCGGTTCGACCGCCTCACGCGCGTGGCGCGACGGCTCTTCGACGCCCCCATCGCGCTGATGAGCCTCGTAGACGAGGACCGTCAGTGGTTCAAGTCACGCCCGGGGCTCGACTTCCCGCAGACTCCCAGAGACCACTCGTTTTGCGCCCATGCGATCCTCGACGAGGGTGTGTTCATCGTGCGCGACGCGCTCGAGGACACGCGCTTCCGCGAGAATCCGCTCGTGCGTTCGTTCCCCGAGATCCGGTTCTACGCCGGGTACCCGGTGCGGGCGCCGGATGGGAACCCGTTGGGAACGCTCTGTGTGATCGACCACGAGCCCCGCGACGTCGAGGAGGAAGACGTCGAGGCGCTGCGCGACCTCGCCGGGCTCGCGGAGCAGGAGATCAAGTCGCTCTCGCTCGCGACCTCCGACGACCTCACCGATCTCACCAACCGACGTGGCTTCGAGGCGATCGCGTCCCACACCTTGGCCCTCTGCCACCGCGTACATCGGCCCGCCACGCTGCTCCTCTTCGACCTCGACGACTTCAAGGAGGTCAACGACACCCGTGGCCACAGCGCCGGTGACCGTGTGCTGCAGGAGTTCTCGGACCACCTTCGCTCGACCTTCCGCGACTCGGACGTGGTCGCCCGGCTCGGCGGTGACGAATTTTGCGTGCTGCTCAGCGGCGCGACGACGCGGGACATCCCGCGTCCGATCGCCCTTCTACGCGGACGCAGGAACAAGGCAGGGGAGCCGATTCACCCGTTCAGCGTCGGCGCGGCGACCTATGACCCCAAGCGACACACCACGGTGACGAGCCTGGTGGACGACGCGGACGCGGCGATGTACCGGCAGAAGGGCGACCGGAAGTCGTCCAAGCGCGGAAGAGGCGGCGCGCACCGGGCGTGAAGTAGGCGATCGGCCTGCGCAGGGGGTCAGCAACTCCCAAATGAAGAAAGCCCCCCAGGTCATGGACCTGGAGGGCTGCCACGGAGCGCGAGGGACTCGAACCCCCAAGCCCTTTCGGGCGCTCGCTTTCGAGGCGAGTGCATTACCATTCTGCCAGCGCTCCTCGACCGAGAATTCGCGGCGATCGCGACCCGGCATGGGTGAACGGCACCGGGGGGGCCATTCGCGGTCGTGTGAGTCGGCGTGAAGAAGCCATGCGAGCTGGCTCGAACCGCCTGTTCGAACCCGGCGCCTCACCTGTCAGCCTCGGGTTTTCCAATCGGGGCGCCCGGATTCATCTCGCTGCGCTCGATGGTCTCGCGCGTCACCGGCACTGGCTTTTGGTCACAATCATGGCGCTCGGCTCGAACCGCCTGTTCGAACCCGGGCGCCTCACCTGTCAGCCTCGGGTTTTCCAATCGGGGCGCCCGGATTCGAACCGGGGACCTCTGCGACCCGAACGCAGCGCTCTACCGGACTGAGCCACGCCCCGGAACTGTCGGGCAACAACGGACGGGGTGGGATTCGAACCCACGCGGGCGTGAGCCCACACGATTTCCAATCGTGCGCCTTAAGCCACTCGGCCACCCGTCCTGAGCCGTCGCAGGCGGCACGCCCCATCCGTCGGTCGTCCGATTGGAGGGGTCCTCGATCGGGAGTCGACGAAGGGAGTGGGATGGATCTCGCTGCGCTCGATCCTCTCGCGAGAATCCGCAGAGCGGCCACGGGTACACGTCATCGTCGCTCGAGCCGAACCCACTGTGTGATTCGCTGCACGAATCACGTGGGTTCGAACCCACCTTCCACTCGTTGCTATTTTCCAAACGGAGGGAGTGGGATTCGAACCCACGCGGACCTTTCGGTCCAACGCCTTAGCAGGGCGCCGCCTTAAGCCACTCGGCCATCCCTCCAAAGCAGAGGCGTCTCACGAGGAGAAGCG
>JBFGFY010000020.1:0-25731 GCA_041579355.1 Longimicrobiales bacterium | reverse complement strand
GCCGCGACCACTTTGATCCCGAGGACACCGACGACCAGCGCAGCGAGGAAGAGGGGTTGGCTCGCAGCGAGCCCGAGGTCCAGCAACATCCCGATGCTGATGAAGAAGAACGCGGCGAAGAGGTCTCGGAACGGAAGGATGTCAGCCAGCGCCTGATGGCTGTACTCGGACTCGGACACCAGCAGCCCGGCGAGGAACGCTCCCAGGGCGAGAGACAGCCCCGCCAAGGAGGAGGCCCAGGCGACCGCGAGGCACACCGTGATCACCGTGAGCAGGAACAAGTCGCGGCTGCGCGTGTGCACCACGCGGTCGAGGAGCTGTGGCACCACGAAGCGCGCCAGCACGAGGACCAGGACGAGCACCGCGGCTGCCTGCAGCACGAAGCGCCCCAACGCGATCGCGAGCCCACCGGAGAGCCCGGCGAGCACAGGCACCATGAGCATCATCGGCACGATCATGAGATCCTGGTAGACCAGGATCGCGAGGCTCATGCGTCCGTGGGGAGCATCCACCTCCGCGTTCTGCTGGAGCAGCCGCAAGACGATCGCCGTCGAGCTGAGCGATGCGATCAATCCGAGAAAGAGAGCGGTACGTCCCGGTTGGCCCACCGCCGACGCCACACCGTACACGGCGAGCGTGACGGCCAGGATCTGGACCGACCCACCGACGAGCACCGACCGCCTCATCTTCATCAGCTCGGCGAGCGAGAACTCGATCCCGATCGTGAAGAGGAGAAGCACGACGCCGATCTCTGCGAGCTGCTCGACCTGCTCCACCTCGCGGACGAGTCCGAAGCCGTGTGGGCCGAGAAGCACGCCCGACAGGAGGAACCCCACGACCGGAGGGAGCCGGACGAAGTGCGAGACGTAGAGCACGACGATCGACACCACGAGCAGCACGACGAGGTCGGCAAGCAGAGGTACGTGCATCAAGGCTCGCGGGAATCAGGAGGGTTTGGCCGTAACCTGGCGAGTCGCCCACCTCGCGAGGAAGGGCCCCCGACGAGGGGCCGCCTCAGAGGCTTGCCCCAGCCCGATGTACCACGCTCACGGGACTCAAGCCCTCTCGAGAAGCCCCGTGCACTCCTCGATGCGAGGCCCGTTCTCGTCGCAGACGGCGAACCGGGCGCCCTCGTAGAGGGCGACCCCGGCGTAGTCACCCGCCTTGTTCACGATGTAGAAGTTGAGCCCGAAGCTCGGCAGCCCCCGCTCGTTCAAGAGTCGCGCCTCGATGGTGTTTCGCTGCACCCGTCGCAGTGCCTCGAGCCCCGCGTCCAGCGGCGACATCCCCCTACGCATGTTCTCGACGATGAGGAACGAGCAGAGTCCGTAGAGGTTGGCCTCGCCACGCCCCGTCGAGCCGGCCGCGCCCACGTCGTTGTCGACGTAGAGCCCCGCGCCGAGGATCGGGGAGTCCCCCACCCGTCCGGGGATCTTCCACGCCAGCCCGCTCGTCGTCGTGACGCCGCACACGTCACCGGACGCGCTCACTCCGTTGCAGTTGATCGTGCCCCAGAAGTGCTCGGCGTCGATCAGGCCCTCCCGCACCATGTCGAGCCCGATCTGGTAGCCGACCTGATTCCTCGTCTGCGGGTCGGGGAAGTGCTGCGGGTCGATCCGGCGCTTCCACTCCAGCCAGCGGCTCCTCGAGAGGTCCGTGTTCAGGTCGTCTTCGATCGCAAACCCCATTTGACGCGCGAACGTCTGCGCGCCCTCCCCCACGAGGAGGTGGTGGTCTGTGAGCTGCATCACCGCTTTCGCCACGGACGACGGCGTGCGCACCCCCTCGAGCGCCGCCACACCCCCGGCCTGCTTGCGCGGGCCGTGCATGCAGCAGGAGTCGAGCTGAACGACCCCGTCGGCGTTCGGCAGCCCACCGTAGCCCACGCTCGTGTCTTCCGGGTCCAGCTCGACGATGTTCACGCCCGCGATGAGGGCGTCGAGAACGTCCGTGCCGCCGACGATCATCTCGAACGCTTTCTGCACACACGTCTTTCCCTCGGCGTCACGCGAGCGATTCCCGTTGGCGGAGGCGATCACGATCGGCCTCGCTCGGCGCGTGATGACGGCAGGGGCGGCGGCCTCGGGAAGGGACAGCGAGGCCCCGGCGAGGGCGCTCGCGACCACGAACTCGCGACGGCTGAGGTCGGTCGGCATGGCTGGCTCCAGAACGAATGAATGACCAGAGCGAGTGTAGGCACCGGAGCCGCGGCGCGCGATCCCGGCCTCGCAGGCCCCGCCGTCTGGTTGGAAGTCCCTGCGGCCCACCGTACATTGAGAGCCCGAGCCCATGCCCGGTGAGACCATGGAAACGCCGCAGCTCAACTCACTCTACCAGCAGCTCATCCTCGAGCATTACCGCAATCCGCGGAACAAGTCGGAGCTCGAGGAGAAGACCGTCGAGGTGCACCTCGCGAATCCGGTCTGTGGTGACGAGATCCGTCTCCAGCTGAAGATCGAGGACGACCGGATCGCCGAGGCGAAGTTCGTGGGCCAGGGGTGCTCCATTTCGCAGGCTGCGGTCAGCATGATGACCACGCTCATCAAGGGGCGCTCGCTCTCGGACGCGGACGGTCTCGCGAAGCGCTTCACCCAGATGATGCACGGGGACGGCGACGCCGCGACGGACAAGGCTCTCGGGGACCTTCGCGCGCTCCAGGGAGTGAGCAAGTTCCCGGTTCGCATCAAGTGCGCGCTGCTGGGCTTCGACGCGCTCCAGGAGGCGCTCAAGAAGCATCCGGCGGGAGAGGCGCACTGACGTCGGTCGAGGTCCACTCGGCCCACCTGCCCTCGACGAGGGCAGGTCCCGTCACGGTGTGGGTGTCACCGACCGGGGTGCGCAGGATCGAGTTCGGCGTGCTGCCCCGGAACAGCCAGGAGTCGCCACGGGATGTCTGGCCCGAGCTGCTCGTGAACGCGGTCACACAGCTCGAGGAGTACTTCGCCAAGGAGCGGCAGAAGTTCTCGTTGCCGCTCGACTTTCCGGAAGCGACCACGGAGTTCCAGCACGACGTCTATCGGCGCCTCCTCGAGATCGAGTATGGGCACGTGGTCTCGTACGGACAGATGGCGCGCGACATCGGTAAGCCGGACATGGCGCGCGCGGTGGGTCAGGCCGTCGGCGCCAACCCGCTCCCCATTCTCGTCCCGTGTCATCGGGTGGTCGCGTCGGACGGGAGCCTCACCGGCTTCGGAGGCGGCCTCCGCGCGAAGGCCGCGCTGCTGAAGCTGGAGGGAGTCGGGGTCGACGGTGCGAAGCCGTCGAGCAAGGTCCACCCCGAGGTGATCCCGCTGGACCTCTAGGGGGCTCGGCGTCAGCGGCCGAGCAGCCGTCGTAGCTCCTCGACCCAGTTGATCACGACCACGAGCTCACCCCGTGTCGCCGTGTCCCGGCGGACCATGAGGAAGCGCTGCCCGTCGGGCGTGACGTCGTAGTTCGCGATCGCGCCACCGCCGCCGCCGTCACGCTCCCAGGCATCGTCGAAGAGCGCTCGGGGCTGCCCCGCGCGGAACGTGTCGCCGAGCTGGACCTCGACCACCATCAGCGCGTCGTCGGTGCGGTAGAAGAGCTCGCGCCCGTCGCGGGACCAGACCGGCTCCCGGCCACCTCCCGTCGAAACCGTGTACTCGGGACCAGGACCCGGGAACGGCAGCACGTAGATTTCGTCGCGCCCCGATTTGTTCGACACGTAGGCGATCCAACGCCCATTCGGCGAGAACACCGGTCCTCGGTCCTCGTACGGGATCTCGACGAGCGGCTCCGGTCTCAGGCCGTCGGGCTCCATGTGCAGTAGGGCGACGTCGCGCGAGTTGGTCGACGCGCCGAAGGGCCCCACGTAGTACGCGAGGGTGCGACCATCCGGTGACCACGACGTGGGAAAGCGCCGGTCTCCGAGTGGAAGCAGCGTGTCTGTCGCCCCGACGCCGTCCGCGGCGCTCTGCAAGAGCCGGTTCTCGTTGGTGGACGCATCCGCGTACGTCAGACGCTGACCGTCCGGCGTCCAAATCGGGTAGAAGCGGTTGTTCCCACCGAACGTGATGCGCGTGCGGGAGAAGCGATCGAGATCGAAGACCCAAAGGTCGGCTGGGCCGCCGAGCACGAGCACGTCCTCAGGCACGGCGATCGCCAGGCGGCCCCCGTCGGGTGATAGGCGTGGATACACGTACGGCTGGCGGTCGACGGGCAGCGCGGCCTCCTGCCCGTCACGGTCGACCCAGACCAACGTGCGCGGAGCCCCAGTCGCTTCCGCGAGCTTCGCGTAAGCGAGGACCCCGCTCGGCGACACCGAAAACTGCCGGGCGCCGCCCTGTACGCCTTCGAGCACGGGAACAGGCTCCCCCTCGAGCGCACCCCGCTCTACGTCGAGGACCGCTGCCCAAAGGGTCGTTCCGCGCAGGAACACGAGGTAGCGCGGCGCCACAAAGTGCGCATAGGTGCCCGAGACGAGCCGCCGGATCTCTCCAGTGCTCAGCGTGAGAAGCGCAATGTCCGGCGGCCCGTCTCTCCCAATCGCGAAGAGCAGCCGTTCGCCCCCGGGGAGGAAGTGCGGGTCGCGGTGCCACTCGGCGCTTCCTTCCTGTGGCGTCGTGAGGGGCTCGGCAGCTCCTCCTGTCTCGCGGGCCAACATCAGACCGTCGTAGACCGTAGTCGCGAAGACGATGCGCCCGCCCTCCCCCCAGGTGGCACCCTGGAACCCGCCCGAAACCAAACCGGTCTCGGCGATGGTGGATGCCGGCCCGCCGGCGAGAGGCACGCGCTTCAAGGTATTGTCCGTCACGTCGTAGAAGGCGACGTACATCCCGTCCGGTGACACGAAGGAGCTGCCCACGTTCCCGCCGCCTCCTCGCACGGGCACTGCCTCCAAGCTCTCGAGGGGGCGCACGAACACCTGGCTTCCGTTCATTCCCTCGACGACCGCGTTGACCACAAGCGTGCGACCGTCACGGGTGACCTCCAGCGGCTGGACCGTGTTTCCACGGAGGATTCCGGCGCCCGGAATGTCGATGGTGAATCGCGTGACGGCCGCCTCCTCCGGCGGAGACCCCACCGCGAGACCCCACACCACCGCCCCGGTGACGAGGCTCGCAGCTACGGCCGCGGCAGCGGCTGTGGCAACCACGCCGCGGCGCTCCGACCCGATACCGGCGCCCTCCGCCGCTCCGTAGCGGAAGCCAGGGTCCCGGAGTGCCGTGGCGAGCTCGCGTGCGCTTGTGAACCGATCCGCGGCGACCTTCTCGAGGGTTTTCCGGATCACGGCGTCGACGTGCGGCGGCACCGAGCGCCGCGACTCCGTCACCGACACGGGCTTCGCCTGGATGATTTTCCCGAGGATGGCTTGGGCCGAGCTGCCCGTGTACGGCGGCTCACCCACGAGCATCTCGTAGAGCACGCACCCCAGCGCGTAGATGTCGGTGGCGGCGTGGACGGACTGGTCCCCTGTGGCCTGCTCGGGACTCATGTAGTGTGGCGTGCCGAGACTCAGCCCCGTCTCGGTGAGCCGCCCGCCCCCCGCTGCCCCGACGGCCAACGCGATCCCGAAATCGGAGATCACCGGCTTTCCGTCTTGAACAAGGATGTTCGACTGCGTGATGTGGCGGTGGATCACGCCGTGACGGTGCGCGTAGTCGAGCGCCTCCGCGACCTGGGTCGCAATGCCCACGGCCTCTTCCACGGGAAGCTGCTTGTCCCGGTCGAGCCGCTCACGGAGCGACTCCCCCTCCACGTACGGCATCACGTAGAAAAGGAAGCCTCCCGCCTCCCCGGAGTCGAAGAGCGGGAGGATGTGGGGGTGCTGCAGGTTCGCCGTCGTCTTGATCTCGGCGAGGAAGCGCTCGGCTCCGACTACGGCGGCCAGCTCGGCCTTCAGCACCTTGAGCGCGACCTTACGGCCATGGCGAACGTCGTCGGCCAAATAAACCGTCGCCATGCCGCCTTCGCCCAGCTGACGGTCGATCGCGTAGCGGCCCGTGAGCGCAGTGTTGAGGCGCTCGGTCACGTCGGTCATAGTTCGGGGATCATACGCGCAGGATCGACGATGCGCACCCTGGACGCAGCGCTCGCGGACCAGCCCCCCTCAGAACCTCCCCGGCGACACCCCCTCGAGCCGGGGATCCTCCCGGCCGAGCACCTGGTTCGTGATCAGCTCACCTGTGACCGTGGCGAGCGTGAGGCCGAGCATGCCGTGCCCCGTGGCCACACTCACGCCCTCCACACCGGGTAGGGCACCCACGATGGGGATCCCGTCCACCGACATCGGCCGCAGCCCACACCACTGGGAGAGTGCACGCGCGGGGCCCAGCGAGGGAATGAACTCGCGGGCGGCGTACGTCAGCTGCTCGAGGCGAGCCCGCCGCATGAGGAGGTTCGTGCCGGAGAACTCCATCGTGCCGGCGAATCGCACGGCCGTTTCCATCGGCGTGCAGAAGACGGCCGTCTCGTGGAGCACGCACGCGATGCGCATGCGCGGCGCCCCGTTGGGACCGATGGGGATGTCGCGGTGGTACCCCTTGCCCGGCTGCACCGGAATCCGTGTCCCGAGCCTCTTCGCGAGATGGAGGTCGAACGGCCCGGTGGCGAGCACGACCGCGTCCGCGGGCTCGGCGGAGCCGTCCGCCAGCGAAACTCCGCTCACGCGGCCACCCCGTGTCTCGACGGCGGCCACCGCCACCCCGGTGCGCACGCGCGCGCCCCGACGGACAGCGACCTCCGCCAGCCGCTCCACGAACAACGCGGGGTCCATCGTCGCCGCCTCGGGATAGAAGACCCCTCCGATCGCCTTGGCTCCGAGCGCGGGATCGCGTCGTCGCAGCTCGTCACCATCGACGAGTTCCGGATGGTAGGCATACGGACGTGCGAGGTCGGCCTCCTCGCGCGCCTCCTCGATCCCTGCTTCGGTCGCGCAGACGTCGTAGTAACCCTCCCTGCGGTACTCGCACTGCAGACGCTCCTCGGCGACCAACTCGTCGAAGAGCAGAAGCGCGTCTTTGCCGAGAGGACCCATCACGCGCATCGCGTGGTCGACGTGCTCGCGCGTGCAATACCGGGCGAAGCCGAGCAGCCACCGCCAGAGACTCGGGTTCCAGCTCGGGTGCACGTACAGGGGGCTCGTCGGGTCGAGCATCTGGCGGATCGCCTGCCCCACCCGCCCGGGACGGTTCAGCGGGGGGTGGCCGGGCGAGAGCGTGCCCGCGTTGCCCGACGAGGCGCCCGCGCCGATGCGGTCGCGCTCCACTAGGGCCACCTCGGCGCCGGCGCGGACGAGGTAGTACGCGCAGCACACGCCGATCACGCCGCCCCCGGCGACCACGACCTTGGGACCGCTCATGCGACAGCACCTCCCCGCACGTTCACGCTCCGGCGCGGCTCAGGTGGCTGCCGGATCGAGCAGAACCTTGATCGAGCCGGTGCGGCGGCGGTTCGCGGCCGTCGAGAGCGCGTCCCGGTATTGGGCGAGTGGATACACGTGTGTCACCATCCGGTCGACCGGCGCGCCCGTCTCGAGGAGCAGATCTTGTGTGACCTCGAACGTGTGCCTCCGCTCCCCTCTCCACTCCTCCATGCCGTAACAGACGAAGCCCTTGATCTCGAGCTCGCGGGCCCAGATGAACGTGAGATCGAGCTTCTTGATCTCGGCCGCGCATCCGAGCATGACGATCTTGCCGCGCGGGGCAGCGTAACGGAGCGACTGCTTGATCGTTTCCCCGCTCCCGACGCAGTCGAAGATGAGCGGGAAGCCGCCGCCGGAGTACACCTCGTCGCCGATGATCGGCATGTAGGCCTGCGCCCCGGTCTCGACCAGGGCCTGCCGGGCCTCGTCGCCTGGCGAAACAGTCTCGCTGGCGCCGAGGGCACGCGCGAGCTCCGCTTCATGGCCACGCTTGATCTGGGCCACGAGCTCGCCCCGATACCCTACCGCGCGTAGCGCCCAGATGGCACCGAGCGCGATCGGCCCGCTGCCCACCACGAGCGCCGGGCCCTCTCCGAACGGTCGCGAGCGCAGCGCTGCGTGCATGCCCACCGCGAGCGGCTCCAGGAGCGCCCCGGCGCGGTCGGATACGCGTTCGTCCAGCGCGAAGAGCTGGCTCTCGTGCGCGATCATGCGCTCGCTCCACCCACCCGGGAGGTCGGCCTGGTATCCGATCGTCAGTCCGCGCCGGAGTGGGCGTCCGCCCACGACGACTTCTCCTTCCTCGCCGGCCCGCTCACACGTACCGTGTAGCCCGCTCGCGCACGAGCCGCACGGCGTGCTGCCGAAGCCCCGCATCCTGCACGAGATGACGGGGTCGACCGCTACGCGCTGCCCCGTTTGGACACGGCGGACGTCGGGGCCCGCCTCGACGACCCGTGCGAGGACCTCGTGGCCCAGAACCGCGGGGAAGGACCCGAACGGCTCCATCGCCGGGCTGCTCTTGAACGTCAGCGTGCCGATGTCGGTACCGCAGATACCGGCCTTCAGAACCTCGAGTCGCACCCAGTCGCGACCCGGGAGGACGGGCTCGGGGACTTCGCCGAAGCGCACACCGCTCAGGCCTCCGAAGAGCGCCGCTTCGCTCGCGCGACCGAGGCTCTTTCCCAACAGGAACCCCGGCACCGTCACGTTGAAAGAGACCGCGCGCATCGGTTACTCGGTCTCCTCCGCCTCACCCCCGTCGCCCCCGAAATCGAGCACTTCCTTCGCTCGCTCGAAGTCGATCGCCCGCACCCAGACGATGGCGGGCCGTCCGAGCGTGAGACCCAGGTCTCCGCCCGCGTCGTCGACCTGCAACCGATATGGAATGCCAGCGTCTTCCAGGAAGCCGGCCGCGAACTCGGCTTCATGACGGTAGGTGAACTCGGCCACGGCGATCTGTTGCAGCTTCTTGTCGATGCGATGCGTCACAGGGCTTTCCTCAAGCACACGATCCGGTCCACCTCTTCGTATCCCAGCGCCTCGTGGAACGCGCCGCTGGATTCGTTGTCCAGCGCCCGGTCCGAGGCCATTTCCGAGCAGCCGAGCCCGCGTGCCCACGCCTCGGCTGCGGCGACCAGCTGCGCCCCGAGGCGACTCCGGCGAAGATCCGGCCGCACGTAGATCCCCTCGAGGTACCCGACGGGCGACGAGCGGCACCCTTCGGCGTAGCTGCGGAGCTGCGCCTCTACGAAGCCTCCGAGCTCGCCCCCGTCCCCCAGCTCGGCCACGAGACACACCGCCGACTCCGGCGGAACGGCAAGGTACTGCGCGATCTCGGCCGGGTGATCGTCCGGTGACTCGGGCCAGAGATCGCACCGCATCTCCCGCCACTGCTCGGCGTCAGCTTGGGTGGCCCTCCGCACGGTGGCGTCGACTCGCACGCGCCCGTTCACGACGCTCCCGGGCCCTTCTCGCGGTTGGGGTTCCTGTTGTACGCGTCCGTACCCCCGGGCGGGATCGTGAGGTACTCCCACTCCGAGCCGCGTAGCACCTTCCCGAAGAAGGCCACTTGGCCGACGTGCGAGCTCACGTGAGGGAGCGCCCGCAGCAGCGCCTCGGCCACGGTGAGCTCCACGCCACGCACCGTCACGCTGCGATCGAGGTCCGCGTCCGTCAGCGGAGCGAGTGCCGCGAAGAGCGTGCTCCAACCGCTATCCCACTTCTCCAGGAGCTCCTTTCGCCCGACCCGTCTCTCGTCGAACTCCGACTCCCGGTCGCGCCACGGCTTCTCGCCGTCCGACGTGAGGAAGTCGGTGAAACGCGACGTGAGGTTACCCGCGACATGCCACATGATGGTGGCGATCGAGTTGCTCTCGGGTGATGCCCGCACGATGAGCTGGCCCTCGTTGAGCTGCGCCACGACGCCTTCGCACATCTCCTTGTAGCGCCGGAACTCGCCCTCGAACCCCGAGACCATACGTCGCCCACTCGCCACGTGCGCCTCCTGCGTGCCTAAGCGCGCTTCATGCGCTCACCGGCCCGGGCCGAGGAGCACCGCGTTCATGAAGAGGAGCTGGGTGGCCTCCGCGTATGCCCGGAAGTTCGGATCCTCGGCGAACGCGATGACCTGCCCACTCCCCACCGGCTCGTGGATGAGGAACGCCTTGCTCGCGAGCTGGGGCCGAGACTCTTCCCACACCACGCCACTCGCAACGAGTCGCCCGAGCTCCGCGTACCGCCCGACGTTACGTCCGTTGTCGAGCGTGATCGGACGGAACACGCGAGTGCCCACCACGAGGGCACCGATCTCACCGTCGGAGCCCGAGGCGAGCCAGTGGCTCGTGTCGAGCACGACGTTCAGGATCGCGCCGGGTACGCCCTCGGGTGCCTCGTCGGCAGGTACGATCTCGTCGAGATAGTCGATGGGCTGGTCCGGTGTTTCCCGATCAGCCGGCTCATCACCCACCGGTCGACCACCCCGCCGCTCCGCGATGGTCGACAGGAGCTCCGCCCGTGACGCCCACGCCGTGGACCCCGCCATCGTGACCACGGTACCTCCCTCGCGCATCCAATCCCGGATGTTGCCGAGAAGGTCGTCTCCGACCACCCGCGCGTAGTTGCCGCTGGGGAATACGACCACGTCGTGCCGGGAGAGCACGGCCCGCGAGAGGCTTCCGGCCCGCACGATCGTCGTGCGCTGCCCGAAGCGCCGCTCGAGCACGTACCTCGCCCAGCCGGCTGAGTAGACTTCGGCCGGCTCGTCGTAGACGAGGAGCACCCTCGGCTCGCGCAGCGAACGCACGCTCCCCGCACCGAGCGAGGTGCCCTCGGTGACATACGAGTCGTCGATCGGTACGACCTCGGCTCCGTGACGCGCCGCGATGGCGCCGAGTCGGCTGCGCAGGTCGGGTCCGTTCTCCGCCGTACGCACGAGCGCCGTGCCGATCCCGTACCGGCGACCTCCCAGCATGAAGGCGCCGCCCACGCTGCGTACGCGGATCCCCTCGCGGAGCGCCTCGACGACCGCACCCGCGGCGCTCGTCCCCCATGGCATCAGGTAACCCACCACGGCCTCCGGGAGCACCGTGGCAGGGCGCTCCGCGGCGGGATCGACCGGAGCACCCAGGGCCCCCGTGGACCGCTGAGCGAGGATCGCCTCGACGTCCCACAGGAGCGATTGGCTCCAGGAAGTGAGGTCGTAAATCTCGTCGGGCTCACGACGCGAGCGTCTTTCGATCTGCCGGCGCACGAACGCCGTGTCCATGGCCACATGCGGATCGAGGAGGTTCCGCGCGAGGCGCTGAGCTGGCTGAGCGAGGGGCACGATGTACGTACCGCGCTCGGGAAGCGCTCGTCCGCCGACCGAGACCGGCCCGTCGGCCTCGTGCACCCGGATGCCGTTCATCGCGAGCACGCGTGCCAGACGCTCGGCTCGGCCGGGATCGTGGGCTGAGTGTAGCACGTATTCGCTCGGGCCCCGGCGACCTTCCTCGACGGCCTCACGCCGAAACGCATGATAGTCGCGGAGGATGCGCTCGCGGTTTCGCGCGGCGGTGGCGGCCGTCGTGATCGCCGCGGTGAAGTGGTGCAGCACCCCGTCCCCGTACGTGAGCAGGTCGCCGTCGTCGCGGCGAAGCACCAGGGCGCGCGCGGACGCCTGCTCGTACGTCATGCCGAGCGCACCTTGTCCCATCGGCCAGCCATCCACGTACCCGGGATAGAACAGGTCGTAGACGTCGCGGTTGAAGTAGGCGAAGCCACGCCGGTCGAACGCCGCGGCGTTGGCACGTCCGAAGACGTCCATGAGCTCGATCTGACGGCTCCCGAACCAGGGATTCGAGGGCGGCGCAGTCGGCGGGAAAAAGTAGGTGGTGTTGCCTCCCATCTCGTGCAGGTCGACCACGATCTGCGGACGGTAGCGCAGAAAGAGGTCCACCCGGCCGCGGGTCTCGGGCTGGCTCTGGATGAAGAGGTCCCGGTTCAGGTCGAAGAGGTAGTGATTCGTGCGGCCGCCGGGCCACGGCTCGTCGTGCTCGGCCGAGTAGGACGTCGGGTCCGGCCAGCGCGCGCGGGTCATCAGGTTCTGCTGCACGAAGCGGGCGCGGCCGTCGGGGTTCTCCATCGGGTCGATCAGTACCAGCGATTCGGCCAGGATCACGTCCACGCCTGGGTCACCCAGCGCGGCGAGGAGGTGATAGGCCTCGGCCATGGCGGCCCCGCTCGAGCTGATCTCGTTGCCATGGATCCCATGCATGAGCGCCGTAACCACGGGCAGCTGTGCGATGAGCGCGTCCGCCTCCGCCTGCGGGATGTCTCCCTCCGAAAGACGTGCGAGTCCCACCAGCACGTCGTCGAGGCGCGCCATGCGCTGCTCCGAGCCGATCAACATCGCCACGAGGGGGCGCCCCTCCCAGCTCACGGCGTAACGGATGAGGCGGGTGCGCGACGGCGCGGCGGTGGCGAGGGCTTCCATGTAACGGACGATGTCGTCCGGCGCCGTGATCTCCTCACGGAAGTCGTGGCCCACCACGTCGGTGAGCGTCGGAATCGCGGGATCGTAGCGCGCACCCGGCCAGAGCTCCTGAGTCGGCTCGGGTACTTGGATGAGGGCCAGGAGGGCGAGCGTGCCGAGCATGGATCTCGTCGTTTGTGGACGGGACGGGGCGGCAATATAGCCCGGGCTCCGGGGAGCGTCAGGGCGGGAACCGCCGCGCGTTTGATTGATGACCCCCTCGCAGCGAGCTTCCACGCATGAAGACAGCCATAGTGGCAGGATGCCGGACCGCTTTCTCGAAGGCGGGAAGCGTGTTCGCGGACCTCAGCGCGATCGAGCTCGGCAAAGTCGCGGTCCGCGACGCACTCTCACGGAGCGGCCTCAAGGGCAGCCAGGTCGACCACCTCGTCTACGGCACGGTGGTACACGACACACAAGCTCCGAACATCGCGCGCGAGGTCGGGCTCGCCGTGTTGCCGAAGAACGTGCCGGCCGTGACCGTTTCGCGCGCCTGCACCTCTGCCAACCAGGCCATCACCGATGCCGTGCAGCTCATCGAGGTCGGTCAGGCCGAGGTCGTGATCGCGGGGGGGGCCGAGTCGCTCTCTCACATCCCCATCACCGTGAGCGACAAGCTCTCCAGGAGCCTCGTCGGGGCTGCCAAGGGGAAGACCGTCGGGCAGAAGCTGTCGGCGTTCAAGCCGCTGCGCCCCAGGGACCTGCTCCCGGTGCAACCGGCCATAGCCGAGTACACGACCGGCGAGACCATGGGTGAGTCGGCCGAACGCATGGCCAAGGAGAACAAGATCACCCGCGAGGCCCAGGACGATTGGGCGCTCCGCTCGCACAGGCTCGCCGCCGAAGGAACGCAGGACGGGAGGCTGACGGCCGAGATCGCGCCCGTGTACGTGCCGCCGGACTACGAGAAGGTCATCGTCAAGGACAACGGCATCCGCACGGACACGACGCCGGAGAAGATGGGCATGCTGTCGCCCGTCTTCGACAGGAAGCACGGCTCGGTCACGGCGGGCAACGCCTCGCCACTGACTGACGGAGCGTCGGCGCTCGTGTTGATGCACGAGGAACGGGCCCGCGCCGAGGGCGTCACCCCACTCGGCTTCGTGCGTAGCTGGGCGTGGACGGCGCTCGATCCGGCCGGCCAGCTCCTACAGGGGCCCGCCTACGCGGCGCCGCTCGCGCTAGACCGGGCCGGTCTCACGATGCGCGACATCGGCCTCATGGAGATGCACGAGGCCTTCGCGGCGCAGGTGCTCTCGAACCTCCAGGCGCTCACGTCGCGCGCTTTCGCGGAGAAGGAGCTCGGCCGGACCGAGGCGGTCGGCCACCCCGACATCGAAAACATCAACGTCATGGGCGGGTCGATCGCCGTGGGGCACCCGTTCGGCGCCACGGGTGGCCGCCTCACCATCACGATCCTGAACGAGATGGCGCGGCGCGACGTCCAGTTCGGCCTCATCACCGTCTGCGCGGCGGGAGGCATGGGGTTCGCGATGGTCGTGGAGCGCCGCTGAGGCTTCACGAAAGCCGAGAGGCAGCCTCTCGGCCGAGCCTCTAGGTCCCTGGCCCTCCGGCTTCGCCGGTCCAGCGGACCGCGTTCTCCCAGAGCTCCTGCACGTTCCCGGTCGCGGAAGTGCCGGAGGCCGGAAAGAGACTGACCGCCACCAGTCGCTGGCCACCCGCGAGGACCCGGTACCCGATCAGCGGCATCGTGTCGTCCCACTCGGCCACGACCGTGGTCCCCGTCTTCGCCGCGGCCCCTCCCCGGAAGCCCGTCGACGTGAGCGTGTTGAGACCCTGGACCAGCCTGTCGTTGGTCACCGGGTCGTTCCGCGTCACCGTGCCGAGGGAGGCCGACCGGTAGGTCGCGCCGCCGACGCCCGTCTGTGGATCGACGAGGCTGCGGAACGGATCGATGTTCTCGAGCCGTCCCCACCCGGTGGAGCCCAGGTTGGAGTCGCTCCGGTTCTGCCAGTAGAAGGTGGAGATGACCAGGTTGCCGCCGGCCTGCACGTAGCTCTCGACCTGTGAGCCGAGGTTGGCGGACTCGTTGAACTGGCCGTTCGCGAAGAGGAGCACCGCGTCGAACTGGTTCAGGAAGGAGAGCCCGGGAAGTTGATTGACGAAGAAGTAGGTCTGCGTGCTCACGTTCGGCGTGTTCGCGAACAGGCTCGCGACCGTCTGCGTGTCGTCGACGTCACCGCCCGACAGGACGAGGAGGTCGACCTGACACAGGGCGCTCTGGGCGGTGAAGTTCGCGACGAGGGCCGAGTTGGTAGTAGCGGTCACGCTGCGCACCGCCGGACATACGGATTGACCCGTCGGTTGCGGACGAACCTGATACGTCCCCGGATTGAGCGGACCTCCCTCGCTCGGAGGCAGGAAGAGGTAGGTGCCATCGGCCTCGGTCGTAACCGAAGCGATCACGCTCGCTCCCTGGAGGAGGTCGACCGGGACGCCGCCCAGCACGGCCCCCTGCGCGTTGACCACGCGGCCTCGCAGGCCCGGTCCGGTATAGCGGAGCGGTAGCACGAGCGGGGTCGGGCTCGTGGTTGACTGGACGCGGAGGTAGGCCGAGGTCCTGTACAGCTCCAGCGAGCTGGCCAGGCCGACGACGGTGACCTGCACGGCGAGCCCGACGGTCGACTGGGACAGCATGATCCGCAGCTCGTGCGCCCCGCTCACGGGACCGGCAGCAGGTAGGGAGGTGCTGAGGACCGTCGAGCCATTGATGCTGTCTGTGACGACCACCGAGTAGGTATCGACCCGGTCGAACGCCGAGCCGAGGGCGGTGATCTCCTGTTGAGACACCCCAGCCGGCGCGTGCAGGGACAGCGCAACGGGGATGCCTTCGAAGGCTTCGGGGGAGGTACCGTCGGAACAGGCCGCGAGCGGCGCACAGAGGGTCAGGGCCAGGAGCCAGCGCCTTACCCCCATCACATACCTCCTCGAACTTGCACCGAAACGGTCAGGTGACCACCCGCGTAGTCTACGTCCTCCTGTGTGATGACGCTCTCCGTGATGGAGAACCCGCCGGACATGAGGCCACCGCTCACGTCGAGGGCGACGGGGCCGATCCCGAGCCCGAGGCCGCCGCTCAGCGTCTGCAGCCCGTCGGTTCCCTTCGCGGCGCCGGCGCGGAGCGTCAGGATCCAGAGGCGCTGCTCGACTCCGAGCGCTACGCGCTCCTCCCACTCGCTGTGCTGGCGGCCCCGCGGAGAGACCGAGATGCCGACGACCTCGACGGCCGTGCCGCCGGCCCTCCACCCCGCTCCGAGCCGGAAGACGGTGGGAAAGAAGGCGCCGCGGAAGAGCTCCTGGGCCGTCAGGTACACGGGGAGGCTCACCGACCCCTGCGTGATGGGCTGGCCCTGGAAGCGGTCGACCAATTCCTCGAAGTCGAGGTCGAAGTCGTCACCGTTGGGGCACGAGGGTGAGCCGGGGTTGTTGCACCCGAGGAACGTCGCTTCGTGCGCGATCAAGGCTTCGTCCCACGTCATCTTCTGGATCACGTTCGTGGCCGAGGCCGACACTCGCAGGCCCGCGATCAGGTCGAGCGCCGCACCGACGTCGACCCCGTAGCCGCTTCCGCCAGCGGCCTCGACGGCCACGCCCGTCACCTCGACGGTTTCGTTCGCGAGGTCCAACACCGGCTCGAAGAAGCGGCCCTCGGTAAGCGAGTGGCCTTTCACGTAGCGGACCCCCACGCCCAAGGCGAGCCTCTCGCCTAGGATGGTTCCATACCCGGCCGTGATCTCCGAGAACGACGCCGAGCGGAAGCCCGTATCGCCGACCCGGTAGCTCTGGATCTTGGCCGGGTCGAACCCGTTGACCATGAGATCGACGATCTCTTTGCTCAGCCGCACTTCACCGAGCACCCGGCTACGGACGCGGAGGCCGAGCGAGCCGACGGTGATCCCGAGCGACGGATAGGGGGAGCCGGGCTGCGGCAGGTTTCCGGCCGAGGCCGCACGAGCCGTCGCGAAGCCCTCGGAGACCGTGTTGAGACGGATGCCGTTCGCTGGGAGCCTCCCGAGGACCCCGGTGGGGTCCCCCGAACCGCTGGCCTCGAAGATGTCCTGTACGTCCTCGAAGGTCACCCCGCTGAAGAGAGCGGCCGCCCCCACCTCGCCGAGGGAGACGTTCCAGCCTCCCTCGAGCGCGAGGTTTGCGGGATTCCACTCGATCGCGTCGACCCCTTGCGAGAAGACCATCCCGGCGCCGGCCATGCCCACCGAGCGCGCGCCGGGGGAGAACTGTGCGAGGGCGCCCGCGGGCAGCAGCAGCGCCAGCGCGGCGACGAGCGCCCACGCGCGGGTCATCGGCGGAGCCTCACGTGCGCGACGATTCGCCCGATCGAGGGCGGTCCACTGGAGTTGGCGAACTCGAGCTCACCCTCCAGACGGAGCGTGACCTGCTCACCCGTCCCGATGCCCGCGACTCCGTAGTCGAGCATCTCGTTCGGCCCTTCGGACGTCTCCGCGAGCGTCAGGACGCTCCCGGCGAACGTGACCGTCGTCGGCGAGGGGCTCGCGCCTCCCCCGGTGAACAGAACCAGCTCGCTGCCGAGCATCCGGCTCGACACCGCCTGGTTGATCCGTGCCCGCAGCTCGCCCTCGATCTCGATGTAGCCCACGACCTGGCTCGGAAGTCCGAGCTGGTTGAAGCTCAGGAAGTCGAGGCTCGCGTTCACCGACGAGTTCACGAGCACCATCTGGCTACCGAGCCGCGCTTGGACGACGGCGTCCGCCCAGAGCTGCACGATGCCCGAGGAGAAGCAGCTGCGTGTCCCCGAGGCACCCGAGCATTCGGCCGTGAACTGAGCACCGGCGTGGCTGGTCGGCGCGGGCCCGACCGGCTGCGGCGCGGGTGGGGCTACCGAGCCGCCGTTGAGGGACGGGAGGCTCGAAACGTTCTGCACCGGCACCGCATCGAGCGCCACGACCGCCGCGACGGTACCGATCTCGTTCACGTTCGCCGTCAGGATCCCGCTTCCCAGGTCGTAGCTCGTGACACTGGTCACGATGGCACCACCCGGCCTGAGCAGTGCCACCGCCAGCTGGAGGTCCTGACCGGCCTCGAGCAACGAGGGTGGCACGGCGATCTGGACGCGCGCTTGAGCGTTCAGCTGCGTTCCCGCCGGACCCACGTCGAACGCGGTGCCCGGCACGACCAAACCGGCGGTCGACGGAAACGCCGTCGGGCGGGTCGCAGCCGTGACCTGGGTCGTCCCGGACAGGGAGCCCGCCGGGAACTGCATGGAAAAGTTGGGCGGAACACCGATGACTCCGCCGCTTGCACCGATCGAAGCCGATTGGCCCGCCTCGAGCTCGAAGGGAAGCTCCTGGTCGCTCTGCTGACACGCGGCAAGCGTTGTGGCGAGCACGCAGACCAAGGCGGGGGCGGCCTTAGGGCGTAGATGTCGCATAATATCCAAAGTGTCCCCCCAAACGAGCCGCAGGCAACAAGTTTCCTGGGGTGGCCCGCCCCACCGTACCGGGCGCCCTATTCGCCCGACCGGTCGAGCTCGCGGTCCAGGGCCTCTCTCACCTCCCGCCGCCGCTTCCCCTCGTGGTAACGGCGCTCGTCCTCGGGGTCGGCCAGGTCGAGCGGCGGCACCCGGCAGGGACGGTGGTCCTGGTCGATCGCCACGAAGGTGAGGAAGCAGGTGTTGGTGTGCCGCTTCGCCCCGGTGAGCAGATTCTCGGCCTCGACGCGCACGCCCACCTCCATCGAGGTGCGGCCCACGAAGTTCACCTGGGCCGTGCACGTCACGAGCTCACCCGTGTAGATGGGCTCCTTGAAGTCGACGCGGTCGATGGACACCGTGACGGCCGAGCGCCCCGAGTGACGCATCGCGGCCACTGCGGCGGCCCGGTCCACCATGGAGAGCAGCTCACCGCCGAAGACGTGCCCGAGGTTGTTCACCTGGTGCGGCATCATCAGCTCGGATACGACGGCGACCGAGGCGTCGGGCTTCTTGGGGGCAGGGTCGGACATGGGCCCTCGGTACACCGCGCTGCCGCTCTCGGTTCGTTCCGGCGCGCGGCTGGCCCCGGCTGTAGACCCAGCGTATGCTGCGATTGGACTCGTGAGGTCCGAGAAGCGGAGGTGACTGACGCATGAAGTCCCTACCCACGCTGCTCGGAGGACTCCTCCTCCTAGCGGCCCACCTTCCCGCCCAGCAGTTCGGGTACAGCGTCGCGATCGACGATGGTCGCATCTACGTGGCCGAGCCGTCGAGCTTCGATTGGCCATCGAGACTCCACGTTTACGCCCCCGCGGGCTCGGGCTGGGACCGCGTGTCGATCCTCGAGCCCGAGCTCCCCGCGGACGCTGGCTTCATGAACTCCTTCGGCGCCGGCCTCGGCTGGGGCGCGTTCGTCGCCGCCGCAGAGGGTACGCTTGTGGTGGGTGCGCCCGCCTACCAGCAAGGGCTTGGCGGCGTCTGGGTGTACCGGTGGGTCGGCGCCGAGTGGCAGCTTGTCCAGCTCCTCCAGGTGGACGGCATCGGCGAGCGAGCGCAGTTCGGGTCCTCCGGGATTCTGCACGAGGATCGATTGTTCCTGTCCGCACCCTTCGCCCACGAGGGCCAGGGCGGGGTGTGGCTCTTCGAGCGGGGCGCCGACGGCCTGTTCGCCGAGCGTACGAGCATTCGACAAGGCAATCCGGCGCCGCGTGAGACCTTCGGGGGGAGCCTCGCCTTCGACGGCGCCAGACTGCTCGTTGGCTCGGCCGGCGACGCGGCGCGGACCGGCGCCGCCTACGTCTTCGTGTCCGACACCGATGGCCTGTGGCGACAGCAGGCGCGGCTCGCTCCCCTGGAGGGTGAGGGCGCGCGGGGAGACGTGGGGTTGGGGGCGACCGTCGGGTGGCTCGGCGCCACGGCGCTGGTCGGCATCATGAACCGATCGGAGGGGCGCGGCGCGGTCCTCACGTTCAGACAAGCCCGCGAGGCCGGCACGTGGGAGCGGGACGTCACGCTTGCTCCCGACGATCTGCCGGCCGGCGCCCGTTTCGGTGACGTCCTCCTGCCGACCGAGGACGAGCTGTTGGTCTCGGCACCCGGGTGGCCCAATGCCGTGGGCAGCCTCTATCGCTTCCCCTACGATGCCACCACCGGAGAGCTCGGCCCCGCGACCAAGATCGTCGCGCCGCCCGGCACCGAGGCGTGGGACAGCTTCGGCTCGTCGCTCGCTATGGGGGGTGGCCTGCTCGTCGTGGGCGCTCCGGACGAGGACAACCGGCTCGGATCGGTCACGTTGTTCCGTGACAGCGGGAGTGGTTGGGTGGTGGAGGACAAGCTCCTCGTGGAGGGTCCGCCCGCGCCACCCGCGATCGCCGGGGGCGCCGTGACGTGCGACGCGACCGGGGCGGCGGCCGGCTACCCCTGCGCTCAGGTGGACGTCCTCGCCTTCCTTCCCATCGACGCGCTGGGCGGAGAGCGCGGAACCATCATGAACGACCTCTGGGGGTGGACCGATCCGGAGACGGGCCACGAGTACGCGCTGGTGGGCCGCTCCGACGGCACGGCCTTCGTCGACGTGACGGATCCCTCGAGTCCCAGCTACGTGGGTGAGCTTCCCAGGACCGACTCTTCGCCTCCGAGCATGTGGCGCGACATCAAGGTGTTCCGTGACCACGCCTTCATCGTCGCCGACGGAGCCGGCGCCCACGGCATGCAGGTCTTCGACCTGCGCAGGCTGCGCGAAGCCGGTCCCTCACTGACTCTGTTCGAGCCGGACGCCATCTACGAAGGATTCGGCAGCGCGCACAACATCGCCATCAACGAGGAGACGGGTACCGCGTATGCCATCGGGGCCAATTCGGGCGGCAACCCGTGTGGCGGCGGACTGCACATGATCGATATCGGAGATCCTCTACAGCCGTCCTTCCTCGGGTGCTTCTCCGAAGGAAGCGGTCCGGCCGCGGGAGGTGGGTTCGCCCACGACGCGATGTGCGTCGTCTACCGCGGTCCGGACGACCGCTACCAGGGACGCGAGATCTGCTTCAGCTCGAACGGCAACGAGCTCGCGATCGTAGACGTGACCCAGAAGGAGACCCCTGTAGCGGTCGCGTTCGCCGACTACCCGAGCGTGGCCTATGCGCACCAGGGGTGGATCTCGGATGACCACCGGTACTTCTACATGAACGACGAGGGCGACGAGATCGAGGCGGATCCGGGCAGCGCGCGTCTGATGCCCGGGACGCGAACGCTGATTTGGGACATCGCCGAGCTCGACGATCCGATCCTCGCCGCCGAGCACTTCGGGCAGGCCGCGTCGGTCGATCACAACCTCTACATCAGGGGCGACCTGATGTACCAGTCGAACTACACGAGTGGCCTACGGATCTTGAGCATCTCGGATCCGATCCGGCCGGTCGAGGTCGGCTTCTTCGACACGTTGCCATCCGACGACGAGCGCCGCTTCTCGGGCTCATGGTCGAACTACCCGTTCTTCGAGAGCGGCACGATCGCGGTGACGAGCATCGGGGAGGGCCTCTTCCTGCTGCGGTTCCGCCCCCCCGCGCTCTGATCGCTCGAACGGGTCGCGCAATCCGTCGGTGCACCGCTTGGCTTCGGGAACCTAACGCCCCCGCATGCCCACCAGCGTGAACTTCTGCACGCGCCGGTTCACCGGCTCGAGCGGCGTGACCTCGGTCACGTAGAGGTTGCCCCTCGAGTCCACGGCCATGTGGTGAAGCGTGCCGAACTGCCCGGGCTCCGAGCCCCACCCGCCGAAGGAGTCGAGGATCTCGAGCGTGGCCCGGTCGAGGGTCATGACGAGCGCTTGGCTCCGGTTCCCGACGTAGAGGAAGCGTTGCTCCGGGTCGGTCGAGAACGCCGTGCTCGCCGCCGTGGTCCCGTTCCCGCAGCCGGGCGCGACACACTCGCGGCCAATGAAGACCTGCGAGACGTACGTGCCGTCGAGCGTGAACACCTGCACGCGCTTTCCGCCGCGGTCCGAGACGTAGACGAGCCCGTCGTTCGACACCCGGGCCGCATGCACGGGCTGTGAGAAGTGGGGCGGCCCGGGTCCCTCCATCTCGGTCGCCCACGCCGGATCGACCTCGCCGTCCGCCGGGGGGTCGCCGAACGCGCCCCACATCCGCTTGAAGGCGCCGCTCTCGGCGTCGAAGACGATGATGCGCCGATTGCCGTAGCCGTCGGCTATGAAGAGCTCGTTCGTGGGTGCATGCACCCACGCGTCGGCGGGCCGGCCGAGGCGTCGCGTGTCCCCGTTCCCCCCGGGGGTCGCGAGACCGCCGATCTGCATCACGAAGTCACCCGACCTGGTGAACTTGAGCACCTGGTCCTCGGGCCCATTCCCCCCGATCCACACGAAGTCGTTGTGGTCCACGAAGATCCCGTGCTCGGACGCGGGCCACGGATGCCCCGCACCCGCCCCTCCCCACCCCTGCACGAAGCGCCCCTCCGGGTCGAACTCGAGGACCGGAGGTGCGGCCCTGGACGCCTCCTCGGGCTCGAGCGTGGCCGGGCGCTGGAGGATCCAGACGTGGTCGCTCCGGTCCACGGCGACGCTCGCCACCTGACCGAGGGTCCAACCGTCGGGGACGGCCGGCCAGGCGGGGTCGGGCTCGAAGACCGGCACCTCGAGGCCTGCCGCGGGCGGCGCGTCTCCTCCACCGGTGCACGCGACGCCGAGCAGTGTAGCCGCGACAACGGCGCGCCTCGCTGCGCAGCTTGCCCGAGTCACCGGCCCTCCCCCGTCAGCCGGCAGACGTCTCCGAGCGGTCCCGTTCCCCCGCAGTACCGCACGTCCTGGAGCTGGAGCCTCACTCCGTCGGGTGCGTCCACCAGGATCTCCGGTGTCACGCCCTCGCGTCTCCGGAGCACCGCCGTCGCTCCGTGCGCTTCGAGCAACGACATCACACGCTCCGGGTCGAAGTCGTCCACGCCGAATCCGACGTGCATCCGGTACGCCTCGGGCCCCGAGCCCTCGACGAGCGCGAGGTGCTGGGGACCTTCACCGACGCGCAGTACCGGGATCGGCCGCCCTACGTAACCGGGCGTGCGGGGGCCGCGCTCCGGCTCCTGGTAGTGCACGACCTCCATGTCGGTGAGTCGGAGGTACCACGCCAGGGCTGCGTCGAGATCACTCACGTAATAGCGCAGATGGTTCATCGTGCGCACCTGCACCGGTGGCGGATCACCCGGCCGGCGCACGGCGCGCGCCCCCGTGTCGCAGATCTCACCCAGGAAGCCGACCCCTCCGCACGCGATCACGGGGTTGAACTGCAGCGGGGCGCCGTCGAATCCCTCGAAGTTCACGCCGTTGATCGTCGTGCCCTCGCGCAGCACGGATTCTGCCGGCGTACGCATCTCGGCCAGCGCTGCGAGGATGCGGTGCACGTCGAACTCGGGGATTCCCCAACAGAAGTGAGGGCGCCGCGTCGGCGCGGCACCCGCGCTCTGAGCGCTCCGCTGCGAGAGCGCCATGTAGGCCGGCGGATCGATGCTCGCGCGCAGCACGGTCTGACCCTGTCCGCCGCCGAGGTAGTCCTGGTGCGCGTGACGCGGGATGCCGAGCACGCGCTCGTACCAGGCGACCGTGTACGCGAGGTCGGCGCAGCCGAAGCTTACGTGGTTGAGGGTCAGGACGCGGACGGGCAGCAGCGATTGCACGGCAGCTGCGCTCCTCCGCGCGACCGTAGTCGCCCCCAGGCGCTCGGCGCCCAGCGCCGCACCGAGCGCGGCAAAAAGGAACTTTCTGCGTGAGGGCACCGCGCGGTCGGTGCCGCCTTGGTTCCGGCTCGGCATGGGGCCTCCTCCGCCCCGAGCCTCGTGGAAGGGCTCGGAGACCGGGCGAAAATACGGCCGCCCAGCCTTCCGCGCAGCGCACACCCGCGACGACACCCCGATCCGATCCCCCTCGCCGCGCGGGCCCCCGGGTTGCCCGCTGCGGCCGGCACGTGCAGACTGCCCGCTCCGTGCGCCGCGCCGGCCCAGCTCGGCCGGCACCTTACTACCTCGAGCCCCACACCCGGAGACCGGCTTGGACGAGCCCGACCGCGAGGGCAGTTACCGGCCCGTCCAGCGCTACGGCCTCGTCTTCGGTGCAGTGGCGTTCGTCCTGCTCCTGCTCCTCCCCGCGCCCGAGGCGCTCGGCACGGCGGGCTGGAGGACCGCCGCGGTGGCCGTCCTCATGGCGGTCTGGTGGATGACCGAGGCGATTCCGATCCCCGCGACCGCGCTCCTGCCGCTCGGGCTCTTTCCACTCCTGGGCGTGCTCACGCCGGCCGACACGTCCGCCCCCTACGCGAACGAGCTGATCTTCCTCTTCATGGGCGGCTTCCTTCTCGCCGTCACGATGGAGAAGTGGGGCCTACACAAGCGCATCGCGCTCTCGATCATGGCGTTCGTCGGCACGAGCCCCGATCGGCTCGTGCTCGGCTTCATGCTCGCGACCGCCTTCCTCTCCATGTGGATCAGCAACACGGCCACCGCCGCGATGATGCTGCCGATCGCGATCGCCGTCGGGGAGATGTTTCGTCCCCAGGATCAGGAGGGGCCCTACGAGTTCGGCATCGCGCTCATGCTCGGTGTCGCGTACGCCTCCTCGATCGGTGGGGTCGCGACTCTGATCGGCACGCCTCCGAACGCGGTGCTCGCGGGAGCGGCGAGCGAGATCCTGGACGTCCAGATCGGCTTTGTGCAGTGGATGGGGGTGGGGCTCCCCGTCGTGCTGGTCATGCTTCCCATCGCCTGGCTAATGCTCACACGGGTGCTCTATCCGCCGGGTGCGCTCGTCGGAAACGCGGCCAAGATCATCGAAGACGAGCGCGCCGGTCTCGGACCCGCGAGCAGGGGCGAGAAGATCACCGCAGTCGTTTTCGGTCTCACGGCCCTCGCGTGGGTGCTACGCGCCGAGAAGAGCTTCGGGAGCGTGACGATTCCCGGTATCGCGACGTTCGCGCCCGGCGTCGCCGACTCGACGATCGCGATGACGGCCGCGGTGGTCCTGTTCATCCTTCCGGTCAACTGGAGGAGGGGCGAGTTCACGCTGGATTGGAGGACGGCCCGGCGCATCCCCTGGGGCGTGCTGGTGCTCTTCGGCGGTGGACTCTCGCTCGCCCGTGCGATGGAGGAGTCGGGGCTCGCCACCTGGATCGGCGGCGTCGTCTCGGCGCTCGGCTCGGTACCCACGATCGTCATCGTTGCAACCGTCGCCGCGCTCATCGTCTTCCTGACCGAGGTCACCTCCAACACGGCTACGGCGACCATGGCGATGCCGGTCATGGCCGGCGCTGCGATCGGGCTCGGGATCGAGCCGCTCCTGCCGATGGCCGCAGCCGCGCTCGGCGCCTCCATGGCGTTCATGCTGCCCGTGGCCACACCCCCGAACGCGATCGTGTTCGGCTCCGGTTACCTCACGATCCCACAGATGACACGGGCGGGCTTCTGGCTCAACTGGATCTCGATCGCGGTCATTACGCTGCTCGGGACACTGCTGATCCCGATCTTCCTCATCTAGTCGGCTCGGGCACGAAGTCCAGCACCAGCCGGATCGTGGTCTCCGCGCTGAGCACGTCGGTGTGCTCCCGGTCGCTGACGAGGTGGAAGGGCACGCCCGCCGCTGCGGCGAGGCGCTCCGCGTGGCGTCTGTGCACACGGTCGTCGTGCTCGGGCTGGATGATCAGGACGGGCACGTCGAGCTCGCGGATCCGGCGTTCGGGACTGTGCGGAAGGAAGGTGCCGCCGAGCCGCCACCACCAGAAGGGCCGCAAAACGGTCGTGAGAAGCGCGCCGGGCATGCCCTTGTCGGTCATGTACTCGGCGGTGATGTCGACGATGTCCGCCGGGGCCGCGATGAGGACCAGAGCCGACACACGTGCGCCCTCCGCGGCCGCGAGCACGCTCGCGGCGCCTCCGAACGAGTGTCCGACGACCACGAGGCCGCGGCCGGGGAACCGGGCCGACGCGTAGCGGACCGCCGCCACGACATCGTCACGGAGGTGTCGCACCGTGACGTAGGGAACGGACGGGTTGCGGCCGTGTCCCCGCATGTCGAAGAGCAGCACGTCACGCCCGGCGCGCACGAGTGGCTCGGCCAGCTGCAGCACGGTGCCGTAGCTCGCTCCCCAGCCGTGTGCCAGCAGGAAGAGCGGACGGGCGCCCCCGTTACTTCCGGCATCACCCTTCTCACCGTACAGCAGCCAACCCGCCAGACGGTGTCCACCGGCTTCGATCACGAGGTCTTCGTGCTCGAGCCCCGAATCCGGCACGGTGCGTAGCGGCGCGCGCGGGACCGGTCGGACCACCTGATTCGCCACGCGGTCGAGTGCATAGAGGCCCCCGACCACGGCG
>JBFGFY010000019.1:0-25842 GCA_041579355.1 Longimicrobiales bacterium | reverse complement strand
GGCTTCGATCCCCTCCAGTACATGGACAAGCGGGACGCGAAGCGCTTCGACCGCGTCTCTCAGTTCGCGCTCGCCGCGTCAGCGCAAGCGCTGTCCGACGCGGGCTTCGCCGAAGGAATCGGTACCGTCGATCCCGAGCGCTTCGGCGTCGTCTTCGGGAGCGGCATCGGAGGTATCGCGACCTTCGAGGAACAGCACCGCAAGCTCCTCGAGAGCGGCCCCGGCCGGGTGAGCCCCTTCTTCGTGCCGATGTTCATCCCGGACATCTCGGCGGGCCTCATCTCGATCCGCTGGGGACTGCGGGGCCCCAACTACGCCACGGTCTCCGCCTGTGCCTCGTCCGCCCACGCGATCGGCGAGGCGATGCGCCACATCCGCTACGGGGACGCCGATCTCATCCTGGCGGGTGGGTCAGAGGCTACGATCACACCCATGACCTTCGCGGGGTTCAGCGCGATGAAGGCGCTGTCCACCCGCAACGACGACCCCGCGGGGGCGAGCCGGCCTTTCTCGATCGACCGCGACGGGTTCGTCATGGGGGAGGGAGCGGGCGCCGTCGTCCTCGAGGAGCTCGAGCACGCGAAGGCGCGCGGGGCCACGATCTTCGCGGAGGTCGCCGGCTACGGCCTTTCCGGGGACGCCTACCACATCACGGCTCCTCCACCCGGTGGCTACGGTGCTCAGCACGCGATGCGTATGGCCCTCGAGCGGGCGGGAGCCGCGCCGACCGAGGTCCAGTACGTGAATGCCCACGGCACGTCGACCATGGCCGATGCCATCGAGACCGCAGCGGTCAAGGCCGTGTTGGGGGACCACGCCTATGACATCGTCATGAGCTCGACCAAGTCCATGACCGGCCATCTCCTCGGCGCGGCCGGCGCGCTCGAGGCAATCGTGACGGTGCAGGTCTGCCGCTCGGGCAAGATTCCGCCCACGGCCAACTTCTCGGGTCCGGACCCCGAGTGTGACCTCGAGTACGCCCACGGTGGCATGCTGGAGCGGCCCGTGGAGCTGGCGCTGACGAACTCCTTCGGCTTCGGCGGTCACAACGTCTGCCTGGCGCTCCGCCGCTGGGAGTAGCGTCCAAACCGTGCAGCTGAGGGTCGGCAACGGGTACGACTCCCACCGCTTCGACGCTGCGAGGCCGCTCGTGCTCGGTGGTGTCACGATTCCGGGCCACGCCGGCCTGCTCGGGCACTCGGATGGCGACGCGGTGTCGCACGCGGTGATCGACGCTGTGCTCGGTGCCGCGGCCCACGCGGACGTCGGCACCCATTTCCCACCGACCGACGAGCGCTGGAAGGGGGCCGACTCGATCGAGCTGCTGCGGCAGTCGGTGGAGATGGTGCAGTCGCGTGGGTGGCGCGTGGTGAACGTCGACGTGACCGTCGTTTGTGAGAGCCCCAAGATCCGGCCGCACGCGGACGGGATGCGCGCGTGCCTCGCCGGCGCGCTGGGAGTCCCTCCCGACCGGGTCTCGGTGAAGGGGAAGACCAACGAGGGCCTCGGGTGGATCGGCGCCGGGGAAGGCATCATGGTGCACGCGGTGGCGCTGATCGAGAAGACGCTCGCGTAGCCAGCCCGTGGAGGCCTTCCTCGCGTGGATGCGCGACATTCCCGTCCCGGTGCTCTATGTCCTCCTGGGCGCAGGAGCGGCGACGGAGAACGTCGTGCCGGCGGTGCCCGCCGATACCTTCGTCGCTCTCGGCGGACTGCTCTCCGTCGTTGGTGACGTGAGCGCCCGCGGCATCTTCCTCGCGACCTGGCTGTGCAACGTCACCTCGGCACTCGTCATGTACCGGCTCGCATACCGGCACGGACGTGGCTTCTTCGCGGGCCGGCTCGGCCGCTGGGTCCTGAATCCGCACCAGATGACGAGGATGCAGCGGTTCTACGACCGTTGGGGGACGCCCGCGATCTTCTTCACGCGCTTCCTTCCGGGCGTACGGTCGTTTACGCCCGTCTTCGCAGGCATCACACTCCAGGGATGGCTACCGGTCGCGCTTCCGATCGCGCTCGCGTCGGCGATCTGGTACGGGATGCTCGTCTGGCTCGGCGTCGTGGCGGGCCAGAACCTGGGCCTGCTCGCCGAGCTGCTCGCGCGTGTCAACAGCACCCTCGCGCTGGTGGCGGCGCTCTTCGCGGTCGCGGCGGGGCTGTGGTGGTGGCGGTCTCGCCGACCCCCGCATGAATGAGCCACGCGCCTTCCGGTTGGAGCAGTTCCACGACTACCTGATCTACGAGCGGGGGCTCTCCGCCCGTACCGTGTCGGCCTACGGACGAGACCTGGGTCGTTGGGTGGCGTTCGTCACCGGCCTCGGGGTCCACGATCCGGGGCTCGTCACGGCCCGGCAGCTCCGGGAGTGGGTCTTCTCGCTGAAGGACGCGGGGCTCGCGGCCACGTCGATCCGGCGCGCGCAGTCGGCGCTCCGCACGTACTACGGGTTTCTCCTCGCGGAGGGCGCCGTTTCGGTCGACCCGACCGAGCGTCTCGAGTCGCCCCGGGCCACGCGGAAGCTTCCCGCCTTCCTGACGATCGAAGAGACGATGCGGCTGCTCGAAGCCCCCGACGAGACCAAGCCCCTGTACTGGCGCGACCGTGCCATTCTCGAGTTCCTGTACGCCTCGGGCGTGCGCGTCTCGGAGCTCGTGGAGCTCCCTCTGTCGTCGCTGGACCTCGAGGAGGGAATCGCGATGATATTCGGCAAGGGCTCGAAGGAGCGCCTCGTGCCGGTCGGGGGTCCCGCCCGACGCGCGCTCGGGCGCTATCTGAGGGACGTGCGGACCCGGCTCGACCGGGGCGGAGGGAAGGGGCACGTGTTCTTGAACGCCCGCGGACGCCCGCTCCGCCGCGAAGCGGTCTGGACGATCGTGAAGGACGCCGCGCGCCGGGCCGGGCTCACCAAGAAGGTCTCACCGCACACCCTGCGCCATACCTTCGCGACGCACCTCGTCGAAGGAGGTGCAGACCTCGCCGCCGTGCAGGAGCTGCTCGGCCACGCGGACATCTCGACGACGCAGATCTACACGCACCTCGACCGCGACTACTTGCGGGAGGTGCACCGCCGCTTCCACCCGCGCGGCTGATCCGCACGGGAGAAGGCCATTGGGCGATCGGGCTGGTTACCGGAGCTGCGGCGTCCCTCCGCCGCTTGCCGCGGTAGCGCTCCCGCTCGCGGCCTCGAAGAGCGCCGCCTGGGTGGACCGCGTCGACAGCAGCCGGATCGCCTCCGTGAGAGGGAGATCCCGCTCGGCACGGATGTCGGCCTCGGCACCGACGTCGTTCATGCGCTGGGCCACGGCGATACGTAACCTCCAATTCAGGTAGTTACGCACGACCGGGTCTTCCGCGAGGCCCGTGGGCAGCCCCTGGTCCACGAGCACACCCATGAACTCCTCGAACTCCGTGCCCCGGACCATCGGCGGCTCACTCTCGGCGCGGCGGGCCGAAGCGTAGCGGAAGCCGTACTCGGTGAGGCGCAGGGCCAGAGGGAACTGGATCTCACTCGAGACACGAATGAGCTCCTGCTCGGCGGCGAGCAGCGTGTCCTCCTCGACCGAGAGGTCCGGGAAGATACCGCCGCCGTTCACGAGCTCGCGCCCGCCCGCGGTCACGACGATCGGATGCTGATCCTCCGCCTCGGGGAGGGGGCGGCCCTGGCTGTCCCGGTCGCGCTGCAGGGAGCGTCCAAGCGGGGTGAGCCAAGAGCCCGTCGTGAAGCGTAGGCGGCGACCGTGCGGCAGCTCCATCACCGTCTGCACCACACCCTTGCCGAAGGTCCGGTCCCCGATCACCAGCGCGCGGTCGTAGTCCTGCAGCGCACCGGCGAGGATCTCGGCACCCGAGGCCGTGAAGCCGTCCACGAGCACGACGACGGGAAGGTCGGGCACGCGCTGCGGCCAGCGGTCCGTGTACGAGTCGGTCTCGGGGTTCGAGGCCGAAGCGCCGGGAGCACGCTGGACCGTGCTCGCCAACGTGGAGCCGGGCTTGAGGAAGAGGTCCGCGAGCATGAGCGATTCGTCGAGGAAGCCGCCAGGGTTGCGGCGCAGATCGATGATGAGGCCAGGGGCGTCGCCGAGCTGCTCGAGCGCCTCGCTCATCTCCTCGGCGGCTCCGCGAGCCACACGGTCCATGACCACGTACCCGATGCCGCTCTCGAGCACTCCCCAATCGACGGCGGGAACGTGCACCTCGGCACGCGTGATGTCGAACTCCAGGGGATCCGCGTATCCCTCGCGGCGCACCTGAACCCGCACGTCCGAGCCCGCGGGGCCGCGAATCGACTGGGCCGCGCGCTCCGTCGTCCAGCCGCGCGAGTCGCTCCCGTCGACACCCACGATCACGTCGCCGACCGCGATCCCGGCCTCGCTCGCCGGGAAGCCACGGAACACCGCCGTGACCGTCACCTCCTCCTGGAGGAGCGTGATCTGCAGTCCGATGCCCGAGTAGTTCCCGGTGGTCTCCTCCTCCCAGCGGTTCGACTCCTGGGCGGTGAAGAGCTCCGCGTAGGGATCGTTGAGCGACTCGATGAGGCCATCGATCGCGGCTTCCCAAAGCAGGGAGTCGCTGAACTCCTGCATGTGCATACGGGAGATCGCGCGCACCGCTCCGGCGAGCACCTCGGCCTGCTCCGGCGTGGCGGAGGCGGACGAGCGCCGGCTCGACCGGTCCTGGCCCTGGAGCGGGGGCACGAGTAGCACCGTCACGAGAATCACGGAAACGGCGGTGCGAAGCTTCATGAGGCGCCCTCTGGCTCGGCGTTTGGTTGCACGGCTTTAACCCCACGGCGGCGAAGCGCGTTCCTCCCGCAGGTGTCCGTCTGCCGACACGGCACGCAAGCCCTGTGCCTCTTCGGCTGAACCCGTACCTTTCCCGTGCGGGTGACCATGCAGAACGTCGCGTCGCCCCACAGACCGATACGCCAGCAGGGCGCATGAATCAAGACCGAGACCGGCCACCGCTGCGTGTAGCCCTCGTCCAGTTCAAGCCGAGGAAGGCCGATCCGCGCACCAACTTGGAGCGCGTACGCCGGATCGTCGCGGAGGAGTCGCCCCACGCCGACGTCGTCGTCTTCCCAGAAGCCGCGCTCTCGGGGTACTTCCTCGAGGGGGGTGTCGCCGAGGCCTCGCTGCCGGTCGAGAAGCTGGTCGAGTGGCTCGGCCCGCCGCCGGCACGCGCCGCCGATTTGGTGGTCGGCTTCTACGAGCGCTGGCGTCGCCGCCTCTACAACAGCGCCGCCTACCTCGAGCCCGACGCCGAGACCTGGAAGGTGCGGCACGTGCACCGGAAGATGTTCCTGCCCACCTACGGCGTGTTCGATGAGGCTCGCTTCGTCGAGCCGGGGTCGGAGGTACGCGCCTTCGATACGAGGTTCGGGCGGCTGGGCCTCTTGATCTGCGAGGAGGCCTGGCACTCGCTTCCGGCGACGATCCTCGCACTCGACGGCGCGGAGCTGCTCGTGATCGTGAGCGCCTCGCCCGCGCGCGACTTCACCCCCACGAGCGGGGGCGTGCCGGCCAACCTCGACCGCTGGAACCGGCTGGCCCCGGCGACAGCCGCGGAGCACGGGGTGTTCGTGGTGGTCGCGCAGCTCGCCGGCTCGGAGGGGGGCAAGCTCTTCCCGGGTGGATCCATCGCCGTCGCGCCCGACGGACAGGTACTCGCCAGGGGTCCGCTCCTGGAGGAGGCCGTCACCTTGGCGACGCTCGATTCTTCCGCGCTCGACCGGGCTCGTGTCGCCTCGCCCCTCCTCGCCGACCTCGAGCAGGCACTCCCGCACCTGCAGCGCTCCCTCGGGCGCGTCGCTCGGCGTGGCGCCACGGAGGATGACGCGGAACCCGACCCCGACTCGGCGGCCAGCGAAGCGTTGGAGCCGCTCGACATCGTGCCGGCTCTCGCAGGACGCGGTGACGCGCTCGCCCATGACGCCGCCCTGAAGGACCCGGCCGTGCTGGCTCTCGACCTCGAGCTCGTCGAGCGCACGCTCGTGGAGTTCATCCGGGAAGAGGTCCAGCGCCGGCGTGGCTTCGAGAAGGTCGTCGTGGGCGTCTCGGGCGGCGTCGACTCCGCCGTCTCGCTCTTCCTTGCCTGCAGTGCCCTGGGCCCCGATAACGTGCACGGGTTCCGTCTGCCCTATCGCACCTCGAGCGAGGAGAGCTTCGAGCACGGGACGCTGGCGCTGGAGGCCTCCGGTGCACACGCGCACACGATCGAGATCAGTGCCCCGATCGATCGTTACGTCGAGGAGTACGAGCCCGACATCTCGCCCCTCCGGAAGGGGAACCTGATGGCGCGGCTGCGCGCGGTGATCCTCTTCGACCAGTCAGCGAAGCTGGACGCGCTCCCGCTCGGCACGGGGAACAAGAGCGAGCGCCTCCTGGGGTACTTCACCTGGCACGCGGACGACTCTCCGCCGATCAACCCGCTCGGAGACCTCTTCAAGACCCAGGTCTGGGACCTCGCGCGCCATCTCGGGGTGCCCGAGGTCATCGTAGAGAAGCCGGCCACGGCCGACCTCGTGCGTGGCGTGACCGACGAGGACGAGCTCGGCGTCTCGTACCATGACGCGGATCCCATCCTGCACTGGCTGCTGCGTGGCTACCGACCCGACGAGCTCGTGCGCATGGGGTTCGAGCCGGGTCCAGTGGAGGTCGTCACGCGGCGCCTCCAATCGACGCACTGGAAGCGGGAGCTCCCGACGGTCGCGGTGCTGTCTTCGAGCGCGATCGGCGAGTTCTACCTCAGGCCGGTCGACTACTAGGGCTTGGCGCTCCGTGCGGGCGCCGTGAGCCAGCGGTATCCGCTGCGGCCGCCCAGCACCACGAGGAGGACCAGCAGCCAGGTCACGTTGCGCATCACGAAGGGCGCCAGGTAGGCACCCACCAGCACTCCGAAGAGCATCGACGAGACCTTGAGGGCGCCCACGTCCCACAGCGTCATTGCGTTCGACCTCTCCTCGGCCCAAGTGAGCACGCTCATCGTCTTATCCCTCTGGTTCGGGTCAACTCGCTCCAGTCACCCTTCTCCGCAGCGTCTCGAGCATGGGAAGCGGGGTGAGCTCGCCATCGACGATCGCTGCGAGCTCTTCCTCTCTACGCCAGTGCGCCTCCAGCTCCGCGAGCTCGAGCTCGAGCAGTCGCTGCTCGGACGCCTCGTTCACTGCGATCTCGAGCGCGATCCCGCCCGTGCGCTGGAGATCGCCGAGACGCCGCCCATCCTTCACGACGATCCGCGTGAGGTCCTGGGGTGATCCTGCCTCCTGGATGAGACGCGCAGCCGACACCACGCGCCGCTCCGACGCCCCAGCGAAGTGGTGGTACGCGAGCACGCGGCGCAGCGTCCGGCTCGCCTGCTCGCCCCGCAAGTGGAGGCCTCCGTCGCGATACCCGCCGCAGCGCGGGCAGCGCGCGGCGAGCTCGACCTTGCCGGACTCTTCCGTCGGGAACAAGCCGAGGCCGGCCCGCTCCCGGTAGGGCAGGGTCCGGAAGCGGTACCCGCACGCCTCGCACGTCTGGTCGCCGTGCCAGGCCGAGCTGCCGAAGCGAAGCCAGCGGGCCCCGTCGCGGACCGTCTCGCTTCCGTGGCCCATCACGAGCCAGGCGCCGAAGAGGGTCATTCCCCCGGTCGCCCAGCCCCCGAGGAGCACGGCGCCAGCCGCCACCGTGCCCGCCACGCCCAGCTTGTTCCAGTTCTGGCGCCGGGAGGCGAGCTCACGGCCGTACCGCCACCAAGCCTCCTCGGTGAGCTGCGCCCGCCCCACGCGGACGATCTCGAGGGGACCGGCGCGCAGGAGCGCGATGTTGTCGGTCTGCGAGAGGAGGCGAGCCCGGTCCGTGGTGAGCTTCTCGAGCTCCTCCAGGGCCTCCCACCGGTCCTCGATGGGGGTCAGCGACCAGCGCCGGCAGGCCCGGCAGACCACCCAGAGACGGCCTCGTCCGGGGTCGAACGCGACCCGGCGGCCGTGCGGGAGGTGCTCGAGCTGCTCGTTGGCCTCGAAGGTGGTGGCGCAGACGAGGCAGCGAGTGTACACGGAACGGACCTCCCGGTTGAGCTAACCTACCCGCCGCAGCGGCCCGTAGGTCCCACCGGCGAGGGAGAACACTGGTAGCTACGAGCACCGCGGCTAGATTCTTCTCCCCAACGCCGGGCCTTGGACAGCATGCTGCTCGTCATCGACAACTACGACTCCTTCACCTTCAACCTGGTCCAGTTCCTGGGAGACCTGGGGGCCGACCCGGTGGTGGTGCGCAACGACGAGCGCACGGTCGAGCAACTCGTGGAGATGGGACCGGAGCGGGTGGTCGTGTCACCGGGCCCGTGCACGCCGGCCGAGGCCGGCGTCAGCATCGACGTCTTCCGCACCTTCGGTCCACGGGGTGTGCCGATGCTCGGCGTCTGCCTGGGACACCAGAGCCTCGGGGAGGCATTCGGAGGCCGCACGATCCGGGCCCGGCGCATCATGCACGGCAAGACCGGTCCCGTTCGCCACGACGGGGAGGGCATCTTCGACGGCATCCCTTCTCCCTTCGAGGTCGCGCGCTACCACTCCCTCGTCACGGACGCCTCCGCGCTGCCCGACGAGCTCGAGCCGGTGGCCTGGAGCTCCGACCGGGAGGACGAGGGAGAGATCCAGGCGATGCGTCATCGCGCCTTCCCCGTGTGGGGCGTACAGTTTCACCCCGAGTCGCTCTTCAGCCAGCATGGAAAGCGACTGTTGCGCAACTTCCTGCGGCTCTAGGGAACTGGCCGTCCCGCGCCGCGCACAGGAGGAGTGACCGTGGACCTCCAGACGCTGGCACAGCTGGGGGAGTTCGTCGGAGGGCTCTTCGTAGTGGTATCCCTGGTCTACCTCGGGTACCAAGTGCGACAGAACACGACGTCGCTACGGGCCGAGAACTACGCCCGCGGGCTCGAGCGCCTCTCGACGCTCCAGGCGAACCTCAGCTCGGACGCCGAGCTCAATCGCATCGTGGTCGTGGGCGCCCAGAACCCCGACGCGCTCACCCGATCGGAGCGAATGCGGCTCACCTGGTCTCTCTACGAGCTGCTGGGTGCCGCCGAGTTCGTATACCACCAGCAGGGTGCGGGCGCTATCACAGAAGAGGTGTGGGACCGCTGGCGTGCCACCCTGGTGTGGTGGCTCTCGAACCCCGGGATCCGCGCCTGGTGGGAGTCGAAGCCCTCGCCGTTCAGTGCTTCCTTCGAGCGTTTCGTGAACGAGCACATACTGACCGAGACAATGGACGAGGACGTCGCCCGTCGCTGGCTGCGGTTCGTCGCCGGCGCGGTGGCCGAGGCACCTCGAGGTGCCGGGACGCCGGTCGGTGGCTCCTGAGGAACGGGAGCGTCCGCGCGTCACGCGCGTCCTCGAGACCGCGCTCTACGTGGATGACCCGAGCGGGGTGGCCGAGTTCTACGAGCATGTCCTCGGCCTAGAGGTGATCTCACGCACCGATCGCCTGGTCGCGATGCACGCGGGGGAGGGAACGGTGCTCCTCCTCTTCCGGCGCGGCGCGACGGGGGAGGGCGCGCCGACCCCCGGTGGAAGGATCCCACCCCACGACGGCCAGGGTCCTGCCCACTTCGCGCTCGCCATCCGCGCCTCCGAGCTCGAGGCGTGGCGCACCCGCCTCGCGGAGGCCGGCGTTGCCGTGGAGAGCGAGGTCGAGTGGAGCCGCGGCGGCACGAGCCTCTATTTCCGGGACCCGCAGGGCCACTCCGTCGAGCTCGCCACCCCCGGGGTCTGGCCCGTCTACTGACCCGCCGCCCGGGGGTGCTCGGGTGGCACCCCGGACGCTCCCGACACAAATTGACATCGATCCCCCAGCCCCTCGAAGACGGGAGGTGCTCATGAAGATCGGGGACATCCTGCGCCACAAGGGCCACGAGGTCGTCACGGTCTCGGAGGGCCGCACGGTGCTCGAAGCGGTCGGCGTTCTCGTAGAGCACAACATCGGGGCGGTCGTGGTGACCGGACCTGGGCGCCCGACCGGCATCTTCACCGAGCGTGACGTGCTGCGCCTGACGGCACGAAGTCCGGGGTCGCTGGCCTCGATCTCGGTGGGATCCGTGATGACCAAGGATCCGATCACGGCCACGCCGGACGACGAGCTCTCGCACACGATGGACGTGATGACCGAGCGGAAGATCCGGCACCTGCCCGTGGTCGACGAGGGCGAGCTCGTGGGCATCGTCTCCATCGGCGACCTCCTGAACGCCTGCCGTTTCGTGGCGGAGGAGGAGAACACGCACCTGCGGCAGTACATCCAGGGCGCTATCTGACGGTCCACTCGGAGCCGCTGCCGGACCGGTCGCGCTCGCGCTATACTCAGCCGCCGCTCCCGCCTGGGCGCGGCGGAGGCGTCGGATCGACGTACGCAGAGGCGTGATGCTCAGACACAGCGAGGCACGGGGCGGGTGAGCCACATCCGGGCGGCTCGCAAGCCCGTCGTGCTCGTGGTGGACGACGAGCGCACGCAGCTCCAGCTCCTGACGAGCGCGATCGAGAAGCTCGGCCAGTACGTCACGATCTCGACGACCGATCCTCGAGAGGCGCTGCGCCTCGCACTCGAAGAAGAGCTCGACGCCGTGATCACCGACGTGGCGATGCCGGGCATGACGGGAATCGAGCTCACCACGCAGCTTCGCGACGAGTATCCCGCGCTTCCGGTCATCGTCGTGACGGCTCTCACGACGGACAACACGGCGCGCGAGGCCTTCGCCGCGGGAGCCACCGACTTCGCGACGAAACCGCTTCAGGCGGCCGACCTGGCCGCCCGGCTCGAGAACGCGCTCGCGCGGGTGCCCCAGCAGGAGATCCTGATCAAGGCGGTGGAAGAGCGGTACGCCTCGAGCCCGATCCTCGGGTCGGACCCGAAGATCGTAGCCGTGCGGGACGTGGTCGATCACGTCTCGTCCGTGCCGAACGTCTCGGTGCTGATTCTCGGCGAATCGGGCACGGGAAAGAACCTCGTGGCCCGCGCCATCCACGGCGCGAGCCCCCAGGCGGAGCAACGCTTCGTCGAGATCAACTGCGCGGCATTGCCGGAGCAGCTGCTCGAGGCTGAGATCTTCGGCTACGAGAAGGGTGCCTTCACCGGTGCCCACAAGACGAAGCGCGGGCTGGCCGAGGTCGCCGACGGAGGGACGCTCTTCCTGGACGAGATCGGCACGATGGCGACCGCCCTGCAAGCCAAGCTGCTCACTTTCCTGGAGTCGCGGACCTTTCGCCGCGTGGGGGGGACCGAGGAGCTGCGCGCGAACCTGCGCGTGGTGGCCGCCACGAACCTCGACCTCCCCCGGGAGGTAGAGGCGGGCCGCTTCCGCGAGGACCTCTTCTACCGCCTGAACGTGGCGCGTGTCGAGCTGCCGCCGCTTCGTCAGGTGCCCGGTGACATCCCGGTGTTGGCGGCGCACTTCCTTGAACGGGCGGCCGAGTACTTCGCCAGACCGCTGCCGAAGCTCGACGCCCGTGGCGTGAAGCGCCTCGTCACGTACGGCTGGCCGGGCAACGCACGGGAGCTGCGCAACGTGATCGAGCGCGCGTTGATCTTCGCCTCCGGGCCGACGCTCGACTTGGAGCCGTTCGTCCCGTTCGAACCCCCTGCCGCACACGACGGTCCCGCCGGAAGCGTGGGAGCCGCCTCACCCAATGGGACGTTCGTTCCACTCGGCCTCACGCTCGACGAGGTCGAGCGTCGCTACATCGAAGCCACGCTCGCCGACGTCGGCGAAAACGTCTCCGAGGCGGCGGCACGGCTCGGCGTGACCCGGAAGGTCCTATGGGCCCGCAGGAAGAAGCACGGCCTCCTCTGAAGCACCATGCCGCCCTCTCGCGACGGCGACCGGCTCAGTAGACCGCTGCGATGGTGTGCCGCAGGAGCCCGGGTCGACCGGGGGCACCCGGCGTGATGAGCTCGATCCTACTGCGGACGGCACCCGCCACGCCGCGCGAGGAAGGGCTGGGCGGCTCGGCCGGGGCGAAACCGATCAGTCGCCCGGCCCCCGGTACCTGGAAGGCGGGTCCGCCGCTCGGCCCCAGGGTGATCGGCCGGACCCCCGTGCTCTCGATCGACGCGACCATTGTCGCCGAGACCGATAGCACCGGGCCGACGGCATCCTGACCCGCGACCGGCGCCCGGGCCAATAGACAGAGCGCCGCGACGAAGAAGCACGCCCGGATTTCGGGCCGCTTCTCGGTGCTCAACATCGCAGGGTCCGGTCGAAGGGGAGGCGAGGACGCGACAGCCCGCGCCTCTCGAAGGCTACCCTTCGATGTCCCCGGCGGGCAACACGGGCGCACGAAGCGTGGTTCGGAGCCAGCGCTCACCGGGACGGACTCCCGACGACCAGGGGCGGAAGCTCGATCTCGGCCCCGGCGCCCCCCGGCACGTCGACATCGAGCCGCGGCGGGGGACCACCCCCGAGAGCCCCCATGCTCGACGGCGCCACGCGGAGCACGTACCGACCAGGACGCATGCGGGCGATGTAGAAGACACCGTCGGAAAAGGTGCGCTCCTCCGCCACGACGTCACCCGCCGCGTCGAGGATCTCGACACGGACGCCCCCGAGCGGCTGCGGCGGCGAGTCGGAGGTGACGACAGACCCCACCACGGCGCGCGTCGGGTGCACGGCGAGCGAGACCCGCGAGAAGATGTTGGGTGACGGCCTCAGGTGCACCTCGCGCTCCGAGGGGGCCCAGTCGAAGTCGAGGGACAGGGAGTCCAAAGCGACCACGAGGGCCTCGTAGGGCGTCGCCTCCCAGGAGCGGAAGCGCCCTTCTTCGTCGGTGACGGAGAGGTGGCCCCCGACGCTCACGGTCGTGCCTTCCACGGCCGGCTCTCCCTCACCACGAACGCCGTCCCCGTCGAAGTCGTAGAAGACGTCGCCGTACACGCCTCCGCGCCCGACGCTCTGGTAGGGGAGCGCCACGAGTCCGGCCCCCGGCCCCCACGCCAGGCCACCGTCGCCGCTCAGGAAGGCTTCGGTCCCTCCCCCGTGAGATCCGCGAGCCTGGAAGAACCCCATCCCTGAGCGCAACGACACGCCCAGGGTGAACACCGCGTCCTCGCGCTCGCGCAAACGGACGCGCGCGTCCACCACGGGACCCTGCGCCGTGCGGAAGGTCGCCCCGAGCTCGCCCAGCACGAGCTCACTCGAGCGGGCGCCGATCGCCCCATGAAGCGCGAGGTCGCGAAGAAAGCCCCGGCGACCGAGGGTCTGGAAGACCCGGAGGGTCGTCAGTGTGCCCGCTTGGAGCCCCGACTCCAAATCGACGGCCAGGTGGGTACGGCGCACGTTGGTCGCGACCGAGGCCTGCCAGGAGTCGACCTCTCCTTGGTCGAACCCCCTCAGGAGGAGCCGCGCCGACATCCAGCGACCCCCGAAGACCGGGATCGCACCCGATGCCGTAGCCTGTGCGGTCCAGCCCGGGACGCCGCCGGTCACCGCGCCGACGCCGGCCCACGTGTAGGCTGCGGAGAGCGCTCCCCGCGCTCCCGCCAAGTACTGGAGGTTCGTGCGCCAGAACGCCTCGCGCACGAGGAGCTCGGTGGCCAGGCTCGGGTGAGGCGATGCGCCGAGGCTGGCGTAGGGACGCACGGGTGCGGAGCCGCTGCCCACGTCGAGACGGTCCGCGCCGAGTGAGGTCGTGAGCCAGGACGTCCAGCCTCGGGTCAGCTCCCCGAAGTAGTAGCTGTCGCATCCCACCTCTTGGCAGACGCCGCCCCCGACCGAGTAACGCAGCGACCCAGGCGGAGCTCGACCGGCCGGTAGGACGTAGACCAGGTCCTCTTCGATCACCTGGCCGGCCGGGCCGATCATGCGGATGCGCACCGGTGTGTTGCCGTAGTTCAACGGAGTGCGGATCTCCTGCGGGTTGTCGGCCGTAGACACCCCGACGAGGTGCTCGCCCTGGTATACCTCGTAGTCCCAGCCGGCGGGGACGGCTGGGGTGACCATGGCTTCCCCGAAGTACTGCGGCGTCGTGAAGGGGTGATTCGTGAGCGTGACCCCCACGATGCGCCGAGCGAGCGTCCCGTCACTGAGGACCGAGCCAGCCTGCACCCGCCGGAGCCATGTCTCCGAAAACGCGCGCGTGTACCGTCCGAAGACGTCGGCGACGTCACCCGGTTGGCCCTCGACGAACACACCGGTCGCGCCTGTCTCCAGGCCACCGCCGAGCACGCTTCCGCCCAGCGTGCCCCGCACGGTCCCCCGGCTCAGCCCACCCGTTTCAGCCAGTGCCACACCCCAGCCGGCGGCGAAGCCCCCGGTGCGCGAGGGGTAGGGCAGGCCGGCGAAGGCGTCCTGACCCAAGCGCGACGCTTGCAGTCGCTCGCGCGCGCGGCGCGCGGCCAGCTCCAAGCGCGTGGTGGCGGGGAACGGGGTGCCGCCCGACACCACTACGAGGAGCTCGGCCCACCGCACCTCCACACGTGCGGCGAGCACCGAGCCGAGCAGCCGGGCGGACACGAAGCTCTCTCCGCCCTGCCGGGCCCACTCCGACAATTCCCCGGTGGTGACCGCGCCCCCGGCCTCGACCGTTCCCGTCGCGGGGTCGACCACCGTCCGCCAGACGCCGGGTGGCCACTCCAGCACCAGGCGACCCCCCTCGTCCGCGACGGGGATACCGACGTGGTCGAGTATCGCCCGCAGCGGCAGCAGGACCTGGCCCGCGGCATCCACGAGCGCGATGACCGGGACGCGGTCGGGGATCCGCTCGACGAAGAGCTCGAAGAATCCCTCCTCGAAGGCACGGATGTCTTGGCCGTGCGCCCGCGCCGGCAGCACGCCGAGCAGCCCGAGGGCCAGACATGCCGCGACGATCCGGCGCGGTGCCGATCGAGCCATGAGAATGGGCGCGGCAGTCTAGCGGCGTATGCGGACTTCGTGCGTGACGCGGGGGGTCGGAATGGGTCCGCCCGGGGGCAGGTCGTCCCGTTGGGTGTCGATGGTGAAGCGCACCGACTCGACCCGCGCAGCCTCCATCCCGGTGGGAACCGCGATGCGGCGCGAGAGGGTGCGGTAGACCGCGACAACCTCCTCCGTCGAAGCGATCACACCCCCACGACCGTCGAGCGCCTCCACCAGGATCCGGCCCAGGAAGGCGGCGTTCCCGGTACGCGCGAGGTCGATTCGGGCGATGGCGCTGTCCGCGGCCAGGGCGGCGTCGGCCGAGTTCACTTGGAGCCCGGTCTGCATGGTCCCGTTGCGGTAGTTGACCGCGACCACGACGACGGTCTCGACGTCGATTTGCACACCCACGTCACCCGCCCGCGACTCGATGGGTGCCTGACCTCCCCGGCTCCGGACGAGGGCACGCGCCCAATACTCCCCCTCCGCCAGGCCCGCCGGCGGACGGGCGACGACCCGCACGACCTGCCGCTGCCCAGGCTCGAGCACGAGCCTTCGGGGGAACGCGGAGAGCCACGGTACGGCGGAGGGCTCCCCGGGCGGAGCCTCGGGAGTGATCGGCACGGTCACGTTGCCGTCGGCGTCCGACTGCGGGTATCCGAAGGCGAACTCGATCTGGATCTCCTCCGGGCGGGAGCCGGGATTGTAGAGGGTCAGGGACCCCGTCCTCGAACGGTTGTCGATGTAGACCGCCATCGGGGAGACCGACACGGAGAAGACCGGCGCGGCGAGCGCGGCGAGGAGGACCCCGATGAGGGTGAGCGTGCGCGCTCGGATCCTGGAGCTACCGTTCCGCTGTGGGGCCATCGTTACACCCCGGTGTTGGTGATGAGGATGGAGAGCGTGGCCCGGTAGTTGCCGGGGCGCTGGCTCGACGCCGGCACCGCCGTGCCCCCGAGGTAGACCGCTGCGTTGCCGTCGTTCTGGTTCAGCCGAAAGCTGAAGGGGACGCGGGGGTCGAAGGGGTCGAGCTTCGACCGCCGGGGAACCTCGAAGAGCCCGTCCGTGCCTCCAAAGGACAACGGGACGGTCGCCACGCCGGGGCCGACGAGCACGGCGGGAAGGGTCACGGTGAGGGTGTACTGCCCTTTCGCCGCCACAACGTCGAACGCGGCCCTGCGGGTCGGGTCACTGGGGGGCACCACCTGAGGCACCCCGGGGCTCACCTGGCCGAAGGTCAGGTTACGGACGGGAAAGACCGACAGCTGCGCGAGCGCAGCCGGCGGCGTCCCAACGAGCGTGCACCAGGTGGCGAGTCCTACCGCCACCTGGCGCACGCTCGAGCCCTTCACCATCCGCATTGCAAGGCCCTCCCGCGGTCTTTAGTAGACCGCAGTCACCGTGAACACCAGGGAACCGGTGTACGTGCCCGGGACCCGGTTCGTCGTGTTCGCGGCCAAGATATCACCACCGACCTGAATGTACGTGGTTTCCGTGGTGCCGTTGTTCAGCGTCGAGGCGCGATTCGACATCGCACCGCAGGCCTGGGCGGCGCCGACGAGCGGGCCGGCCGCGGCGAGCGAGTATCCGCAGCTGAAGGTGACCGGGAGCGGGGGGGCCGCACCCATCGTCAGGGCCGCAGGCACGCTGACGCTCACGCTCACCTCGGAGTTGTGGTTGATCTGCAGGACACCGAGGGTCCCCGAGCCCGGGACGACACCCGGCGTCAGCGTCGCGCCGGAACCGGCCGCGATGTTGCCGAAGTCGAGGTTGGCGACGTTCTGCACGTTCAGGTAGGCCAGGATCGTCGCCGAAGCGTCGACCGTACCGGCTGCGCTCTGAGCGCTCACGGCCAGCGGGCTCACCGCCAGGGCCAGCGCCAGGATCGTGATCTTCTTCATTTGGGTCATCCCCCGTTGGGTTCGTTGGACCTTGCAAGGCGCGCGGATCACTCGTCCGCTTCGTTCGGGCCTGTAGTAGAGCAGGGGCTGGACCAAACCACCGAGACTCATCTAACACATTATGGCAGTGACACTTACGAGAATCCGGGAACACGCGCCCAGGATCGGTCGTTCCCAAATGGGAACCGAATCTGTTCCCTTTACGGAACGTCGTCCCGGACCGGGAACAGATGGCGGGAGGGTGGCCGCTCGGACCGCGGGCGTTATCGTCTCCGGGCCTCGAAGCCCCATCCTTCCCTCTCAGGAGCCCCGGATTGGCCGACCCGTGCACCTTCTGTGAGATCGTGGGCGGACGGGTCCCCGCCGAGATCGTCTGGGCCGACGAGCGGACCGTGGCCTTCGTGGACCTGCGGCAGCCGAACGAGGGGCACACGCTGGTGATCCCCCGGCGGCACGTTCCGGACGCCCGTGCGCTGGACGAGGAGACGGGGGCCGCTCTGCTGCGGACGGCGCTACGAGTCCTGCAGGCGGTGGATCGTGCTTTTCCGTCGGATGGGATGAGCCTCTGGCACTCCATCGGGCCCGGCGCGTTCCAGGAAGTTCCCCACCTGCATCTGCACATCCTCCCGCGGCGCACCGGAGACGGCTTGCTGGAGGTCTATCCCGACCCTCCTGCCGACGCGGACCCTGCCACTCGGGCGCGCATCGCGGAGCAGGTCCGCCGCCAGCTCGACGAATCGAGGGAAGGGCCGTGACCCGGGCCGCCGTCTTCGACATCGACGGGACGCTCACGAACACGTTCGATGTCGACATCGAGTGCTACGAGCGGGCCGTCCGGGAGGTGCTGGGGGTCCGGGTTCCCGCCGACTGGCACGAGTGGGACGAGGTGACCGACTCGGCGATCCTGCACCGGGCCTGCCGTGTGCGCGGCCATCCGGCACCGGATCCGGCGACGGAGGCCCACATCGCCGGCAGGCTGGCCGACCTGCTCGAGGGAGCGCTCGCTCGCTCGCCGGAGCGCTTCGGACCGGTGCCGGGGGCCCGTGAGGTCTTCGGCGTGCTCCGGGCAGCCGGTTGGCGGGTGGCCATGGCGACCGGGGCATGGCGGCCGTCCGCCGAGCTGAAGCTGGACGCCGCGGGGATTCCCCGCGCGTCGGTTCCGCTCGCCACCTCGAGCGACCGCAGTGCCCGACGGGAGATCCTGGGACTCGCCCTGGAGTCTGTGGACGGTGACCCGAGCCGGTCCGTCTACTTCGGGGACGGCGTGTGGGACGGTCGGGCCGCCGCCGCCGTCGGGTGCGCCTTCATCGGCGTCGGGGGCCCGGCGCGGGAACCCGCGCTGAGCCAGACGGGAGCGCGGGCCGTGATCCGGGACTTCAAGGACGCCGACGCGCTGGTCCGCGTCCTCCTCGAGCTCGAACGTTGAACCGCTCGGCCGCGACCGTGCGCTGGTGTCGACCCGCCCCCGCGATCCCCGGGATTCTCGTCGTGGCCGTCACCGCCGCGGCATGCCGTTCCGGGGAGCCCCCGGCCGAGGCTCCCGCGGCGGCTCCCTCGCCGGCGTGGTCCATCGACAGCGCTCGTGTGGTCTTCGCGGCCGCACGCGGCGGCCCGCCCGATATCTACGTGCTCGATCGGGCCACGGGCATGGAGACCCGCGTCACGAGCTACTCGACCCTGGAGGGGGGAGCGAACGGGCCTCGTCTCTCCCAAGACGGGTCGCGGCTCGCCTTTCAGGTGCGGCGCGGAACGGACTACGAGATCTGGGTCCGGGACCTGTCGACCGGACGGGACACCAACCTGACCGGCCACCCCGAGTACGACGTGAGCCCGGTGTGGTCGCCGGACGGCACCCGCCTCGCCTTCATGTCGACGCGGGGCTTCGAGCTGGGCACCGTGGGCCCGTTCCCCGGTCACATCTACGTCGCCGACCTGGCCGGTGGCCCGCCGACGGTCGTCACGCGCTCTCCGCTCACCTCCTCGTTCGGCCCGACGGACTGGTCGGCCGATGGGACACGCCTCCTGCTCGCCCGGCTGGTCGCTGCCCGCCCCGTGGTGGTGGAGCTGGACCTCGTCGCCGGCGGCGAGCGCCGGCTCACGACGGGGGTCGGCGGCTCCGAGTATTCCGCCGCCTACTCACGGTCGGGCGATCGGATCGCGTTCCACGCGGAGGCCGACGAGGAGTCGCACATCGTGGTCGCCCGCCTGGACGGGAGCGAGCGGAGGGTGCTTACCGCGGGACCGGGGCTGCGCTACAATCCTCGCTGGTCGCCGAACGACGAGTGGATCCTCTTCACCGTCAGCGACGACGGTCTCCAGTACGACCTCCGCGCGGTCCGGGTTTCCGACGGGCAGCTCCTCGATCTCGTCGTGACAGCCGAGGACGAGCGCGAAGGAGACTGGTGGCCCGCACCCACCTGACCCCGAGCTGCCCATGCCGAGCCGCCCGAGCCGCGCGCTTCGCGTCCTCCTCTTCACCTGCTGGTTCGCGCCGGCCAGCGGGCTCGCCCAATCGGACTGGACCGAGCCGCTGGAGCCGTTCGCGATCGGCGAGGGTCTCTACTACGTCGGGACGGCGGGCCTGGCTGCCTATCTCTTCACGTCGGGCGACGGACACATCCTGATCGACGCGCCCCTCGATGAAAACGTCGATCGCGTCCTAGGCAATATCCGAGCGCTCGGGTTCGACCCGCGGGACGTGCGCCTCCTCCTCGCGAGCCATGCGCACTTCGATCACGTCGGGGGCATGGCCCGCATGCGGCAGGCGACCGGTGCCGAGCTCGTGCTCAGCGTCCGCGACGCGGAGTACGTGGGCGCGGGGCGCGATTTCGGCCTGGACGACCTGGCGGGTTACCCGCCGGCACGCGCTGACCGGACCCTCGGCCACCACCAGACGGTTCGCGTGGGCACCTGGGAGCTGACCGCCCACCTCACGCCCGGTCACACACCGGGGTGCACCACCTGGAGCGGAGACGTCGTCATCGAGGGACGCGCCCGCCGCTTCGTCTCCGTCTGCAGCCTCAGCGTGCTCGGCTCCTACCAGCTGACGGGCGAGGGCGCCACGTACCCTGGGCAGGGAAGGGAGTACTGCGCGAGCGTCGCCCACCTGCGCACGCTCGCCCCGGAGGTCTTCCTTGGTCCGCACGGCTCGTTCTACGGCCTGGCCGACAAGCTGCGCGCGCGCCGCGCAGGAGACGCGTTGGCCTTCGTCGAGGATGAGCGCTACGACCGGTACCTCGACGATGCTCAGCGCAGCATCGAGCGCCGCCTGGCCGAGCAGGGCGTGAGCGGCGGGTGCGCGACGCTCCTCGCGGGCGAGCCCTAGGGAATCGGGAGGAACTCACGGGCCCACGCGACGGCTTCCTCCTCGGTCTCGAAGACCGCGATCGGACGGTCCGACTCGAGGGCCTCGAACTGGCGCGCCAGGACACCCGGGGCCGGGTTCACACTGGGAGGGACCAGAAGGGCCGTCGCCGGCTCGGCTTCCGATCTCAGCCCAGCGAACGCGGCGCGCGCAGCCGACTCGGCGAAGGTGATCTCGCCGATGTCGACGATCGCCGGCGAGACCCGGCCGTCTCGCAGGGCTTCGAGGAACACGATGGTCTCCTCCGCGAGCTCGACGGTGATAAGCGCCCCGAAGTCGAGCCGGTGCCACAGGATTCCGTGTTCGTCGAACCAGGCCGTGCCGATCGGCGTCTTGATGGGCTCTGTCATCTGCCACGATAACGGAGCCGGCGGAGACTCCAAAGCCGGGGCGGAGAAGCTCCACGTCCGTCGTGTCGGTTGACCCTCACCCCGAACTTCCGGTAGCTTTCCGGGCGTGAATTTTGCATCCGATTCGCGCCCGACACGCGCGCCCCACGCTCCCCCGTGCGCGCCCGTGCCCGGCCCCGGCAGAGCCTCTTGAGCGGCCTGGTCCTCGGAATCGTTCCGGCCCGGCTCGCGTCGACCCGCCTCCCCAACAAGCCCCTCTATCCGATCCTCGGCCGGCCCCTCATCGAGTGGGTCTGGCGCCGTGTCGAGACGATGTCGGTGCTCGACCACGCCGTCGTCGCCACCGATTCCGAGGAGGTCGCCGACGTCTGCCGAGCCCTCGGCGCTCCGGTCGAGATGACCTCACGCGAGCATCCGTCCGGCACGGACCGCGTCGCCGAGGTGGCCGACCGGCCCGGATACGAGAAGTTCACCTTCATCGCGAACGTGCAGGGCGACGAGCCCCTCCTGAAGGAATCGCACCTGCGCGCGGCCATCGACCTGGTGCGCGAAAAGGGATGGGACGTGGGCACGTGTGCGACGCCCCTGATGAGCGAAGAGGCACGCACCGATCCCGCCGTCGTGAAAGTCGCACGCGCCTCGAGTGGGCGGGCGCTCTACTTCTCCCGGGCGCCGATCCCCTACAAGCGGGACGGCAAGCCCGAGCCCGAGGACCTCGAGCGTGAGCCGTTCCTGCGGCACATCGGCATCTACGCGTACACACGGGACGCCCTGCACGATTGGGTCGCGCTCGCGCCTTCTCAGCTGGAGCGCCTCGAGCTCCTCGAACAGCTCAGGCCCCTAGAGGCCGGGCTGCGGATCGGGGTCGCGATCGTCGGCGCGGCCGACCCGGGCGTGGACACGGCCGCCGACGTCCTGCGGATCGAAGAGAAGCTGGCTCCGAATCGAGCCCCCCATTTCGTGTGACAGGAGCCATGACCCAGACACCCGAGAGACCGACCAAGTACATCTTCGTCACGGGCGGCGTCGTCTCGTCGCTCGGGAAAGGAATCTCCGCGGCCTCGATCGGCAGGTTGCTCAAGGAGCGCGGGCTCCGGGTGACGCTCCAGAAGTTCGACCCGTACATCAACGTGGACCCGGGAACCATGTCGCCCTTCCAGCACGGCGAGGTCTTCGTGACCGACGACGGCGCGGAGACCGACCTGGACCTGGGCCACTACGAGCGCTTCATCGACCAGTCGCTCACGCAGGCGAACAACATCACGACGGGACGCATCTACCAGACCGTGATCCAGAAGGAGCGCCGCGGGGACTACCTCGGCTCCACGGTGCAGGTCATCCCGCACATCACCGACGAGATCAAGACGGCCGTGCGCAGGCTCGCGCCCGACCACGACGTCGTCATCACCGAGATCGGTGGCACGGTCGGTGACATCGAGTCGCTCCCGTTCCTCGAGGCGATCCGTCAGTTCCGCCAGGATGTGGGACACGAAAACGCGATCTTCGTGCACCTGACGCTCGTTCCCTACCTGCAAGCGGCGGGCGAGCTCAAGACCAAGCCGACACAGCATTCGGTGCGCGAGCTGATGGAGATCGGAATCCAGCCGCACATCCTGATCTGCCGCACCGAACAGCCGCTCTCCCAGGAGATCCGCAAGAAGATCGCGCTGTTCACGAACGTGGATCTCGAGGGGGTCATCGAGGCTCCCGATGTGCAGACGATCTACCAGGTGCCGCTGAGCCTGAAACAGCAGCGGCTCGACGACTTCATCCTCGCGAAGCTCGGCATCGAGGCACCGCAGCCGGACCTCACCCGCTGGCAGGAGATCGTCGAGCGAGTGCTCCGGCCTTCGTCCGGTGAGGCGCGCATCGCGGTGGTCGGCAAATACACCGCGCTCGTCGACTCCTACAAGTCGGTACAGGAGGCGCTCATCCACGGCGGCATCGCCAACGACGTGAAGGTCGTGACGGAGTGGCTCTCCTCCGAAGACTTCGAGGAAGGCGAGGGCGTCGACATGCTCCGCGACTACGACGGGCTCCTGATTCCGGGTGGCTTCGGGCCGCGGGGCGTCGAGGGCATGCTCGAGGCGATCCGATGGGCACGCGAGCACGAGCTGCCCTTCTTCGGTATCTGCCTCGGACTCCAGTGCGCGGTCATCGAGTTCGCCCGCAACGTGTGCGGCCTCGTCGAGTCGCACTCCTCGGAGTTCGCGGAGGATTCGCAAGACCCGGTGATCTGCCTGCTGGACTCCCAGCTCCAGGTCACGACCAAGGGTGGCACCATGCGGCTGGGTGCGTACCCCTGTCACCTCAGCGAGGGATCGCGTGCCCGGGACATCTACGGCGTCGAGGTGATCTCGGAGCGCCACAGGCACCGCTTCGAGGTGAACAACAACTATCGCGACACGCTCGCGACCCACGGCATGACGATCAGTGGGACGTCCCCGGACGGCGGCCTCGTCGAGATGGTCGAGATCACAGAGCATCCCTGGTTCGTGGCGGGGCAGTTCCACCCGGAGCTCAAGAGCCGGCCCTCACGACCCCACCCGCTCTTCGCCTCGTTCATCGAGGCCGCAGCCCGCTACGCCCGGCAGGACCGCGGCGCGCAGGTCCGCGAGCCGGTTCGGGTCTAGGCGGCTCGAGACCGTCGGCGGTGATGGCATGTTCGAGCGCTTCCTCCTCATCGCCGGCCCCTGTGTCGTCGAGGACGACGGGCTGAACGTCGAGGTCGCGCGCGAGGTGGGGCGCTGCGCCCGGGAGGCGGGCCTGCCCGTCGTCTTCAAGGCCTCGTTCGACAAGGCCAATCGAGCCCGGGCCGATGCACCCCGCGGTCCCGGTATGGTCGAGGGGCTGCGCCGTCTGGAGCACGTGAAGGCCGTCACCGGCGTGGCCGTCCTCACGGACGTGCACGAGCCCGCTCAGGCGCAGACCGCCGCCGACGTGGTCGACGCGCTCCAGATCCCCGCCTTCCTCTGCCGGCAGACGGACCTGCTGGTGGCCGTGGCGTCCACGGGCAAACCGGTGAACGTCAAGAAAGGGCAGTGGATGGCGCCGGAGGAGATGGCCGGCGCCGCCGACAAGCTCACTTCGGCCGGGGCACCCGAGGTGGCGCTCACGGAGCGGGGCTCGGCGTTCGGCTACGGGGATCTGGTCGTCGACATGCGCACGTTCGGGCGCGCGCGGGCCGCGACGGGGCTGCCAGTCCTCTTCGACGGCACCCACGCGGTGCAGCGGCCGGGCCGCGACTCGGGCGCGAGCGGCGGAGACCCGGAGCACACACAGGCACTCGTGCGCGCCGCGGTCGCCGCCGGGTGCGACGGGATCTACCTCGAAACGCACCCCGACCCCGGCTCGGCACCCTCCGACGCCGCCACCATGCTCCCGCTCGATCGACTCCCGGCGCTCCTGCGCGATGTGGTCGCGATCCGCTCGGCCCTTTCTGCGGCGAGGGAGGCTCCGTGAGCGCTCCTCCGATCGCGCCCGACGCGGCGCGACGCGTCCGACTCGTGCTCTTCGACGTGGACGGTGTGCTCACGGACGCCGGCGTCTACATCGGCGCCACCGCCGCGGGCGAGAACGTGGAGCTGAAGCGGTGGGACATCCAGGACGGCATCGGGCTCAAGATGCTCATGTGGGCGGGGCTGCACGTGGCGATCGTCTCGGGCCGAGTCTCCGAGTCCACCGCGCTGCGCGCCCGAGAGCTGGGCGTGGAGTGTCACCAGGAGCCCGACGCGCACAAGGTGCCCGTCGTGGAGGCGATCCTGGCACGCAAAGGGGTCGCGTGGGAGGAGGTCGCCATGCTCGGCGACGACATCCCCGACCTCGCGGTGCTGCGCCGTATCGGCTTCCCCGCAGCCGTGGCGAACGCCACCGAGCCCGTGCGCAAGGTCGCGCACTGGGAGTCGACGAAGCGGGGCGGTCACGGCGCGGCGCGGGAGTTCTGCGAGGCCTTACTCGCCGCCCGAGGCGAGCTCGAGCGCGTGATCGAGCGTTACGTCACCGAGCGCGACGGGAAGCGAAAGTGAGCGTGGTGGGCGTGGTGGGCAGAGACGTGCTGGCCGAGGGGCGCCGCGTGTTGCGAGTCGAAGCCGAGGCGGTCGCCGAGCTCGCCGAGCGGCTCGACGGACGCTTCGTCGAGGCGTGCTGGCTCGTCGCGGGAGCGAGCGGCCGGATCGTGGTCAGCGGCATCGGCAAGTCCGGTCACGTCGCTCGCAAGATCGCCGCGACGCTCACCTCCACGGGCACGCCGGCGGTCTTCCTCCATCCGGTCGAGGCCCTGCACGGCGACCTCGGTGTCATCGGCCGTGACGACGTGGCGATTCTCCTCTCCAAGTCCGGTGATCTCTCCGAGATCGAGGGATTCATCGATCACCTGGCTCGGCTCGGCGTGCCGATCGTGGCCATCCTGGGGACGCCTTCCGGTCAGCTCGCACAACACGCGACGGTGGTGCTCGACTGCTCCGTGGCCGAGGAGGCCTGCCCGCTTCACCTGACGCCCACTGCTTCGACGACGGCGACGCTCGCCATGGGGGACGCCCTCGCGATGGTCGTGCTGCACCTCAAAGGCTTTCAGGCCGAGGACTTCGCGGCCCTGCACCCCGGCGGTGCCTTGGGACGAAAGCTCTCCGTTCGTGTAGGAGACGTCATGGTATCCCGGGACTACCCTTGGCTCCCCGAGAGCGCGAGCATGAAGGATACGATCGTGCCGCTCGCCGAGATGCGTGGCACGGTGCCGATCGTGGACGATGCCCACCATGTCGTCGGGGTGGTCACGGCCGGGGACCTGACTCGTCTCATGGAGCGAGACCCCGACTTCCTGGGGCGCCCGGTCGCGGGTGTCATGACACGGGAGCCGAAGACCGCCAGCGCCGGTGAGCTCGGATCGACAGCGGCACGGCGTATGGAGGAGCACGGAGTGATGGCTCTTCCAGTCGTCGACGCCGAGGGACGTCTGGGAGGCATCGTCCACCTCCACGACCTGATGAGAGCAGGAGCCGTATAGGTGCGCACGCACAGAAAACTTCGTTGGGGCGCCGTAGCGATCGCCGCGCTCGGCCTCATCGCCTGTGAGGAGGAGCAGAGCACACCGGTCGCGAACGAGTTCATGCAGGGGGTCGACGCGCCCGTCGTGTTCGGCATGACGAGCTTCATCACCGTGGACGGAGTGCGGGAGGGGCGCGTGCAGGCCGACACCGCCTTCACCTACGCCGATTCCACGAAGGTCGACCTGCGTCGCATGACGGTCGTCTTCTACGACGAGGAGGGACGCGAGCGTGCGACGGTGGCCGGGCGGACCGGTGAGTGGGAGCAGGCGACCAACCGCATGGTCGCGAGGGGCGACGTCGTCCTGCGTGTGCACACGGACTCGAGCCG
>JBFGFY010000018.1:0-26480 GCA_041579355.1 Longimicrobiales bacterium | reverse complement strand
CTCGAGCACCTCGCCGAGTACGCGCGCAACGTCGAGGAGATCTTCGCGAGCCACGGCGCGGAGGGCACGTGGTACGCGCACGCGTCGGTCGGCTGCCTGCACGTTCGGCCCGCCCTGAACCTCAAGGACCCGGAAGACGTCGCGCGGGTGCGCTCGATCGCCGAGGCGACCCACGAGGTGGTGCTGAAGCTCGAGGGCACACACTCGGGAGAGCACGGCGACGGCCTGCTGCGCTCCGAGTTCCTGCGCACGCTGCTCGGGGACCGCATGGCGGAGGCGTACGCGGAGGTGAAGCGGACCTTCGATCCGCAGGGGATCATGAACCCCGGCAAGATCGTGGACCCGCCGCGGATGGACGACCGCTCCCTCTTCCGCTACCGGCCGGGGTACACCGGGCGAGACTTGCCCGTGGTGCTCGACTGGACGGGGACGGGTGGCTTCCTCGGCGCGGTCGAGCGCTGCGACAACAACGGCGCATGCCGGAAGGCGCGCCCCGAGGTGATGTGCCCCTCCTACCGGGTCACCAAGGACGAGCGTCACGCCACCCGGGGGCGAGCCAACGCGCTCCGCCTCGCGCTCACCGCACAGCTTGACGACGGTGGGCTCGACGGCGAGGAGATGGCCGACGCACTCGCGCTCTGTGTGTCGTGCAAGGCCTGCAAGCGCGAGTGCCCCACGGGCGTCGACATGGCGCGCATCAAGCTCGAGTGGCAGCACCGCCAGAACGGGATCCACGGCATTCCGCTGCGGGAGCGTGTGCTCGCCGCGCTTCCGAGAGTGGCACCGCGCGTCGCCGGGCTCGCACCGCTGCTCGACCTCGGCGCCCGCACGCCGGCGACGCGGCTCCTCGGCCTCTCGCCCGACCGTGCGCTCCCGCGCTGGAGCCGCCGGCCCTGGCGGGACGAGGAGCTCTCCTCCGGGCGGCCCGCCGACGACGTGGCCACGCCCGACGCGGTCCTCTTCGTGGACACGTTCACGCGCTGGTTCGAGCCCGAGAACGCGCGCGCGGCGTCCCGAGTCCTGGCTGCGGGCGACTGGTCGGTCCTGCCCGCCCTTCCCGCAGCCCCGCGCGACGGCCGCCGGCCGCTCTGCTGCGGGCGCACGTACCTGAGCGCCGGCATGCTCGACCACGCGCTCGTGGAGGCCCGACGGACGCGAGCCGCATTGCTACCCCACGCTCGGGCAGGCGCGGCGATCGTGGGGCTCGAGCCCTCCTGCCTCTACACCCTGCGCGACGAGCTGCTCGCGCTCCTGCCCGGCGAGGAGTCCGAGGTCGTGGCGGAGCGCGCGGTGCTACTCGAGGAGTTCCTCGACGCCGAGTGGGAGGCCGGCCGCCGTCTACCGATCGCCAGCGACGGGAGCCGCGCGGGGGCCGCCTCGGCCACGCCGCGACCGGTGCTCGTGCACGGCCACTGTCACCAGAAGGCCTTCGGCGGCGCGGCGTCTACGCTGCGCATGCTCGGCCGTGTGCCCGGAGCTCAGGTCAGCCCGATCGAATCGAGCTGCTGCGGCATGGCCGGCGCGTTCGGTTACCACGCCGAGCACCACGCGGTCTCGATGCGCATGGGCGAGCTCACGCTCTTTCCTGCCGTACGAGGGGCGCCCGCCGACGCCGTGATCGTCGCCGACGGCACGAGCTGCAGGGCTCAGATCGCCGACGGCACGAGCCGGCAGGCGGTGCACGCGGCGGTGGTGCTCGCGGAGGCGCTGGGTTGACACCGGACGGCCTCGAACGTCGCTTGCCCGAGGGCGCCTGCGACGTTGCTCGGCGTCCACCTCCTCACGCCGCAGGAGCCCTCCCATGAAGAGGCGTGCTTTCGTCCGGTCCACCCTGACGGCCGCAGCTGCGGTGGCGCTCCCGACCGAGCGCCTCTTCGGTGCGACATACCGTCCGCTCACCTCACGCCAGGTCGCGCCAGACGTCGACGCCATCACGGGTGACGGCCGTGAGGTGACCCTGAGCGGCCGCTCGGTCGCCGACCTCGCCGCGCAGCTCCACGGCCGCCTCCTCCTGCGAGGACACGACGGCTACGACGACGCACGCCGGGTCTTGAACCCGTCGTTCGACCGGTACCCCGCGCTCGTCGTTCAGCCGACCGGCGCCGCCGACGTCGCACTGGCCGTCGACTTCGCGCGCGAGCACGGAGGGCTCCTTCTCGCGGTTAAGTGCGGCGGCCACAGCGCGTCGGGGAAATCCACGTGCGACGGAGGCCTCCAGATCGACCTCTCGGGCTTCCGGGGCGTGCGGGTCGATCCGGTGGAGCGGACGGCTCGGGTGGCGGGCGGCAGCCTGCTGGGCCTCGTCGATCACGAGACCATGCGGCACGGGCTCGCGACGCCGATGGGCACCGTCTCACACACCGGCGTCGGCGGGCTCGTCACCGGGGGCGGCTTCGGGCGTCTCGCGCGTCGGTTCGGTCTCTCTGTCGACAACCTGCTGGCGGCCGATGTCGTGAGCGCGGACGGTCGACTGCGACGAGCGAGCGAGCGCGAGAACCCCGACCTCTTCTGGGGGGTGCGTGGGGGGGGCGGCAACTTCGGAGTGGTGACGTCGTTCGAATTCCGGCTGCACCCGATTCAGAGCGAGGTGATCGGCGGCCTGATCATGTTCCCGTTCGCGCGCGCGCACGACGTTCTGGCCCTCTACGGGGACTATGGGCCCGACGCGCCGGACGAGCTCCAGCTCGACCCGGCTCTCGTGCTCCCGCCGGGTGGCGCGACCGGTATCGCGGGCTTCTCCGTCTGCTGGTCGGGGCGCGCCGCGGATTTCGAGCGAGCTGTCGAGCCCATCCGCCGCCTCGGGACGCCCGTCATGGAGCAGGTTCAAAGCGTGCCGTATGTCGCGATACAGCGCTCGGGAGACGTCGACGACCCGCGCGCGCGCGCATCCTACCTCTACAGTGGGTTCATTCCGGAGCTCGTACCCGAATTGGCCCGTGCCATCGTCGAGGGGCTCGAGGGACACCCGGCCCGGAGCACTTCGGTCTTCTTCCAGCAGGGGGGCGGCGCCATCGGACGGGTGCCGGCGGGCGCGACCGCATTCCCGCAACGAGACGCGATGGCGAACATGATGGCGTCCGTAGACTGGCCTCACGGCGAGGACGCGTCGCAGCACGTCGCCTGGATCCGGCGCTTCTGGCGCACGCTCGAGCCGTTCACGCAGGGCTTCTACGTGAACGACCTCGATCTCGACGCGGATGAATCCGACGTTCGAGAGGCGTTCCGGCAGAGCCACGCCCGCCTGGTCGAGGTGAAGAACCGCTACGATCCGGAGAACCTCTTCCGACTCAACGCGAACATCCTGCCGACGGTGTGACGTCGGCGACTTCGTGGAGAGAGCGGTGAGCCGGGTGCGACGGGCGAGCCCGAGTGTGCCGTTCCTGGTCGCCGGCCTACTCGCGTGGCCGCCGTCCGCTTACGCGCAGTCGGGGCCGGACGTCGCGCGGGCGTACCGGCAGGCGCACGCGGCCGAGATCGTACGCGACTTCGCCGCCCTGCTCGCGATTCCGAACGTCGCGAGCGACACGGAAAACATCCGGAGGAACGCAGGTCACATCCGGGACCTGCTGACCGGCGCCGGGGTCGGGGCGCGGCTGCTCGAGCTCGACGATCGGTCGGTGCCACCCATCGTGTACGGACGCCTCGACGCGCCCGGTGCCCAGCGAACGCTCGGCGTCTACGTCCACTACGACGGCCAGCCGGTGAATCCGGCCGAGTGGACACACGAACCGTGGCGACCGACGCTCTACACCCGCTCGATGGAAGTGGACGGCGAGCCCCGTCCGCTTCCCGCGCCCGGGGACGATGTGGATCCGGAGTGGCGCCTCTACGCGCGCTCGGCGGGCGACGACAAGGCGCCGATCGCGGCCTTGCTCCCCGTTCTGCGCGCCTTCAGGGAGCGCTCCGTCCAGCCGACGTCGAACCTCGTCTTCTTCTTCGACGGCGAGGAGGAGGCCGGCTCACCCAATCTGGGCACCTACCTCGACCGCTACCGCGACCTCGTCGACGAGATCGACGTCTGGCTCTTCTTCGACGGGCCCGCACATCAGAGCGGACGACCCCAGCTCACCTTCGGGGTGCGTGGGGTCACCGGGCTGGAGGTCGTAGTCTATGGAGCGACGCGCTCCCTGCATTCGGGACACTACGGCAACTGGGCACCGGTCCCCGGGCAGATGATGGCCGAGCTCCTCGCGGGCATGAAGGACGACACTGGCAGGGTGCTCATCGACGGGTTCTACGACACGGTCGAGCCGCTCGGAGCCGAGGAGCGAGCGGCTCTCGTGGGGCTCCCCGACTACGACGAGGAGCTGAAACGGGAGCTCGGACTCTCGTGGACCGAAGGTACGCCCGAGACGCTGGCCGAGCGGCTCCTGCTTCCGGCGCTCACGATCCAGGGGCTGTCGAGCGGTAACACGGGATCCAGCGCATCGAACGTGATCCCATCCACGGCCACGGCTTCACTCGGCGTGCGCCTCGTGAAGGGAAACGATCCGGAGCACATGTTGGATCTGGTCGAGGCGCACATCCGACGGCAGGGCTACACCATCGTGCGGGAGGACCCCGACCTCGCGACTCGACTGGCTCACCCCAAGATCGCAAAGGTGACCCGCTCGAGCGGGTATCCTGCCGCGCGCACGTCGATGGCCGATCCGTTCGTCCAGGAGGTCATCGCGGCCGCGCGGGCGGCGGCGGACGACGCGTTCGGCCCGGGCTCGCTCGTGCTCGCCCCCGGGCTCGGCGGCTCGCTCCCCCTGTACCTGGTCTCCGACGGACTCGGCAAGCCGTTCGTGAACGTGCCTGTGGCGAATCACGACAACAACCAGCACGCGCCCGACGAGAACCTGCGGATCGCGAACCTCTGGTACGCGATCGAGCTCTACGCGCGACTCCTCACGATGCCGCCGAGCGCGGTCTTCTAGCGGACAGCCCGTCAGTAGGCGCGCGCCACCAGGATCCCGACGAGCACGCCGAGCGCGGCGCCGCCCGACGTCTCGAGCCACGCGCGCCGGCTCGGGAGGGCTCGGTCGCCCCGATGCAGGAGGGGGACGGTGACGCCCGTGAGGAGGCCGATGCCGGAACCGGCGATCACGTCCGAGGGAAAGTGCTGTCCGGCCGCCACCCGTAACGCCGCCGTGGCTCCCGCGAGCCCGCCGCCCAGGAAGCCGACGGCCGCGCGCTCCAGGGCCCCTGCTCGGGGGCGGCTCATCAAGTGCTCCGTGATGGCGACCGCGGCGCCCGTCCAGGCCGATGAGGCATGCCCCGAGGGCATCGACTCGAACGCGCTGTTCTTGGAAACGTCGAAGGCGGATCCGCTCGGGCGCTCGGACGCGGGCAGGAAGGCGTAGGGCCGCGCGCGACCGAAAGCGCGCTTCCCCAGGTACGTGAGGCCGTGGGCGATGGCGAACGTCTCGGTCAACACCACGCCCCGTCGCCCGAGCTCACTCCACCTTTCCTGGCTCCCGGCGGTCACGGTCGTCACCACGAGCGCCAGGGCGATCGCGCCGTCTCGCGTCCGGTCGCTCGCGGCGTCCGCGGCCAGGCTACGCGTCCCGACGACCTCGCGGTCGAGGGCGAGCGTGATCGACGCAGGGTCGAGTCCCGGCGAGGGCACGGGTCGACGTGCATGAGGCAGCAGCCGGTAGCCGCTCTGGAGGCCGATCCCGAGAGCCGCCAAGGCGATCTCACGGCGCGTGTCGAGGTCGGTCCGCGCCCGCGGAGTCGCCTCCACCTGAGGAGCGGTCCCTTGGGCGGCCGCGCTCGCCCCGGGCGTCGAAAGGAGGAGCGCACACACAAGTGCGCGTGCGGAGTGGGTCACGGACACCGGGGATGGAGGGCAACGTGCTCTCTTCGACGGTAAGCGGGTAGCATGCCGGCCGCCATCGGTTCACCTCGCACCCCCCGGCCCGGCCCCGTAGCTTCTTCCCTGTTCAGGAGGCATGCGTATGACGCCCGGCCGACGCACATTTCCGAAGTCGCTCGTCGTGGCGGCGTTCCTCGTCGCGGTGAGCGCGAACGTGCTGGCCGCGCAGGACGGCGACGCCCCGCCCGCCTACCTGGCCCGCGCCCACGCGCACAACGACTACGAGCGGCCGGTTCCCCTCCACGACGCGCTCGGCCGCGGCTTCGCGAGCATCGAGGTCGACATCGTGCTCCAGGGGAACGAGCTCTACGTGGCCCACGAGGAGAGCGAGGTCCGCGCCGGTGTCACGCTCCGCGCGCTCTATCTCGATCCCCTTCGGCAGTTGGTGCGGATGCACGGGGGCTGGCTCTTCTCGCAGCCGGGCACGACTCTGCAGCTCCTCATCGACGTGAAGACCGAGGCCGTTTCCGCGTACCGTGCCCTGGACGCGGCCCTGGCGGAGTATGACGACCTCTTCACACGCTGGTCGGAGGGAGCACCCGAGCACGGGCCCGTGACGGCGGTCCTGTCGGGGAACCGGGCCGTCGAGCTGGTCCGCGCGACCCCCGTGCGCCGCATTGCGGTCGACGGGCGTATCGACGAGCCCAGGGACGTCGCGCCGGAGGTGATGCCGATGGTGAGCATCGACTGGGAAATGGTCGAGGCGCCCACCCTCGCAGGACGGCTCGCCCGGGCCCGGGAGCTGACGGACATCGTCCGTGGAGAGGGCCGCAAGATCCGCTTCTGGGGGACTCCGGACTCTCCCGAGCTCTGGGCGGGGCTGCTGGGCGCCGGAGTCGACTACCTGGGGACCGACGAACCCGAGCGGCTCGAGCCCTTCCTGCGAGAGCGCAGCCGCTGAGCAGCACCCCTACCCCTTGTGCCCCGGTGGTCGCCTCCATATTCTAAACCAATCGGTTTAGCATTGGAGCTCATGGTCACCTTCGCAGACGACGCCCTCGACCGGACCTTCGCCGCGCTGGCACACCCGACGCGACGCGCGATCCTGACGCGGCTCGCCACGTCGGGGAGCGCCTCCGTCACGGAGCTGGCAGAGCCGTTCGAGGTCTCGCTCATGGCCATCTCGAAGCACCTCAAGGTGATGGAGGAGGCGGGCCTGATTCGGCGTGAGAAGGACGGTCGCGTGCACCGATGCTCTTTCGATCCGGGCTCGATCGACACGGCCAGCCGCTGGATCGAGATGCACCGGAGGTTCTGGACCGAGCAGCTGGACTCGCTGGCGGCCTATCTCGAGGGGTCGAGCACAGGCGGTGGCGGCGAGAAGTCATCCAACGAGAGAGGAGACACCCGATGAGCGTAGACACGATGACGGCACTCAAGATCACCCGGACGATCCGCGCCCCTCGCGAGGCGGTATGGGCCGCCTGGACGCAGCCCGATCAAGTGAAGAAGTGGTCGTGCCCGGTGCCGGACGGGGTCCGCCGCTACGAGTCGGACCTCAAGGTCGGGGGCGCGTTCACGCTCGCGATGGAAGTCGAAGGGAAGGCGCACACGGCCTTCGGGACGTACCGGGAGATCGATCCTCCCCACCGCATCGCCTACACCTGGGACTGGAAGGAAAGCCCGATGGGCGAGACGCTCGTCACCGTCGAGTTCGGGGAGAAGGACGGCGAGACCGTGGTGACACTCACGCACGAGGGCTTCCCGGACGGGGAGATCAAGGACAGCCACGTGCAGGGCTGGACCGGCTGCTTCGTGAACCTCGAGGCGCTCTTCGCGGCCTGAGCCGGCGCCGACGGGATGGGGGGTCGGGGTGAGGGGCGGTGCTAGGGGCCCGGACGCCGGTCGGCGTCCGGGCCCAGCCCGTCCTCCGGTTACAGCTCCCAGCGCTCTCCGCGCGACGGGATCTCCGGCTTCTCGTAACCGGCTGCCGTGAGGGCGAGCGCGAGGGACTCCTGGCGCGGGCGGTCCCCGTGGACGAGGAAGATCTTCCGAAGCCGCTCCGGGCTCAGGTGCCGGACGAACTCCACGAGCTCCGGCTCATCGGCATGCGCCGAGTACGAGTTCATGACCTCGACCTGCGCGCGCAGCCGATACGACTCCCCGAAGATTCTCACCTCTCGCTTTCGGTCCACGATGCGGCGGCCGAGCGTGTCGGGAGCGCAGTAGCCGACGATCATCACCGTGTTGCGCGGATCTTCAATGTTGTTGCGCAGGTGGTGCAGGATCCGACCGGCCTCGCACATGCCCGACGCCGAGATGATCACCATCGGGATCCGTGACCCATTGAGCTTCTTCGAGTCTTCCGTGTTACGTACGTAGGTCAGGCGCGCGAAGCCGAAGGGGTTCGGGTCCGTTCGCATGTACTCGCGGAGGGCGTCGTCGTAGCACTCCGGGTGCGCCCGAAAGACCTCCGTGACGTCCACGGCCAGGGGGCTGTCGACGAAGACCGGGATCGGAGGGAGTCTCCCCTCGGTCGAGAGCTGCTCGAGGCGGAAGACGAGCTCCTGCGTGCGCCCCACCGCGAATGCGGGGATGATCACCTTCCCGCCACGCCGTGCCGTGTCGGCGACGACATGGGCGAGTCGGTCTTTTGCGCGATCGGGCGGCTCGTGCACCCGTCCTCCATACGTGGACTCGCAGATCAGCACGTCGCAGTCCGGCATCGGCTGCGGGTCGCGCAGGATGGGGCGTCCGGGCCGTCCGACGTCGCCCGTGAACCCGATCCGCACGTTCCGTCCGCGCTCCTGCACGGACAGCGAGATCGACGCGGATCCGAGGATGTGCCCAGCGTCGCGGTACTCGACCTCCAAGCCCGGGAGCGGGGAGAAGGGCTCGCCATAGTCGACACCGACGAAGCCCTCCAACACGGCCTCGGCGTCTTCCATGGCATAGAGCGGCTCGACGCGGTCGGGGCCACGCCGACGCTCGCGGCGGTTCACCCAGTCGGCGTCCTTCTCTTGGATGTGCGCGCTGTCCGGGAGCATCGCCGCGGAGAGGTCGCGCGTCGCGTGCGTGCAGTACACCGGTCCGCGGAAGCCCTCCCGGTGGAGCTTCGGCAGCAGACCCGCGTGGTCGATGTGCGCGTGCGACAAGAACACGGCGTCGATCCGCTCCGGCGGCACCGGGAAGTCCTGGTTCAGGCGGGCCGCCTCGGCCCGCCGGCCCTGGTTGAGCCCGCAGTCGAGCAGGACCCGCTTGTCGTCGTACTCGAGCAGATGGAGCGAGCCGGTAACCGTGCCCGCCGCTCCCCAGAACGTGAGCCTCACCCGCGCGCCCGCGTCATCACCGGCCCACTACGCGCGCGAGCGACCGCAGCACCTCAGCTCAAGCGGACGACGACGGCCGAGGAGACCTCGGGCAGCCCGAGCAGGGCCCCCCGTACCCCCTCGTCCACGTCCCCGTCGACGGCGATCGCGGCGAGCGCCTGGCCGCCCTTGGACATCCGCGCCTGGTGGTACTCGGCGATGTTGATGCCGTGGTCCCCGAGGATCGTGCCGACCCGTCCGATCACGCCGGGCACGTCGTGGTTCTTGAGGACGATCAGCGCCCCCGCCGGAACGATGTCCACGCGATAGTCCTCGATGCGGACGATGCGCGGGTGCGTCTCGCCGAGGAGCGCGCCTGCCAGACGCAGCTCGCCGTTCTCGGCCTGCAGGACGACCTCGACGTACTCGGTGTAGTCGGAGCGCTGGGAGAGCTCCGTACGCGCGACGCGAATCCCTCGCTGAGTCGCGAGGTGTCCCGCGCTCACGAAGTTCACCTGGTCCGCGCCGAGCACGTTCTGCAGCAAGCCCATCAGCACGTAAGCGGTGAGCGGCTTGGGCGCCTCATCCGAGTCGCCGGCGTAACGCACCTCGACGGACTGGATCCCGCCCGGAGCCACGGCACAGCCGAGGTTGCCGAGCGCCCGGCCCAGCTCCAAGAGGGGCGCGAGCCTGCGCAGCGCCTCTCCACCGATCGCCGGCGCGTTGAGCGCACGAGACAGGTCCCCGTCGGCGAGCGCGGCGCGCACTGCCTCGGCGATCTCGCTAGCCACCAGCTCCTGTGCTTCGCTGGTAGATGCCCCCAGGTGTGGCGTGAGCAGCGAGTTCTTCGCGGTCCGGAGCGCCGACCCCTCCTCCAGCGGCTCGTTCTCGAATACGTCGAGCGCCGCGCCACCGAGGTGCCCGGAGTTGAGCGCCTCGGCCAACGCCGCCTCGTCCACGACTCCACCGCGGGCGACGTTCACCAGGAAGGTGCCCTTCTTCATCTTGGCCAGAGCTTCCTTGCCGATCATCCCCTTCGTCGCATCGGTGAAGGGCACGTGCAGCGAGATCACGTCGCCCCGCGTGAGGACCTCTTCGAGCTCGACGAGCTCGAGATGGAGCTCCGCGGCGCGCTCATCGGTCAGGTACGGATCGTACGCGACGACGCCCATGCCGAAGGCCTGGCACCGCTTGGCGACCTCTCCACCGATGCGTCCGGCCCCCACGAGTCCGAGGGTACGCCCGCGGAGCTCCACACCCTGGAACTTCGATCGCGCCCAGTCTCCCTTTCGGACCGAGGCATCGGCCTCGGCCACCCGCCGTACCATGGCGAGGATGAGCGCCATGGTCAGCTCCGCGGCAGACACGGTGTTGCCGGCGGGCGCGTTGAGCACCGCCACCCCGCGCTCGGTCGCCGCGACCAGGTCGATGTTGTCCACCCCCACGCCGGCCCGCCCCACCACGCTGAGCAGCGGGGCCCTGTCGAGCATGTCCGCCTTGACCTTGGTCGCGGAGCGGACGATGAGCCCGTTGGCCGTCGTCAGCGCCTCGGCGAACTCGGGCTTCGACGAGTCGTCGACCTGTACGACCTCGAAGCGCTCGTCCGCGAGCAGCGCACCCAGCGCCGGGCCCGCCACCTTGTCGGTGACGAGGACGCGGAACTTGCCGCCGCTCACCGGACCACCTCGGTGAGGACATCGAGCATCGCGTCGAGGCCCTCGACCGTGTGGTCTCCCATGTGGCCGATCCGGAACGTCGTCGGCTTGAGGTCCCCGTAGCCGCCACCGATCACGTAACCGCGCTCCGTCATCGCCTTCGGGATCTTCGGGGCCCGCTCGGGCTCACCCACCTTGATCGCCGTCACGCAGGGCGAGCGGTACCCCTCGGGCGCGAGTACCTCGAGTCCTCCCGCCCGGTCGCGGTTCGCGTCGACCCACTCGTACGTGCGCGCGGCCATAGCCGAATGACGCGCCCAACGCGCCTTCATCCCCTCTCCCACCATGCGCTCGAGCTGGACCTGGAGGGCGAACATGGTCGAGAGCCCGGGGGTGGACGGGGACTGCCACTTCGCTTGGCTCGAGGCGTACTTCTTGAGGTCGAAGTACACGCCCTTGTACTTGGCCGTGGTCGAGCGCTCCATCATGCGCTCCGAGGCGACGCCGAAGGCGAGCCCCGGCGGCAGCGCGAAGGCCTTCTGCGACCCCGTGAGCAGGAAGTCGAGGCCCCACTCGTCCGGGCGAAGCTCCGCACCGCCGAAGCCCGATACCGAGTCCACGAGCACCAGGACGTCCTCGAACTCGTGCGCGACGGCCGCCAGCGACTTCACGTCGTTGAGCACACCCGTCGACGTCTCCGAATGGACCATCGTGACCGCGTCGTAAGCCTGCTTGCCGAGCTGCTCACGAAGCTGGTCCGGGTCGTGCGCCGCGCCCCAAGGCACCTCGATCTCGTCGACCTCGAACCCACAAGCACGGGCGATATCGGCGAAGCGCTTGCTGAACGCACCGTTCACCAGGGAGAGGATGCGCGTACGGCCCGCGTTGCGGACCGCCGCCTCCATGAGGCCCGTTGCGGAGGACGTGACCACGAAGACCAGCCGCTTGGTGACGAAGACCGTCTCGAGGCCCGCCTGGAGCTGCTTCATCAGCTCGTTGATGCCGGCACCGCGGTGGCTCATCATCGGCCGCGTCTGCGCGGCGAGCACGTCGGGATGAACTTCGGTGGGGCCGGGAAGGAAGAAACGGCCGCCGTGCGGCAGCCCGCCGGCGCCGGAAGTCGATTTGCTCAAGATTCCATACCCCCCCGCGGGAGTTCGCGGAAGGGCCTGCTGTTGAAAGGATGTAGGGTCCAGCGTGGCGTTTGGCGGGACCACAAGCTAATGGGACCGCAGATGAATTCCAGGCGCGGGGGACCGGCCCCGGCCCGCCCACCCTACTCCCGCCAGGCCTCCCGCCAGCGGGTGTAGTGCACGGTGACGATCCCGGCACGCTCCAGGACGTCCAGACCGGCCGCATCCCGGTAGGGCTCGCGGTAGAAGAGGTACGAGACCTTGGCCTGGACCATGAGCTTGGCGCACATGACGCAGGGGCTCGCAGTCACGAACGCCACCTTGTCGGGCAGCTCGCCGGGGGACTTCACGAGCGCGTTCATCTCCGAGTGGATGCAGCCGCACCTCCCCGGCTCGACCGAGTCACACCGGTTCGGGAAGCCGCGCGCGTTGCCGTTGTAACCGATCGCGACCACGTGCTCGAGCCGCGGGTCGGTGAGCACCGTTCCGACCTGGAGGCGGGCGCAGGTCGAGCGCTTGGCGAGCTCCTCCGCCATCCGCATGTAGACCTCGTAGAGCGGCGGCCGGGTGACCTCGTCCACCTTCGCGACGAAGTCGTCCTGCACCTCCACGACGTTGAGCGGGTGCGTGTTCGCGGCCACCCCGTCCTTGAAGATCACGGGCATCGGATCACCTCCATCCGAGGCCCCGCAGGAACACTTTCGCCTGGAGGTACTCCACCGGAGCCCAGGCGTCGGTGAGCGGGCGCCCGGAGGCCCTCACGTCGGTCTCGCGGAGCGTGGAGGTCGGCAACGCGCCGGGGGCGTTGCCGGCGATCACGACGAGGTTCTGCGTCACGACCGGGTCCAGACTCGGATCGGTCAGGTAGACGCGCTCCTCAGCGAAGACTTCCGAGAGCGTCGCCCGAAAGCGCTCCAAGAAGGCCACTCCCGGCCCCGAGAGGGGCGACAGGATGTTGGCCATGAACAGGCCGTCCGGCTCGAGGCTCGCCGCCATGTCCCGAAGCGCCTCTCGCGTCACCATGGTCCAGGGCACGGTGAGCAGGTGGTCGAAGACGTCCAGGTAGACGAGGTCGAAGGTGTCCTGCGACGTGCGAAGCCACATGCGTCCGTCCTCGTGGTGCACCCGCATGTTGGGCCGGGGCACCTGCCCGTAGGCGAAGTACCGCTCGGCCAGCTCGGTCACGGCGGGGTCGATCTCAACGACGTCGATCCGCATGCCGGGCCGGCGGCGCTCGAACACCACCGGAAGCGTGAGCGCCGCGCCCCCGAGCACGAGCATCGATTCGACGTCGTGGATCACGGGCTCGAGGAGCTCGAGGCTGACCGTCACGTACTCGTGGGCGGACTCGCCCGTGTCGACGTATTCGGCCGAGGACGAGCCCCCGTTCTGGAACATCTCGCGGACGAGGCGCCCGTCCTGCCACTCGCGCTCCGTGACGCGCACGGTGGAATAGACAGTCTGCTCGGCGTGCAGCACCTCGGGCGAGGGCCGCGCCGCGAGGAAGCCGCTCGCGCCGAGCGCGAGCGCAGCGACCACGAGCTGGCCTCGGCCCGGCCCGCCCCCGAGCAGTCGGCTCGAGGCGGCCGCCATGAGGAGGAGCGCCGCGGCCGTGAGCCCGAGCAAAACCGGGAGCGGCATCAGGGGCAGGAGCACGAAGCCGGTCATGAAACTGCCGGCGATGGACCCGGCCGTGGCCGCCGCGCTCACGTCCCCCGCTCTGCGCCCGACGGCACCCAGGCTCTCGGTGTCGGCCTGTACGAGATACGGCACGACCGCCCCGAGACAGAGGACGGGCGGCGCGAAGAGGATCAGGGCGCTGGCGACCGCACCCGGGATGAATCCGAGCACGTCCCTCGCCATCCAGGGGACGGCTTCTCCGAGCACCGGAAGGGCGCCCGTGAAGCCGGCGATGGTCAGGATCGAAGCGAGCGGGACGGTCCCGGCGTCGGCGAGGCGCCCCCCGAGGTGGCTACCCACCGCGAGCGCCGCGAGGATGACGCCGATGACCGCGGTCCAAGGCACCGCCGAGAGTCCGAACACCGGCGCGATGAGCCGCGCCCCGGCGATCTCGATCGTGAGAACCGCGAAGCCGGACCCGAAGGCGAGCGCGAACAGCCCCAGGCGTCGGGCGCGTGGCCTCGGGGTGATGTCGATCGGAGACTCAGCGTCCATCCGAGAGCAACTCGAGAAGCTCCTTCAAGGTCGTACGTCCCTTGTCCTTCGCGTACCAGCGCCGCACGACCTTGTAGCGCTCCGGAGAGGGCATCGCCAGGCCCTCCCCGAGCACCCATTCCTGGATCTCGCCGGGACGCGGACCCCACCAGCCGATCTCGCGGAAGCCCTGGTCGTAGACGATCACGACCGGGATGGACCGGCTCCGCCCGTTCGTGAGATGCGCGTCCATCAGGTCCGGGTTGTCGTCCCGCGACAGCACACGGAAGTCCCACCCGGCCGCGTCGGCGAGTCGAGCCACGACCGGGAGTGTGTTCACGGCGTCGCCGCACCAGTCCTCGGAGAGCGCCAACAGGTGCCAGCGGCCGGGCTGGGCCCTCGCGGCGGCGACGAGCTCCTCGGGCGCGCTCGCGCGTTGGTAGACGGCGTGCCAGAGATCGCGGTTGCGATCCACCGTCTCGAGGTACTCCTCGAACGTCGCGGCTGCCTCGAAACGAGCTCGGTCCAACGCGCCGTACCTACGCCGGCTGACTCGCCCTCTTAGCGGCTTTCTTGCGATCGTTCGCGTCCACGATGCGCTTGCGCAAACGGATCGCCGCCGGGGTGACCTCGATGAGCTCGTCGTCTTCGATGAACTCGAGCGCAAGCTCGAGCGTGACCTTTCGTGGCGGCTCGAGCTTGATGTTCTCGTCCGCGGCCGTGGTCCGCATGTTCGTGAGCTTCTTCTCCTTGCTCACGTTCACCTCCATGTCGTCGGTGCGGGAGTTCTCTCCGACGATCATGCCCATGTAGGTCTCGTCGCCAGGCGCCACGAAGAGGGTGGCCCGCTCTTGCAGCCCGAATAGCGCGAACGCCACGGCGCGGCCAGGCCGGTCGGCCACGAGAACCCCGCGGGTCCGTCCCTTGATCGGCCCGGCCCAGTTGCCCCACGAGTGGAAGTTGTGGTGCAGGATGCCTTCGCCGCGCGTGTCGGTGAGGAACTCCGAGCGGTAACCGAAGAGGCCCCGCGCCGGAACGCGGAAGCGGAGGCGCGTGGTGCCCGACTCGCCCATGGGGCGCATCTCGACCATCTCGCCGCGGCGGGAGCCGAGCTTCTCGATGACCGTGCCGACCATGTCGGAGGGGACCTCGACCACGGCCTCCTCGTAGGGCTCCTGGAGCTTCCCGTCGGGAGCGCGCCGCGTGATCACCCGAGGCCGCGAGACCTGGAACTCGTACCCCTCGCGCCGCATCGTCTCCATGAGGATCGAGAGGTGCAGCTCCCCCCGCCCGCTCACCGTGAACGTGTCGGTCTGGCCGGTCTCCTCCACGCGGAGGGCGACGTTTCGCTCGAGCTCCCGGTAGAGCCGCTCGCGGAGCTGACGCGTCGTCACGAACGTCCCCGATTGCCCCGCAAAGGCCGAGTTGTTGACGGTGAAGTCGACCGAGAGCGTCGGCTGCTCCACGGCGATGCCGCGCAGCCGTTCCCGGTGGTCCGGGTGGGTCAGCGTCTTGCCGATCTCCACCCCCTCCAGGCCCGCCAGGGCGACGATGTTACCGGCGTGCGCCTCTTCGACCTCGATCCGGTCGAGGCCGCTGAAGGTGTATAGTCTCGAGACCTTGGCGAGCTCCGCCTCGGCCGTGTCTTCGACCATGCCTTCGGGCCCCAGGTCCAGGAGCGCGACGGCATCTCCCACACGCACGGCGCCTCGCTCGATCCGCCCGATGGCGATGCGGCCCACGTACGACGAGTGGTCGAGCGTCGAGACGAGCATTTGGAACGGACCCTCCGTGTCCACCTCGGGAGCCGGGAAGTGCGCCACGATCGTATCGAACAGGGGGGTCAGGTCACCCCCCGTCGCTTCGTGGTCCGGCGATGCCCAGCCGTCACGCCCCACTGCGTAGAGGAACGGCGCATCGAGCTGCGCGTCCGTGGCGTCGAGATCCATGAAGAGCTCGAGCACCTCGTCGTGCACCGCGAGCGGACGAGCGTCGGCGCGGTCGACCTTGTTGATGACCACCAGCGGCAGCAGGCCGAGGTCGAGCGCCTTTCGGGTCACGAACCGGGTCTGGGGCATGGGCCCCTCGGCCGCGTCCACGAGCAGGACGACGCCGTCGACCATGCGAAGGATGCGCTCCACCTCGCCACCGAAGTCGGCGTGGCCCGGGGTGTCGACGATGTTGATCTTCACGCCGCGCCAGTCGACGGCAGTGTTCTTGGCCAGGATCGTGATGCCACGCTCGCGCTCGAGCGGGTTCGAATCCATCACACGCTCCTGGACGGCCTGGTTGGCGCGGAAGACGCCCGCCTGGCGGAACATCTGGTCGACCAGGGTCGTCTTGCCGTGATCGACGTGAGCGATGATGGCGATGTTGCGAATCTGCATGGGAAGGGGGCGGAAGCCCCCGGGCAATCGGGTCTTGGGTCGGTGGAAAAGCCATGAAAACTAACGGCAATCGGGGTCGGACGGGGGTGCCCGTGCAAAACCATTGCCGGACCGGACGGATCCGGGGCAGTGTAGGAACAGATGTCGTCGAGACGTTCCCGCTGCTTCCATCGAGCCCGGAGTGCCAAGGACGATGATCCTGCCGACGATCCGAGCGTCGTTCAGCCGCCGTGACGTCCTCCACCTCGTGCACCTCCTGGGGCACGGCGACGAGGACATCGTCGCCGGCGCCGAGCGGCGGCTGGACGAGGAGGGAGCCGATGCGCTCCTGGACGATCCCCGTGTGCTCAACGCCCTCCTGACCCACCCCGACGCCTCGGCACCGACGAGCCTGGTGTTCTACGTCCTGGTGCGTCACGCGCTGCTCGAGGTGGGCATCCAGGACCGCGCGACCGCGGACTACGTCGCGTCGATGATCGTCGCCTTCGGCCGCGCCGGACGCGCCTACCGGGTCTCGGACACGACCAACGACGAGTACTACTACCTGGTCGACATGGTGGTGCGGCTGGCGTCGGCCGATCCGCGGGAGGCGTTCCTGCTCCGCTCGCACCTTGGCAACTTCTCACTCTGGCTGTCCGGCCTGTTCCCCGACTACCTGGAGGCCCGCTCCCGGCGGAAGGGGGCGCCGTCGCTGAGCTACTACGAGCGAATGGGTACGACGGGGTACCACCTCGCGGCCCGGAGTCCCGAGGCCGGACCCCTCGGGCTCGACCGGGTGCTGAGCGACGTGGCCGACCACTTCGCCGGAGTACGCACGGCCCTGAATCTCGTCTCGGATCGATACCTGTGGCCCCGCGCGGGCGACCCGGTCAACCGACTCCTGCGCGAGGTCGTGACGCGCGCGCCCGAGGGGACGCGCTAGCGGGCTGCCTCAGGCCGAGCGTCCCCGCCCGAAAGAGAACGAGCGGACCAGCCCCTCCCAGCTCCTGCGGAAGTCTTCCCGGCCCGGATCCCCGGGCGCGGGTCGGGTCATGGCCTCGCGCGCGAACGCGAGCACGATTCCGGCGATCCCTCCGAGTGCGATGCCCAGCGCGGTGACGAGGAGCAAGCGCCGGTCATCGGGTCCCGGGGGGAGGAACGGCGCCTGGAGCACCGTGATCACGGGTGTGTCCCGGACCTCGGAGATGCGGGCCTGCTCGAAGGACTGCACCAGCGTCGTATAGACCTGTTGTCGCAGTGAGATGTCGCGCTCGAGGCGGTCATGCTGGAACGTGAGATCCGGGGAGTTCTGCCACTGGCGGTTGGCCTGCAGAAACCCCTGCATGGCGCGCTCGGCCGTGAGCAGCGCCTCGCGGGCGGAGTCGACGCGCTCCTGGATGAAGCGCCGCTCGGCGGCCGCCTGCGACTGTCGCGTGTGCAGGTTGAAGCGCGCGATCTCGTCGAGCAGTCGAGCGGCGATCTCCTGCGAGAGGTCCGGCCACTCGGTCCGCACTCCGATGGTCACGATCCCGGTTTCGCGACCCGTCTGGATCGAGATCACGTCCTCGCGCAGGGTCTCGATCGCTTCTTCGAGACGGAGATCCTCGGTTTCCTCGTCGATCTCGAAGAGGTCGGCGAGCGAGGCCGATCCGACGCCTCGGACCTCGAAGGGGCGGCTCGCGACCCGGTACAGGATCTCCCGGGAGGCAACCAGGTCGGCGTAGAAGGCGGGGCTCGCCTCCTCGCCCGAGCCTCCGCCGGGCACGCGGACGCCGAACTGGTTGGCCAAGGCCAGCAGCTCGGACGTCGAAGCCTCCGATCCCTGCGGGCGGAAGGACGCCTGCGTGGTGAAGGTTTCGTGGCGGAGGAGCGTGAACGCGAGGATACCCGCGACGGCGAGGAGCGTGGTGAGGACGATCGTGCCGCGGCGCCTCACCAGGACGGCCAGGATCTCCCAGAGGGAAACCTCGTCGTCGGGGCGCGCCGCGCCGTACCCCGGGGCGCCGGCCCCGGCCTCGTACGACTCACCGGTCATCGATCACCTGGACGCGGAATTCGGGCTCGAAGAAGGGCGGTCGGAGTATCGCGGCCCCGTTGGCGACCAGCAACCCGAGGAGCGACGCTGCGCGAAGCCCCCGCTCGAGCGGGCCGGTTCTTGACGGAGCCGCCACCCCCCCGCCACCGTGCCGTCGGCTCCTCGGAGCGGAGCCGCAGCGCCCATGCCACCGGAGCCGAGACGGACGATGACCTTCCGGCAGCGACTTCTCTCCCTGGTGACCCTCTCACTCGTCGTGCCCGGTCTCGCCGGTTGCCGCGCCGACGGGGGCTTCGCGGCCCGCTCCGAGCTGCACATCGAGAGCCTCTCGACCCGGCCCTACCTCGTGACCGGCGGAGACGTGCTGCTCGGCGTCGAGCTGGGGGCCGACGCGGATCCCGCAAAGCTCGTCGTGCGCGTGAACGGGCGGGACGTGTCCGGCTCGTTCCGCCCCGTCGAAGGGAGCGACCGCCTCGTCGGACTCGTGAGCGGTCTCCACGACGGTGTGAACCGGGTGGAAGCGCGTGTGCCCCGGACCCCGCCCGCTGAGCTCGAGGTCACGAGCTATCCGATCCACGGCCCGATCCTGTCGGGTCCGCACCAAACGCCCTTCCTCTGTCAGACGGAGGAGTTCCGGCTCGCTTCCGGCGAGTCCCTCGGCGCGCCCCTCGACGAGCATTGCTCGGTCGCGACGCGGGTGGACTACGTGTACCTGTCCGCGGCGGACGGAGAGTTTCGGCCGTATACCGCGGGAGCCGCCGAGGTGGCGAAGGCGACGACTCTCGACGGGGTGACGGTGCCGTTCGTGGTGCGCGTGCAGACGGGCACCGTGAACCGAGCGATCTACCAGAGCGCGATCCTCCACGACCCGGCCTCACCGACCCCGGACCCGTGGACGCGCAGCCCCGGGTGGAACGGCAAGCTGGTCTACACGCACGGAGGCGGGTGCCGCAGCGGCTGGCATCGACAGGGGGGGAGCGCCGGCACGGTCCTCGACGAGGGGCTCCTCGGCATGGGCTTCGCCGTCACCTCCGCGTCGCTCAACGTCTTCGGCAACAACTGCAACGACCTGCTCGCCTCCGAGACCCATATCATGGTCAAGGAGCGCTTCGTCGAGTCGTATGGGGTGCCCGTGTACACGATCGGGACCGGCGGGTCGGGAGGCTCGTATCAGAGCCACCAGACCGCCGACAACTACCCAGGCGTGTTCGACGGAATCATCGTCTCGTCGAGCTTCCCCGACGTGACGTCCGCGACGATCTTCACGCTCGCCGACGCCCGCCTGCTGCACCACTACTTCACCCACGTCGCACGCGGGAAGTTCACGCGGGAGCAGCAGCGGCTCGTGTCCGGCTTCGGCTCGTGGGGGAGCATCGCCAACCTCGCGGCGGGTGCGGCACGGATCGACCCGACGCACGAAGAAGGGGCACCCCCGGAGTCGCAGGGGGCCGAGGTCGCGGGGATCGCGGCTCTCGAGGCGATGCGCTACACGCGGGCGAAGCCCGACGGCATCCGGGCGACGGTCTACGATCACACGGTGAACGTGTACGGCATCGACGAATCGACCGGATTCGCCGGGCGCCCCCTCGACAATCACGGGGTGCAGTACGGTCTCGAGGTGCTGAACTCGGCGCGGATCACCAAGGAGCAGTTCCTCGCGCTGAACCGGGACATCGGCGGCTTCGACGTCGACCTCGATCACGTCCGTGAGCGCCATCGCGCCGATCCCGAGGCGGCCCGCCGCGCGGTCGAGACCGGACGGGTGCTCTACGGCGGGGCCGGTCTCGCCTCCACGCCCGTCATCGATTACCGCTCCTACACGGACCACCGGCCCGACGGGGACATTCACATGATCGTGCACCAGTTCACGACCCGCGCGCGGCTCCAGAGGGCGAACGGGCACGCCGACAACCACGTCATGGCGGTCGGCGGCCGCTGGGGCTACACGGAGGACCGCCCCGACCTCGGCGTTCTCTTCCGTCAGATGGACGAGTGGCTCATGAATCTCGTGCGGGGAGAGGAGCATGGACCCCGCTCCGAGCGCGTGGGCCCGGCGCGCCCCGCCGACCTGGTCGATCACTGCTGGGACTCGGGCGACGCGGAGCGCGTACGCGTCATCGAGCCGCTCGCGTACCCGGGCGAAGGCAAGTGTGGCGCGATCTACCCGGCCTATCCCACCCCGCGCCACGTCGCCGGCGCTCCGCTCACCAACGACGTGGTGAGCTGTCGCCTGAAGCCACTCGACCCCGCCGACTACCGGGTGACGTTCACGCCGGCCGAGTGGGCGGAGCTCCAGACGATCTTCCCGGACGGCGTCTGCGACTGGACCCAGCCGGACGCACACGCCGGAGCGTACCAGGGCACGTGGCTGTCCTTCGGCCCGTCGGAGGTGAACCGCGCGCGGTGACGCCCGGCGCGCGACGGCCGGGTTACGAGGTCAGTCCCCGAGCACGTATCCGAAGATCAGCGGCGCAACGATCGCGGCGTCGGAGTTGATGTCGAAGCGGGGCGTGTCGCCGCGGAGCTTGCCCCAGGTGATCTTCTCGTTCGCGGGTGCCCCCGAGTAACCACCGTACGAGGGACGCGCGTCCGTGATCTGACAGAAGTAGCCCCACACGGGCACGTCGCGACCCAGGTCCTGCGTGATGCACGGCACCGCGCAGATCGCGAAGTCCCCCGCGATCCCGCCGCCGATCTGGAAGAAGCCAACCGACGGATGCTCACCGTTGCCGTGGTTCTCCTCGTACCACTCGATGAGCGCCTGGAACTGCTCCGTGCCGGTCTTCACGCAGAGGTGGCTGGAGACGTTCCCCTTCATGACATTGGACGCGAATATGTTGCCCGTGGTCGAGTCTTCCCAGCCCGGCGCGAATACGGGGATGCCCGCCTCTTTCGCCGCGAGCATCCACGAGTTCGCGGGATCGATCTGGAAGTGCTGCGCCAAGGTGGGATCGTCGAGCACCTCGAAGAGGTACCCGGCCGGCGACTTACGCTCACCCGCCTCCGACGCGCGTCCCCAGCACGCCACGAGCCTCGACTCGAGATGGCGCATGACGGTCTCGGGGATGCAGGTGTCGGTCACGCGGTTCATGCCCCGCTCGTAGAGGGCGACTTCGTCGGCGGCGGATAGCTCGCGCCACGACCGTACGATCTCGTACTCGTCGTGCGCGAGGAGGTTGAAGACGTCTTCCTCCAGGTTCGCACCGGTGCAGGAGATCGCGTGGACCTTACCCTGGCGGATCATCCGCGAGAGGATGATGCCGAACTCTCCCGTGGACATCGCGCCGGCCATGGCGACCAGCATCTTGCCACCGGCCTCCAAGTGCGCCTCGTAGGCCTTCGCCGCGTCGAGGGTCTCCCTCGCATTGAAATGGAGATAGTGCCTCTCCATGAACTCGCGAATGGCGCCCAATCTGGTCTCCCTCTCCGGTGTCGAAGTCGGACAGTCTATGATCCTCGCAGTTTGCTGGCGATTCGCAACACACGCGGCTTATGATGCCTCGGTGACTCCCTCCGAAGCCACCGCGACCTCCCCCATACTCTCCCTCGGCGGCCCGGTCGCCCGCATCGAGCTCGCCCGTCCCGAGGTGCACAACGCGGTCGGCTCGCGCGACGTCGCCGAGATGCACCGCCACCTCGACCGCGTGGACGCAGCGGAAGAGGTCCGCGTGCTCGTGCTCTCGGGCCGGGGGCCGACGTTCTGCTCGGGCGCTTCGCTGGACGAGATCGAGAGCGGCGCGATGACGGGCGCGACCTTCGAGGCACTCACGGAGCACCTGGCCGCCGTGCGGGTGCCGACCGTTTGTGCGATCAACGGGGACGTCTTCGGGGGCGGCACGGAGCTCGCGCTAGCCTGCGACTTCCGGATCGGCGTGACGGGAAGCCGGATGTCCGTTCCCGCCGCGCGGCTCGGTCTCTGCTATCCGCTCGCCGGCCTCCGCCGTTACGTGGAGGCGCTCGGGCTGGGCGTGGCCAGCCGACTCCTCCTCGCAGGGGAGGAGCTGGGGGCCGAGGAGATGCTGCGCGTCGGGTTCTTGAACCGGCTCGTCCCCCCGGAGGCGCTGGAGGAAGAGGCACGCGCGCTCGCGAGCCGGCTGGCCTCGCAGGCACCGCTCGCCGTGCAGGCGATGAAGCGCCTGTTGCGGCAGATCGCGGGGGGCCGCGTCGACGAAGCCGAGGCCGCGCGTCTGATCGAGGCGTGCGCGCGGTCGGCCGACCTGCGCGAGGGGCTCGCCGCCCGGCGCGACCGGCGACAGCCCGAGTTCCGTGGCCTCTGAGGCGCGGGCCCCCGAAGACCTCGAAGGGCTCCTACGGAGCCTCGACGGCGAAGGCTACAAGTCGTACAAGCGGCTCGAGGGGTCATGGCGCTTCGGCGACTTCGTGTTGCACGTCGACCACGTCCAGGGCGATCCCTACGCAGCGCCGACGCGGGTGCGCGTGACGGTCACCGCCCGTGCGGCGGGGCTTCCCCCCGCCTCGTTCCGCAGCGAGGCGCGGGCGCTCGGGACGGCCGCGTGCCTCGCGCGCGCTTTCGCCGAGGCTGCCCACGGGGTCTCGCGAGACCGTGGCACGGGCCGGAGCGGCGAGATCGCCATGGAGCACCCGGGACAGAAGACGCTCCCGCAGACCGCGGTCATGGTCGCCGGGGACGGCAGCTTGGAGGCGCGCTTCACCGTCGGCCTCCCGGCGCGCGGCCGGCGGGTGGCGGGAATCCAAGCGTCGACGATGATGGTCGAGGAGGTGCCGAACCTCGTCCGCTCGACTCTGCTGGCGAGCGCACACGACGCAGAGGTCATCGAGCTGCACGCGGCGACGAACGAGGACGCGACGGCGGCCCGCGCGGGTCTCACCGAGCGGAGGCTGGTCGCCTTCGTCGCCGACGGCGCCCGCTTGCCGCGCCGCAGCGGCATCGACGACCGGCCCCTCGAAGGGACGGAGGTGGTGCCGTTCGAGTCCCCGGAGGGCCTCCGGGTCACGGTCGAGCTCCCGAACGCCGGTCCGGTCACCGGGATGGGCGTCCGGGAAGGCGTGACCCTGATCGTCGGAGGCGGCTTCCACGGCAAGAGCACGCTCCTGCAAGCGCTCCAAGCGGGCGTGTACAACCACCGCCCCGGCGACGGGCGCGAGCTCGCGGTCACACGCGACGACGCGGTGAAGATCCGTGCCGAGGACGGCCGCTCCGTGGTCGGCGTCGACATCTCGGCGTTCATCGACGGACTTCCCTTCGGCCGGGATACCCGCCGCTTCACCTCGGGCAACGCCTCGGGGTCGACGAGCCAGGCGGCGGCGATCGTCGAGGCGGTGGAGGGTGGATCCCGCCTCCTCCTCATCGACGAAGACACGTCGGCGACGAACTTCATGATCCGCGACCGCCGCATGCAGCTCCTCGTCCCGCCCGATCGCGAGCCGATCACACCGTTCGTCGACCGCGTGCGGGGACTCTACGGGCGGGAGGGGGTGAGCTGCGCGCTCGTGATCGGCGGGAGCGGCGACTACCTCGACGTGGCGGACACGGTCCTCAGAATGGTCGAGTACCGGCCCGAGGAAGTGACCGCGGACGCGAAGCGGATCGCGGAAGCGAACCCGACGGGCAGGGCTTCCGAGCGCGGCTCGACCGGCCGGACGCCGACCCCCCGCCGGGTCGCGGCTGGGGCGCTGGACGCCCGCCGCGGTCGGCGCCAGGTCTACGTACGCGTGCCCGACGACCGCACGGTCGTGGTGGGCACCGAGACGATCGACCTCGTGGCCGTGGAGCAGCTCGTCAGTCGAGCCCAGGCGCGAGCGATCGGGCTCGCGCTCGCGTACTTGGCCGAGGAGCTGCACCACGAGGGCGCCCCCTTGCCGGAGGCCCTCGACCGGGTCGAGGTGGCGGTCGCAGCCGGCGGGCTCGACGCGCTCGAGCCGTGGAAGGTCGGTGACCTGGCCGGGTTTCGGCGGCACGAGCTCGCCGCCGCGCTGAACCGGCTGAGGAGCCTCCGTGTAGAATGACGTTTAGGATCGTGGGGCAGACGAGGCGCGCGACGTACACTCGGGGGGACGTGATGGTCAGTCGACACTTGGGGCTGTTCGGCGCCGGATTCGCGCTCATGGCAGTGCTCACGCCGGCACCCGCCGCGACGCAGCAGACCACGGCTCTCGAGCCCGTGACGACCGTCGAGGGGATCACCGAGTACCGGCTCGACAACGGCCTGCGCGTGCTCTTCTTCCCGGATCCGAGCAAGCCACAGATCACCGTCAACATCACCTACCTCGTGGGCTCGAGACACGAGGGGTACGGCGAGACCGGCATGGCGCACCTGCTCGAGCACCTCCTCTTCCGGGGCTCCGAGCGCCACCCGGATATCGACCGGGAGCTGAACGAGCGGGGCGCGCAGCCGAACGGGTCGACCTGGTACGACCGAACCAACTACTTCGAGATCTTCCCCGCCTCGGCAGACAACCTCGAGTGGGCGCTCGACCTCGAGGCCGACCGCATGGTCAACTCCTTCGTGCGTGCAGAGGACCTGGCCTCCGAGATGACGGTCGTGCGCAACGAGATGGAGGCGGGTGAGAACGATCCCATGCGCATCCTCGTCGAGCGCACCATGTCGACGGCGTACCTCTGGCACAACTACGGGAAGTCGACGATCGGGGCGCGCTCCGACGTGGAGAACGTGCCGATCGAGCGGTTACGGGCTTTCTACAGGAAGTACTACCAGCCCGACAACGCGGTGCTCGTGGTTGCCGGTAACTTCGACGCCGACCTCGCGCTCGACCTCGTGGTCGAGAAGTTCGGCTCCATCCCACGGCCAGCCCGGACGGGAAGCGACATCCTCTATCCCACGTACACCGACGAGCCGACGCAGGACGGCGAGCGTACGGTCACGCTGCGCCGCGTAGGCGAGGTGCAGCACCTCACGGCGATGTACCACATCCCCCCGGGCTCACACCCCGACTACGCCCCCGTCGAGATCCTGTCCTTCGTGCTGGGAGACAACCCCTCGGGCCGGCTCTACAGGGCGCTCGTCGAGACGCGCCTGGCTACGCGTGCGAGCGCGCGGACGTACCAGCTTCGCGAGGCCGGCCCCCTCCTGCTCTCGGCGTCCGCCGACCGTGACCGTGACCTCCAGCAGGTGCTCGGCGCCATGAACGATGTGGTGGACCGCGTCGCGAGCGGAGCGGAGCCCGTCACGGACGAGGAGGTCGAGCGCGGCAAGCGGTCGCTCCTCACCCGCATCGCCAACTCGTTCAACTCCTCGGCCGGCATCGCCCTCCAGCTCTCCGAGTGGGCCGCCATGGGAGACTGGCGTCTCTTCTTCCTGCACCGGGACCGCATCGAGGAGGTGAGCGCCTCGGACGTGAACCGTGTCGCCTCGGCGTACCTCAAGCCGAGCAACCGGACCGTCGGCCTGTTCCATCCGACGCCCGCCCCCGACCGGGCCCTCATCCCGGACGTGCCCGACATCGAGCAGCTGGTGGCGGGCTACACGGGGCGTGAAGCGGTCGCCGAAGGTGAAGCCTTCGACCCGTCCCCGACCAACATCGAAGGGAGGACGCTCCGCTACGCGCTTGCCAACGGCCTCGAGGTCGCGCTGCTGCCAAAGCAGACGAGGGGGGACCTCGCGATCGTCCGCCTGCGTCTCGCGTTCGGTGACGAGCAGGCGCTCACGGGGCGCGCCACCGCGGCCGACCTGGCCGGATCCATGCTGATGAGGGGCACACAGCGGCGCTCCCGGCAGAACATCGAGGACGAGCTCGACCGCCTCCAGGCGACGGGAGCCGTCGGCGGCAGCGCACTCCTCGGCACCGGACAGTTCCAGACGGTGCACCCGAACGTCCCCGGTGTAGTCCGCCTGATGGCCGAGCTCGTGCGCGAGCCCACCTTCCCGCGGTCCGAGTTCGAGCTCCTCAAGGAGCAGAGCCTCGCAGCGCTGGCGCAGTCGCGCACCGAGCCCGACCAACTCGCGAGCATCACCCTCGCGCGCCACATGAGCAACTGGCCTCCCGACCACCCCAATTACGTCGAGACGTTCGAGGAGGCAGAGGCCCG
>JBFGFY010000017.1:0-26517 GCA_041579355.1 Longimicrobiales bacterium | reverse complement strand
CGTGGACGGCGTGCCCGATCACGAGAAGTGGTCGAAGGACATCGAGAAGTCCCAGGGTCACGCGGTCGGCTATCCGCTCATCGGCGACCCGAAGCTCGAGATCGTGAAGAAGTACGACATGCTGCCTGCCGACGCGGGGGACACGAGTGAGGGGCGCACTCCGGCCGACAACGCGACGGCGCGTTCGGTCTTCGTGATCGGGCCCGACAAGAAGATCAAAGCGACGCTCACCTATCCGATGAGCACGGGTCGCAACTTCGCGGAGATCCTGCGGCTGCTCGACTCGGTGCAGCTCACTGCGCACAAGCAGGTGGCGACCCCGGCGAACTGGAAGCAGGGCGAGGACGTGATCATCTCGCCTTCGGTCTCCGACGAGGAAGCGAAGAAGCGCTTCCCGGCCGGCTGGAAGCAGCCGCTCCCCTACATCCGGCTCGTGCCGCAGCCGTAAGCAGATCGTGTCTACCGCAATCCTGAGGCGACCGGTCCTGCTCTACGCCGGCGGCTGACGGTTCTGCCGCTGGGCGGCGCGGGTCGTCGCGTGGATCGATCGAAGTGAGGGGCTCGCCCTCCTTCCCCTGGCAGACGAGGAGGCCGCGGTCCTGCTGTCCTCCGTGCCGGAAGCAAGGCGCAAGGAGTGCTGGTGGCTCGTCCTCGTGGACGGCACGCCGATCGAGGGAGACCGAGGAGGAGGCGTGCAGCTCCTGACCACGATACGGAGCACGCAGCCGATCGGGGTCGCCTTGGGCCGCCTACGGGCGGGCCCCCTCGTCGACCGCCTGGATCGGGCCCTCGCCCGCTTGCGGTCGAGGCTTGGGCGATTCGTGCCGGATGGCGAGGCCCCGCGGCGATACCCCTGACAGGCGCGAGCGACCCTTGCGAGCGGCCGAGCCCCCGTCCTACTATGTCGATGACCGACAGTCGTATACCGACCTAGTAGACCGAGCGTGCGCACCGTGGAGTCGCTGGGATGGGAAGCCCTCGCGCGGCCCCGCTTCTACACCGCGCTCTTCGGTGGCTTCGCGGCGATCGCGCTGCTCCTCGCCGTCGTGGGCGTGTACGCGACCACCTCCTACGCGACCCGCTCCAAGACGCGCGAAATCGGCATCCGCATGGCGCTCGGCGCCCGCGCCCGGCGCATCGTGATCGGTGTGGTCGCCCGCACCGGCTCCGTGGTCGGGATCGGCATCGTCTTGGGTCTCGCGGCTGCTTCGCTCTCATCCCGGCTCATGGAAGACGTCTTGAGCGACGTTTCGCCGAGCGAGCCAGCAGCCTACGCCGTTGTCGCCCTGCTCGTGCTGGCGGCCGGCGTGATCGCCGCGTGGGTGCCTGCGGGACGGGCCGGTCGTATCGATCCGAGTCGAACCCTCAGAGAGGATGGATGATGACCACGCGCACGCTCCAGATCCTGCTCGCGCTGTCGGACGGCCCGCGGCACGGGTACGGCATCAAGCAGAGCGTGGAAGAGAGGACGAACGGCGCCGTGCGGCTCGGCTCGGGCACCCTCTACGAGGCCGTCCACCGACTCGTGGGCCAGGGTCACATCGAGGAGGTCGACGCGCCTACCGAGGAGCCGTCCTCCGGTGGCCCGCCCAGGCGCTTCTATGCGCTGACAGACGCAGGCCGCGACGCGCTCCGCGAGGAGCTCCGCCGCATGGACGAGGTCGTGCGCTTCGCGCGGAGGCGCGACCTGCTGGGAGACGCCCCACACACGTGAGGTCGGCCGGCGCGACCCACCGGACGCCTACGGGCCGAGCGGAATCTCCTCTTCCATGCGCCGCCGTGCGACCTCTTGGCCGCCTTCCGTGGCGACGACGTCACACGAGAGCCGATATCCGTCTGCGGTCCGGCGCTGCTCGAGGCTGACCTCGAGCCGAGCGATCCATGAGCCCCTTCGGCTGACGGCGACGTGGCGCACCGACGCCTCTGCGGAAGCGGGATCGGCGGAATCGATCTGGAAGCGGTCCTCGATGCCCCACCCCGTCTCCAGACCGATCGGCTCGACCGCGCTCATGTGCGGCTCCCCGTCCGCTCCCCATCCCTGACGGACGCAGGACGTGTAGACGGCCGACCCGGGCTCCCGGCGTATCTCGCGGGTCGCGCCGGGCTCTTCGGGCATATCCGTGGCCGGCGCGACCTCCGGAGGCGGGAGCGCGGGCAGACGGGCGTCCTCCGGACGCGCAGCGCGGACCGGTAGACGCAGCGAGCATCGCGCGGGGTCGAGTGTCAAGCGGAACCGCTTGCTCGCGGGCCACGCCACGGGCCAGTACGAAGTCGACACCGCGACGCGGAGGCGGTGGCCCGGCGGGAACGCGTACGCCGCGTGTCGCAGCGGCACGCGCACGTCGTAGTCGCGACCGGGCTCGGGGGAGCGGCGGGCTTCGAAGCCCTCCCGGAACGCCAGGTCGAGGAGACCATAGCTCACCCGCACGGACGTGCCGTCGGGGTGCACGTCGCAGAGTCGCACCGCGACCATGCCGAACGGCTCGTCACACCGGAGCCGGAGGGTGACCTCGGGCGCACCGAGCAACTCGACCCGCCGGCTCAGCGGCGCCAGGTCCAACACGCAGCTCTCTCCGTCGTCCGGCGACTGCTCCGCGGCGAGGTCGGCCACGCCGAACGGACACCAGGCGCCCCCGGCCCGGGCGCCGAGCCCAGTCCACGGAACCACCACGCGCGCGGCGCCCGCCGAGGCGAGCCGATGCTCCTCGACCTGGACCCGGGGCGACGGCCACCCCTTCTCCGCGACCCACCGCCCGGCGGCGTCGGCGCCGTCCGGCCGGTGCGCCCCGCCCTCGTGCATCCAGATCCGGTACGTCGGCTCTTCGACCGCATCGGGCATCCCTCGTAGCCATCGGTCCCACCACCGCAGCGCGACCTGGAGGAAGCCGGCCGCCGGTCCCGGCGCGCCGTTGTGCGGGTACACGTGCGCCCACGGTCCGACCCAGCCGCGCCGCGGCCCCGAAAGGCCCGCGAGCAGGCGCGGCACGGTGTCCGCATACGCGTCGGCCCACCCTCCCACGGCGAGCACCGGTACCTCGATACGGTCGTACGCATCACATACGGATCCACGCTTCCAGTACGCATCCCGTGTCGGGTGCCGCAGCCAACGCGCGGCATAGAAGGGAGCTTCGTGGATGCGTCGGAGCCAGGTCTCGCGCCATGCCGCTCCAACGAGCTCGGGGTCCTGGGGGCGCATCGAGAGCGTCTGGAGCACGGAGCCCCAGGTGAGGTTCTCCGCGAGCAGGCAGCCGCCCATCCAGTGCGCGTCCGTGCTCCAACGGTCGTCGGTCGAGCAGACGGTGATCACACACTTCAGCTCTGGAGGCCGGAGGGACGCGAGCTGGAGAGCGTTGATGCCGCCCCACGACTTGCCCATCAGCCCCACGTTCCCGTCACACCAGGGCTGGCTCGCGAGCCACCGGAGCGCCGCGAGCCCGTCGGCCCACTCCTCGTTGGAGTATTCGTCGCCCAGTACGCCGTCCGACGCACCAGCGCCGCGCACGTCGACGCGGACGGCGGCGTAACCGTGCCCGGCGAAGTAGCCGTGCATCGGCTCGTCACGCCAACGCGTGTCGTCGCGCTTGCGGTAGGGGATGTACTCGACGATCGCCGGCACCGGGCCCGCGCCTTCCGGAAGCCAGACGCGGGCGGAAAGCCGGCATCCGTCCGGGAGCGGGATCCACGTGTGCTCGATCTCCCGTACCACGTACGGGAACGCCTCGACGACTCGCATGCGTGCGGCGCCCTCCTCGAGGAAGTCGGGCGCTCCCTCGGCGGGAGCGGCGGCGTGGTATCCTTGTAGGTCGAGACGTCCCGAGCCAGGTCGAGCCCCCATCCCCGCCCACCCCCACGGCTCCTTCGGAGGCACGCGATGAGCGGCAAGAAGATCCTCTTCACGTTCCCGACCTCCTGGGACCGGAAGCAGCTCGAGGCGTGCCGGCCCGCGTGGGAGGGGCGGTACGAGCCGATCTTCACCGAGCCGTCCGACGAGGATTGTCCCGCATCGCTCGACCCGCTCGGCTGGCTCGACGAGGCCGAGGAGCGGTGGCGCGGCAAGGTCGACGGGGTGACGAGCTCGAGCGACTACCCAGGCGCCACCCTCGCCGCTGCGCTGGCCGAGCGGCTCGGGCTACCCGGGTCACCCCCCGCCGCCATCCTGCGGGCATCGCACAAGTACTACTCGCGCGTGGCGCAGCGTGAGGCGGTCCCGGAGGCGACGCCCCGATTCGAGCTCGTCGAGCCGAACATGCCGGCGGAGCGGGAGCTCGCGCTCGGCTACCCCTGCTTCGTGAAGCCGATCAAGGGCGCGTTCAGCATCATGTCGGGCAAGGTGCGCTCCCGTGCGGAGCTCGAGTCCTTCCTGGCACGACCCTCTGCGCAGGAGTTCCTGACCGAATACGTGTCGATCTTCAACCGGCTCGTCGGGCACCTCACCGACTTCGCGGTCGACGGCAGCCGCATGCTCGCCGAGGAGTTCATGCACGGCCGCCAGGTGACGGTCGAGGGTTGGGTGCGCCAGGGCGACGTCACGATCCTCGGGGTGGTCGACTCCCTGATGCATCCCGACTTCCCGAGCTTCGCGCGCTTCGACTACCCGTCGGTGCGCAGGGCCGAGATCCAGCGGGAGATGGGGGCGATCGCGGACCGGGTCGTGCGCCACCTGGGGCTCGATCACACGCTCTTCAACATCGAGATGATCTACGAGCCCGTCTCGGACACGATCCGCATCATAGAGATCAACCCGAGGCTCTGCGGCCAGTTCGCCGATCTCTACCTCAAGGTCGACGGAGTGAGCAGCTACCAAATCGCCCTCGCGCTGGCGGCGGGCCACGAGCCACCGGAAAGGGAGGGCCGCGGCGTACACTCGGTCACGAGCAGCTTTCCGCTGCGGACCTACCAGCCGGTGCGCGTGCGCCGAGCCCCGAGTCCGGACGACGTTGTCGCCGCGGAGGCGCTCGTCCCCGGCACGCTCGTCTGGCTCGAGTGCGCCGACGGCCAGGAGCTCGCGGACTTCGAGGCGGAGGACGGGTGGAGCAGCCGCTACGCGGTCGTGAACCTGGGCGGGGGCACACGAGCCGAGCTGCGGGAGCGGCTCCAGGCCGTCGTCGACCGCCTCGGCTTCGAGCTCGAGCCGCTCTGACTCGGGTCGCCAACCGCGCCTCGAGGGCGTCCAGATAGGCCCGGAGCGTCGCGTCGTAGCCGAGGATGAAGGGGAGTCATCGGGCTCGCATCAGAACCACCGACCCACGTTGATGGACACGCGCGGGTCGTGGCGGTCCCCCCACACCTTGCTCGCCTCGAAGACCACGGGCCCGATGAGCGTCTCCGTGCCCAGGGAGAGCGACCACCCGGTCATGGGGAGCTCGAGTGGGAAGCGCCACGCGTCCCGGGTGGCGCCGGCGTCCACACCGGCCCGCAGGTAAAGGTCGCTCGCCACCTCCCACCGCAGGCCGGCCCTCCCCACCTGCACGACACGCCCGGAGTGCTCCTGACTCTCGAGTCCGTGGAAGGGTGGGTGTGTGGCCCGAAAGACGGCGGACCGATGCGTGCCTCCGAGGAAGAAACGGCGGTGCGGCGGCAGGTCGGGGCCGCGGGCGTAGCCGGCGAATCCGCCAAGGTCGATCGTGAGCGTGCGGTGGAGCGGCACATACGACCTCGCCTCGATGGCCCAGACCGAGAACCACCCTTCCGGTTCCACGTCGGTCATGCCCCACTCCAGGCGAGCGGTCGCGTCCACACCTCGCCTCGGGAAGTCGACCCGGTCGAGGGTTTCGTGGTCGAGGATCACACGAGCGGAGGCCAGTTGGACGGCGGCGACGGCCGCGTCCGAGGCCGACCGCTCTCCCACCAGCTCGAGCCCAAGGGACGTGGCTCGACCCGCGGCGAGTCCGAGCGACCCCACGACGCTCGCGATCTCCACGTCGACGCGGCCACCCTCGGACGGCGGCAGCACGAGCGGAGCCTGGCTCCACCGACCGGCGAGGCCGACGCCGAAGCCACCCGTCACCCCGCGTCGGCGGTTGAAGGACGCGCCGATCGCCGTCTCTTCGCCGACGCGCAGATCGACGCGCGTGAGCGACCCATAACGGAGCACGTTGTGGATGCTCGCCGTGAACAGGAGCGCGGCCTGCCGCTCGTCGTCGTAGCGCAGCCCCACGCCCAGACGGTCCCTGGCCCGCTCTTCCACTACCACGGAGACCACGGCGCCGTCACCATCCGCGGCGTCGAGCCGATAGCGAACGAGCCCGAACAGACCGGTCGCGTCGAGGTCGACGAGCCGCGCCTCCATGCGGCCGCGATCGACAAATGAGCCATCCTCGAGCTCGAGCTCCCTGCGCACGAGGTCGGCGACTCCCGGCTCGGCCGTACCCGCCACCACGACACCCGCGATGCGCACCGAGTCGCCGAGCAGGGCCGGCACGCTCCCCGTCCCCGGCCTCGGGGCCCGTCGCTGAAGCTCGGCCAAGCGAACGAGCTCGGCTTCGTGCTGGGAAGCGGCAGCGATCCCCCGGCGCACCCACTCTTCGACCTGGTCGAAGTCCAGCCCTGACAGCTCCTCCACGTCGGGCATGATCAGCACGTCGCAGAGCTCGCGCTCCTCCAGGGTGGTACCGAGCATGCTCAGCGATGCGAGCTGTGTGAGCACGTCGACCATCGAGCGCAGCTCGTCAGCCGAGTCGATCGGCTCCGAGACGTCACTACAGATCACGAAGTCGGCTCCGAGCGCGAGTGCGTCGGAGGCAGGCAGGTTCCTACTCAGGGCTCCGTCCACGAGGAGCTTCCCGTCGAGCAGGAAGGGTTCGATCGCGCCCGGGACCCCGGAGCTCGCGCGAAGCGCTTCCGAAAGCACGCCTTCGGTCAGCGTGACCGCCTGCCCCGTTTCGAGATCCGTCGCGACCGCGACGAACGGCCGGGGGAGGTCGACGAAGCGACGCACCGTGGCCGCCCTCCACGTGACATGCTCGAGGATCCTCATGATGTTCGACCCGACGATCGCGCCAGCGGGCAGGGTTATCCTCGCTTGCTCGAGGGGCACGGAGACGATGGTTCGCTCGTCGAGCCGTCGTTGATCCAGGAAGAGTCGGCGGCGCGGAACACCGTCGCCGATGAGCGACGACCAGTCGGCCTCCGTGACCACGTGCTCGATCGAGTCCACCGAGAGGCCGATCGCGTAGAGCCCCCCGAGCACTGCGCCCATGCTCGTGCCGGCCACCACGTCGACCTGCACCCCGAGCCGCTCGAGGGTGCGCAGGACACCCACGTGCGCGAAGCCCTTGGCGCTACCACCGCTCAAGGCGAGGCCCACGGTGGGAGTCGCCGAGGCCGGCGTCTGGGCGCCGGCATTCAGTGGAAGGAGTGTGAGTCCCACCGCGAGGACAGCTAGGCGCATGGACTCAAGATACGCATCCGGCACCGGTGCCACCCTTTGCGGCCGCAGCGAGCATTCCCATCTTCGCTCTCCGAGACGTCCCGAATCGACGGACCCGTGCCACGAACGAGCAAGCTAGAGAAGGGGCGACTGGCAGCGGCGGAGCGCCGCTGGCGCGACGCCCACACCGCCCTGGCGGCGGCGCGGCGAGAGGCGTCGATTCCGGCCGACGATCTCTGGCTACTGGCCGTTTCGTCCTACTTGCTCGGACTGCTGGACGAATTCCTCGACGCGCTGGGGGCAGCACACCGCGCATACTCCGACGCCGGTGACACGGCCGAGACCGTCCGCACCGCCTTCTGGATGGGCCAATACCTGGCGAGCCGCGGTGAGGTGGCCAAGGCGACCGGCTGGTTCGGCCGGGCCGCTCGCGAGGTAGAGGGGAGCGGGGCAGGCCGCGACGACCTCCTGTCCGGCTACGTCCTGCTACCAGCCGGACTGCGCCAGCTCCAAACGGGTGACCTGGCGGGGAGCGTGGACACCTTCGCGAACGTGGCGGGCATCGCCCGCCGTGCCGGGGACGGGGACCTGATGACGCTGGCCGTGCACGCACAGGGACGAGCCCTTCTCAGGATGGGTCGGCCCGACGACGGCCTCGCGCTGCTCGACGAGGCGATGCTCTCCGTGATGACCGACGAGCTCTCGCCGCTGACCACGGGCCTCGTGTACTGCAGTGTGATCAGCGCCTGCCGGGAGGTCCACGCGCTCGGCCGGGCACGCGAGTGGACCGCGGCCCTATCCGGGTGGTGCGAGGAGCAGCAGGAGATGGTCGCGTACACGGGACCCTGCCTGGCCTCCCGAGCAGAGCTCCTCCGGCGGGAGGGGAACTGGGACGAGGCCATCGAGGAGGCCCGCGCCGCGGCCCACCGACTACGCGACGGCCCGGGGCCAGGAACGGCGGGACCGGCTCTCTACGAGCTGGGCGAGGTTCATCGTCTCCGCGGCGCATACGCTGCCGCCGAAGAAGCGTACCGCGAGGCGGCACAGGCCGGGTACGAGCCCCAGCCCGGCCTCGCGTTGCTCCGCCTCGCACAGAATGAGGTGGGGGCCGCCGTTGCAGCGCTTCACCGTGTTCTGGCGGAGTCGCACAGCGAGGCACGTCGCGCGCTTCTCCTGTCCGGGTATGTGGAGGCGTGCGTCACGGCAGGAGACATGGGCGCGGCCCGCGAGGCGAGCGCCGAGCTGGAGCAGATCGCCGAGCGGTGGAGCGGCCGCATCTTCACGGCGTGGGCCGAACAGGCGAGGGGCGTCACGAACCTCGCCGCTGGGGACGCCCAGGGGGCACTCCAACACCTTCGGGCCGCGCTCCAGGAGTGGGAGGAGCTCGGTGCCCCATACGAGGTGGCGAAGGTTCGGGTATCGCTGGCGGCGGCCTGCCGCTCGATGGGAGACGAGGAGGGACACGAGATGGAGCTCAGCAGAGCCCGCGCCACCTTCCGGCGGCTGGGTGCGGGCCCGGATCTCGAGCGACTCGAGCCCGGTGAAGAGAGCACCCGGCAGGCTGCGCACGGGCTTACGCCGCGCGAGCGGGAGGTCCTCGGCTGGCTCGCGACCGGCCGCACGAATCGGGGTATCGGAGCCGTCCTGAGCATCAGCGAGAAGACCGTCGCCAGGCATGTCGCCAACATCTACGCGAAGCTCGGCTTGTCGTCCCGAGCCGCCGCAACGGCCTATGCGTACGAGCACGGGCTGGCCCGCACGTCTACATAGAATCACCCAGGCACGCCGGCGCGACAAAATGGTCGATTCGGCCGAAGCGCGGCGCGACGAGGTCCTGCCAGCTTGGTGGTGCGGCCCGGAGACATGGATCTCCGAGGCCCGGAGACCACCCCCGCACCGGAGGACCCGATGTCCGGCGAGCGAAGCACGCAGCGAATCGACACCCTCGTGATCGGGGGCGGCCAGGCCGGCCTTTCCGTCGGATACCACCTGTCACGGCAGGGCGTACCGTTTCTCATTCTCGACGGCTCGCAGAGGATCGGAGACGGGTGGCGCTCGCGCTGGGACTCGCTGAGGCTGTTCACGCCGGCCCGCTTCAACGGCCTCGACGGCATGCCCTTTCCCGCGCGTCCCGACTACTTCCCGACGAAGGACGAGATGGCGGACTACCTCGAGGCGTACGCGGCGCGCTTCCGGCTCCCCATCCGGACGGGGACGCGTGTCACACGTCTCACCCGCGAGGGCGACCGCTACGTGGCGCACACGACGCGCGGCCGCTTCGAGGCCGACCACGTGGTCGTAGCCATGTCGGACTACCAGCGAGCGCGCGTGCCTGCCTTCGCCGCGGAGCTCGACCCCACCATCCGACAGATCCACTCGTCGTCCTACCGGTCTCCTGACCAACTGAGCGCCGGGCCCGTCCTGATCGTCGGAGCGGGCAACTCCGGCGCGGACATCGCCATGGAGCTCGCAGGAGACCGCCAGGTGTGGATGTCCGGGCCCGACGTCGGCCACATCCCGTTCCGCATCGAGCGCCGAGTCGCACAGCGACTCCTCGTCCCCTTTGTCCTGCGCTTCGTCTTCCACCGGCTGCTCACCGTAGCGACTCCCATGGGGCGACGCGCACGCCCCAAGAAGCTAGGTCGGGGCGTCACGTTGGTGCGGGTCAAGCCCAAGGACCTCGAGCGGGCCGGTGTCGAGCGAGTGCCGCGCACGACCGGAACGCGGGGCGGCCGACCGGTGCTAGAGGGCGGCCGCGTCCTGACGCCCGCCAACGTCATCTGGTGCACCGGCTTCCACGCGGGCTTCGACTGGATCGACCTGCCCGTCCACGGGGATCGGGAGCCGCTTCACGAGCGCGGTGTCGTCCGGAGCCACCCTGGTCTCTACTTCGTCGGGCTGAGCTTCCTCTATTCGGTGTCCTCGAGCATGATCCACGGTGTCGGCAGGGACGCGCGCCGCATCGCCGGTCTCATCACGCGACGTGAGCGTGTCCAGCCGACGGAGGGGACTCGGGAAGCCGTCGCGGCCTGACTAGCCGCGCGGCATCCGCAGCGACACGTGCAGATGGTCCGCGGTGCCGACGTGTCGGAGGGTTCGGAAGCCGAGCATCCAGAACGTGGCCTGGATGGCGCGGTTGCGCAGCTCCGATCGGCCCACCGTGCGCAGGTCGAGCGCATGCACGTAGCCGTCGCTCTGCACGAAGTGCAGGGAGGCCTCACTCGCGGGGAGCCCCATGCGTCGGTAGTCGGCGGGGGTGCGTCCCGCGTCGGTGACCACCGCCTGCGGGTCGACGAGGATCACCACGCTCGAGGCGACACGCAGCAACGGGTGCATCGCCCGGTACTCACGGCGCACCTCTTCGGACTTCACGTTCGCGGAGGCGACGAAGAGAAGCGCATAGGTCACGTAGACGAGCCCCAGTCCCGCCGCCGCTCGGGCGAAGACGCCGCGAGCGCGCCGCCGGGCGCCCACCCGCCGCGCGAGCCACCAGGCGTAGAGCGCGAGCACGCCGGCCGTGGCCACGGAAGAGAGCGCGAGCGCGGGCCAGGTTCCCACGTCCCAGGCGCGGTACGCCGTCACGCCACCGCGCACGAGGAGGACGAACGGCAGCGACGCGAGCACGAGGCCGATCACGACGAGTCGCAGCACCCGCTCGGCGAGCCCCGGCGGACGCTTCTTCCGAACCTCGATGCCGAGCTCGGCCAACATCGAGCGCCCGCGCTTCCGTCTCCTCACTTGCCCCCCCACCCCTCGTCCGGCACTACCTCGTATACTTGTACCTACGCCTTGTACCTACGCCGCGAGCGGCGTCAGGGTTCTACGAGCCGTCGACGGGCTGCACCGCCTGCATGAGGAGCTCGAAGGCGCGCCGGAGCGCGCGACCGCCTGCGCCCGCCCCCGTGTACTTGCCGATGCGCACCACCACGAGCTGGTGGCTCGGGATGATCGTCGCGCTCTGTCCGCCCGCGCCGCTCATCTGGAAAGCGCTCTCCGGAATCGGGTCGCCTCCGTCCGCGTTCACCCAGAAGAACGAGCCGCCGTACTGGAGACGGCCGTCCGCCTCCCAGGCCGGCGCGACCTGCGACGCGTATTCGACCCACCCCTCCGGAAGGATCCGCTCGCCGTTCCAGACGCCGTCCTGCAGGTAGAGGTTGGCGAGTCGCGCCCAATCCCGGGCCGGCATGAGCGCGCGCCCCTGCCCGAGGAAATTGCCGTACGGGTCGGTCTCGATGACCGCGTCGCGGATGCCGAGCTTGTCGAAAAGCGCGCGCTGCGGGAACGCGTGGTAGTTGTCCCCTCTCCGCTCGACGGCCACGCGGATCAGGTAACTCGTCAGCACCGGGTCGGTATTCCGGTAGCGGCCCACCGAGTTCGGCGGCCACTGCTGGGGTCGCGTCGCCGCGTAGCGGTACGAGTCGACCGTGCCCGTATAGAGGTAGAGGTGGTCGGGATAACCGATCGTGGGGTCGTAATCCGGGTCTTGCGGCGCCCGGATCCGGATCCCGCTCGACATGCGCATGATGTCCCCGATGCGGATCGCCTGGCGCGGGTCGCCGGGGCCCTGCCACTCGGGCACGGGCGCCGGCTGCCACAGCTCGTAGGCACCCTGCTGGACGAGCACCCCCATGAGCGTGCCCGTGAGGCTCTTGGTCATCGACCAGCTCTCGAGCGGCGTGTGCAGGTCCACGCCCGGATCGTAGCGCTCGCCCAGGATCCGGCCGCGGTGGGTAACCAGAAGCGCGAGCGTGCGCGCCTCGGGCGGGCCGAAGCCTTCCTCCATCGCCTGCTGGAAGAGCGCGCGGTCGACCTCTGCCGGCCACGGGGCGTCGGGGAGCCTGTCGCCCATCGGCCAAGGGGTGCTCGCGGCGGGCGGCAAGCTCGGCACGACGTCACTCGGGGCGAAGTGCACCGAGTCCTCGCCGATCGCATGCGGCACACAGCCCTGGCTCCTGTAGCGCTTCGCCGAGCGGACCACCCCGTCCGGGAGCCGCAGGCTCACCATCTGGCGCTGATGGTCGACGATCGTGTCGACGACGTGATGGCGTTGGTCGAAGGGGCTCGTGAAGCCGCCGATGTTCGCCGCGGCATCACGCCAATCGAGACCCGTGAGGAAGACCGCCGAGCAGAGCGTGCTCGCGAACCCAGCCGTGTGGTGGTGCAGCGCCTCGCCGGGGGGTGGCACGTAGTCGGTGTCGAGCTCGAGCGCCGCGGCGCGCGGCAGCATCGCGGCCCGGCGCTCTTCGGCGGACGCGGCTGGAGCAGCCGGGGCCTGCTCGGACGGCTCCTCTCCTCCAATACAGGCGGCGAGAGTGAGGAGCATGGCGACGGAAACGAGCGCGCGTGTGGAAGTGGACAGTCTCATCGAAGTCCTCAGCCGCCGAGGTGCTCGCGGAAGAACGCCACGGTGCGGTCCCAGGCCTGCTCGGTCGCGCGCATGTTCGCGCCCTCCCGGTCGGGCTGCGCCCGCAGGAAGCCGTGGCCGGCGCCCGGATAGATCTCGACCTGGTACGACTTCCCGAGACGGGTCATCGCCTCCTGGGCGGGCTGGATCGTGGCGTTCACACGCTGGTCGTCCTCGCCGTACAGGCCGAGCACGGGCGCCGAGATCCGCTGGTACGCCGCAGCGTCGGCAGGCGACGTGCCGTAGTAGACCACGGAGGCGTCGAGCTCCGGCTGGTGGGTGGCGTACCCGAAGCTGGCGGCTCCGCCCCAGCAGAAGCCGACGATGCCGATCTCGCCGGTGGCCGAGGGGATCGTCAGTGCGTAGGCGCGGACAGCGTCGATGCGCCGCATCACTTCGGGTTGCTCGAGTCCGCGGACGCCCGCGACCACGTCGTCGCGGCTCGCGAACGCCGCCGTGCCCCCGCCGCCCGGGCCGCGTCCGGAGAGGAGGTCGGGTGCGATCGCGATGAAGCCCTCGCCCGCCAGCTGGTCCGCAACGGCCCGGATCCAATCGGTGAGTCCGTAGATCTCCATCACCACGATCACGACCGGAGCGTCGTCGGCGCGCTCCGGATGCACGACCCACGAGCGGATCGGCACGTTGCTTCCCGGAAGCGGGATGTCCACCCACTCGCCATGACGGGGGGAGGTATTGAGCTGCGCGAGCGCTCCGGCCTCATCGGCCGGCGGGGTCGGGTCGGCCATGGTGACCTGCGCCGGCGCCCGCGCGCCGTCCCCCTGCTCGCCGCCGCAGGCCGCGAGCGTCAGAGCGATGAGGGCGAGGCCCACGACTCGCGGGCCGGGGCACCCTTTGCGGGCGTAAGTGCGCATGATCAGACCTCCATCGGCCCCGCTTTCGGCGGCGCCGCACAAGGGGTGGCGCGGATCCTGCAACCATCTCCGCCCGCATCTTCCGGCCCGGACCGGACACCCGCAAGACCGCCCCCGAAATGTGACCGGGAACGGGCCTGTGGAGTGTTCACCTTGCCGGGCCTGGCTCGCCGCCGCGGTGTTCCCTCTTGCAAAGGGGCTGGAATGGAAACGCTCGAGACCGTGATAGGGCGCAGATCGGAGCACTTCGTGCGCATCTTCGTCAGCCAGTTCGGTTTCACCGAGGAGCGGGCCCTGCGCTTCGTGGAGCTCGCGGGAAGCGACCTCATGGAGTCGTACCGGTGGCAGGCCCAGCGTCTGGGTCGTGGCCGCCTGTCGGCGCCCGAGAACGTCCGCGACCTCCTCAGCGCGATCCACGCGAACGGCATCGCCTCCTCGCTCGGAATGCCCAGCTCGGAGGTCTGGAGCGGTCTACGCGTATTCGTGCCTCGGGTGCTCCAGCTCGCCGACCGATATCCGTCGGCCTTCAACGCTCCTCAAGGTCCGCTCGGCCGCTGGTCGCGTCGGCAACCCGTCGCTTGAAGTCGGCGAGGTCCGGCGCGGGCACACCCAGGCGGTAGCGCACGTCACCGGCGTACTCCTCCTCCTCGATCGTCACGCCGGACTCCGCGAACAACCGTCGTAGCCCATCCACGTCCGCGTAGCTCGCGCGCAGGCCGACGAAGATCCGATCCACCCGCTCCCTTGTAGGGAGCTCGAGGAGCACGCGCTTCACCGACTCGGCGTAGGCCCGCGCGAGCGGTCCCGTGCCGAGCTTCACGCCGCCGAAGTAGCGGGTGCACACCACCACGATCTCCCCGACCCCACCGTGCAGGAGGGTGTCGAGCATCGGCCGGCCGGCGGTCCCGTGGGGCTCGCCGGCGTCGCTCATCCCTACGTGCGCGGTGCTCCCCGGCGGTCCGGCGACGAAGGCCCAACAGTGATGGGTGGCGTCCGGCATCTCGCGCCCCACGAGGTCGACCAAGTCGCGGGCGGCCTCCGCCGTCGGGGCGTGCGCCGCGGTGGCGATGAAGCGACTCCTGCGAACGTCGTGCTGCGCGCGGTGCCTCCCGCTCGGCACCCTATAGCGAGACGCGTCGCCGGTGCCGACCACGGTCAGCGCAGGGCAGCCGGGCGTAGCTCTTGGTCGGCCGTCCTGCCGAGCTCCGCCGAGATGTCCGCGAGCGCCTCTACGTCCGCGAGAGTCGTGCGGAAGTTCACGATGCACATGCGGAGGGCATAAACACCGTCGAGCACGGCGTTGGAGACGAACGCGCGACCGCCGCGCTCCATCCTCTCCTGTACGGCTTGATTGAGCACGTTCAGGTACTCGAGCACGGCCGACTCGCCCACGCGCGCTGCGAGGTCGGTGGGAACGTACCGATACGTGGTGATGCTCAGCGCGTTCGTGAGCGGCTCGAGCTCGGCGTGGCGCGAGGCGATGTCGTAGAAACGGCGCGCTAGTTCGATGTCCTCGGCGATGGCGCGCGCATAGGCGTCACGGCCCGCTTGCCGAAGGAGCAGCCAGACCTTCAGGGCGCGGAAGCCACGGGAGTTCTGGAGGCCGTGCTCGAAGTAGCTCGGCACGTCGTCCTCGAAGTGGTAGTACTCGGGACGGTACGAGAACGCGTGCAGCAGGGCCTCGGGATCGCGCACGAGGACGCACCCCGCCTCGAGTGGCGCGTAGAGCCACTTGTGCGGATCGAGCGCCACCGAGTCCGCCACGCGGATGCCCTCGCCGAGCTCTGGCGGTGCGTTCGGCGCCGCGGCCGCGAAGGCCCCGTACGCGCCGTCCACGTGGAACCACGCCCCATGCTCGTCGCAGATCTCGCGCAGCGTCGGGAGTGGATCGACGACGCCGGTCGAGACCGATCCTGCGGTGCCGACGACCAGGAGCGGCACGTCTCCGGCCGTCGCGTCGGCGGCAAGGGCCCGCCGCAGCTCGTCGATGTCGATCGCGCCCCGCTCGTCTTCGGCGATCCACCGGATGGACGAAGTCCCCAGTCCTGAGAGGTCGGCGGCCTTCTGGATCCACGTGTGGGTGCCGGCTGAGCCGTAGACCCGCAGTGCGCGGCCACCCTCCGCACGCATGCCCTCCCCCCGCACGTCCCATCGCCCGATCGCGGCTCGTGCGGCCCACAACGCGAGCATGTTCGCCACGTTGCCGCCGCTCACGAGCAGCCCACCCCCACCCTCGGGGAACCCAACCAGCTCGGCGATCCAGCGCACGGCTTGCGCCTCCATCTCCGTCGCCATGGGCGACAGCGTCCAGCCGCCGACGTTCGGGTTCACGGCGGCCGCGAGCATCTCCCCGGCGATGCCGAGGGGCGCGGGGCCGGCCGTGATGTAGCCGAAGAAGCGCGGGTGCGCGTTGAAGACGGAGTGCCTGAACAACAGATCGGTCGCCTCGGCGAGCACCTCCGCGGGATCGGACGTGTGTGCTGGCAGGCTCCGGTCGGCGCGGAGGGCCGCGCGAATCTGTTCGGGCGTCTCCCCCGGGCCCAGTGGCCGCGCGCGCATCGTGCGCAGCAGTTCGGCGACATCGTCCACCATCTCGTGGCCCAGCCGCGCGAAGTCGTCGGGGTCGAGCTCGAACGGCGTCCGCCGCCTGCGCAGCGGATCGTCGCGCTCGCTCACGTCGGGCACCGGCCGGCGCCCATGTCAGCGGAGCCCCTCGAAGAGATCGTGCTCCCGCACGCGCCCTCCGTTCACGAGGCTGAAGACACGGTAGTACTCCTGCGGACCCCAGAGCGCCCGCTGGTCTGCCTCCGAGAGGCCCGTCAGCGGCCCGTACTGCGCCATCTGGGTCCGATGACACCGGACCGCCTCCCAGACCTTCTCCCAGTGCTCGTGGGCCGGCGTCACTGTCGTCACCGACCACACCGGCCAGGTGACCGAGGCACGGACCTCCCCGTCGACCGTCGACCGGAGCGCCTTGAACACGTCCTGGTAGCGGTCCCGCACAGGCTCCGTCCAGGCGTGGTAGTACAGCTTGTCGACCCGATGGGGCTCGGCGGGTCCCTTCGGCAGGGGGTCCGGGGCGGCGGCACGCACGATCGCCGCCGCGGTCAGCTGGCTGATCGCCACGTGGTCCGGATGGCCGTACACACCGAAGGGGTCGAAGGTGAGCACCACCTGCGGACGCAGCTCCCGCAGGCAAGCGGCGAGCCGTGAGGAGGCCTCGACCGGGTCCGCCCGGTCGAGTGATCCGTCGAGGTAGTCGAGGAAGCGCACGTGACGCACGCCAAGCGCCCGCGCGGCCCCCCGCAGCTCCGCCTCCCGGATCCTGCCCAGCTCCTCGGGACCGGGGTGCGGCTTGGTCCCGTCTCCGAAGCGACCCCGCTCGCCGCGGGTCGCCACGACGAGCGAGACCTCCACGCCCTCGGCGGCGTACCGCGCCAACGTGCCTCCGAACCCGAGCGCCTCGTCATCGGGGTGCGCCGTCGCGCACAGGAGGCGTAGACTCACCCCGGCGACATCCGGTCGAGGAACTCGCGCTCGGACTGCGTGAGGCTCACCGCGCCGTCCCGCTCGACCTTCGCGATGAGCCGCTCAACCTCGCCACGGTTCAGCTCGTGCAGGGACTCGACCCGGATGCCTCTCCAGCGCGCCAGCGCGATGCGGTCACTGTTGTATCCGCGCGGCGAGGCGTCGGGCTGCAGCTGCCTCTGGAAGGCGCGTTTCGCGGCTCCTATGCGCCAGTCCCACCACTTGAGGAACACGAAGGCGAAGGCGAGCCCTCCCAGGTGGGCGAAATGGGCGGTGTTCGAGCCGGGCCCCGGATTGATGCCGGCGTAGAGCGAGCCGAAGACGAGAATGCTCGCGAGGAGCCACGCCTCGACGGGCAGGACGCCCCAGATGTAGATCCTCTCCCGCGGCCAGAAGAGCGCGAAGCCGAGGAGCACTCCGTAGACCGCTCCTGAGGCGCCGACCACCGCGGCATTGCGCGCGAACACCAGGCTGAAGACCGCCCCGCCGAGCCCCGACAGGAAGTAGAGCCACAGGAACCCCTTCGACCCCAAGCGCCCCTCGAGGCGGGGGCCGAAGAAGAAAAGCCCGATCATGTTGAAGAGCAGGTGCGCGACGCCGGCGTGGAGGAACATGTACGTCACCAGCGTCCATGGCCGGAAGACGACCGCCGGAGGGTAGAGCAGCAGGAGCGTGTACAGCTCCCGACTCGCGATCGTGGGGAAGAACACCACGATGTTCGCGATGAGGAGGCGCTTCACCCAGGGTGTCATTGGGAACATTGAGAGCCTTACCCCGGTCGTGCCTCGAAGTGTTTCGGAAAAAAACCGCCCCGGCCGGCGGCGGCCGAGGCGGTACCAGCTTCGGTCTTGGTCCTGCTATTGGCTACCAGAGGTCTTCGTCGTCCTCTTCGTACCATTCCTCTTCTTCGTCGTCGTCGTCGTCGTAATCCTCGTCGTCCTCGTCCTCATCCTCATCCTCGTCGTCCTCTTCCCAGTCCTCGTCCGCGTCGTCCTCCCACTCCTCGTCGCCCTCGTCGTCGTCATACGCGAGAACTGCGGGACCGAGCACTTCCTCCTCCTCGAACCAACCCGAAGGGTTCATCTCCGTGCCTCCGTGGCAGAGCGCCTGGCCGAGTCGACCGGACCGCGTCGACAGGGCTCATTTGTCGCGAAGGTAAACGGGGCACCCCCTTTGTCAACGAAAAAAAGCGTTTATCGGCGCGGCTGCTTCCGCTCGCGCGCGGGAAGCTGGTAGAGGGGACGCAACTCGATCTGGAACGTCACGTGCTCGATGCCGTGACCACCCATCCTCTGGCGCACGTCGTCGAGAATGCGACTATGTTGCGATATGTCGTCGATGATACCGTGCGCGGAAAGGGCGACGAAGCCGCTGGTCAGCGTCCACACGTGGACGTCATGGACCTCGTCGAGACCCTCGATGCCCCGCAGGTCGTCGAGGATTCCTTCCATGTCCACGTGCTTGGGCGCTGACTCGAGCAGGACTTCCGCGGCCTCGCGCACCAGGTTCCAAGCGCTGTAGAGGATGAGCAGGGCGATCACCACGGAGGCGATGGGATCGATCGGGGTCCACCCGGTGGTGAGCACGACCACGCCCGCCGTGATGGCGCCCACGGAGCCGAGGAGGTCGCCGATCACGTGCAGGTACGCACCTCGCACGTTCAGGTTGTCGTGAGCGTGGCTGTGGAGCAGCATGGCCCCCACCACGTTCACGGCGAGACCCACCGTGGCGACGCCGAGCATGATCGTGCCGTCGATCACGAGCGGCTCCATGAGGCGCGCCCGAGCCTCCCAGATGATCAGGCCGGCGATGACCAGGAGCCCCGCCCCGTTCACGAGCGCCGCGAGGATCTCGAACCGGACGTAACCGTACGTGCGGGTGCGGCTCGGCGGGCGGCGCGCGAGTCGGATCGCGAAGACCGAGAGCGCGAGCGCGGCCACGTCCGTGAGCATGTGCCCGGCGTCGGCGAGCAGCGCCAGGGAGTTGGACAGGATCCCACCCACCAGCTCGGCCAGCATGAAGGTGGCCGTGAGAGCGAGCACCCAGACGAGCCTGGTGCTGACCTCGTTCCGCCCCTCGGGATGGTGCGGATGGTGTGCGTGCGCGTGTCCCGCGTCGCCGTGATCGTGACCGGGATGACTCACCGGCCCCCCTCCGGCTCTGGCGCGCCGAGCGCCCTGCCGAGCAAGATCGGGCCCGCGAGGATGTTGCCCAGAATGGCCCCCATCGCGAGCGAGAGCACCGGAGTGCCGATCTCGGGGAAGCGCTCCTGGATCACCAGGATGAGCCCGAGGGACACGCCACCCTGCGAGATCAGTCCCTTCCACGCCTGCCGGGTCACGTGCGGGTGGGCACCCGCGAGCCGCATGCCGGCGCGCGCGCCGATGCGCGTCAGCCATGCGCGGACGGCGATGAGGAGCGCGGCCGCGACCGCGAAGCTGGCCGCAGCGCCGAGGTCGAGGCTCGCGCCCGCCACGGTGAAGAAGAACGCGAAGATCACGACCGCGACGGACCGGATCCCCTCGATCATCCGCTCGCCTGCGTCGGACAGGTTCTCGATCACGAACCCGGCCGAGACGCCCGTCAGCAGCAGCTCGAGGTGCAGCTGCTCGACCAGAACGATCATGAGGTAGGCGAAGAGGAAGGTGGCGAACGGGGAGCGCGCATCCTTGCCCCCACCCCCGAGGTACTGGGAGAAGACCCACCCCATGGCCGCGCCCACCAGAATGGAGCCACCCACCTCCATGCCCAGAGTCCCCAGGATCTCGACGGAAAAATCCTGCGAAGCGTCGAGGACCGGGGTGACGAGCGCAAGCGTGAGGGTGAAGAGCACGATCACCAGGATGTCCTTCACGATCGTCACGCCGAGGATGACCTCGACGAGCGGGCCTTCCGCGTGGCGCTCCTCGATGACCGCGACGGTGAGGTCGGGTGAGGAGTTTGCCGCCCAGACGCCGAGCAACAGGGCGATGGCGAAGCGCTGTGCGAACGGCAGCTCTCCCAGGAACGGTACGAGCGGGCTCACGGCGAGCACCGCCACCACCATGCCCACCCACACGATGCCGGTCACCAGGAGGGTCGCGAGTCCGATCGTCTTCGCCTGGGGCCGCAGCGCCTCGAGTCGCAGCTCTCCCCCCGCCAGCATCGCGATCAGCATGAGCGCGAAGAGGTCGATGAGGCCCAGGTCCGCGACGGCGGGCTCTGGGAGGAGGCCGAGCACGGATGGACCCACCACGATGCCGATCACGATGAAGCCGGTGATGCGTGGCAGACCGGCGCCCGCGGCCACCGAGCCGGCGACGGAGGCCGCGAGGAGCACGAATCCGACGAAGATCGTGAGCCGCCCGTCACCGAGCGTGGGGCTCACGGCCTGGAAGGTGAGCCACATCAGGCCCATCAGAAGCGCGAGCGTGACGGCCGGACGCAAAGCGCCCGCAACGTCCCCCGGACGGCCCGAGGCGTTGGACGATGGGCTGCTCATCGGCGTGGGGCGTACTCGGGCGAGTTGAGCGAGGGGTGGGGCGGGGGGGCCTCGGGAACATAGACGGCCTCGGAGGGCCGCTCAACGAGGTCGGCGGCCGCCCGACCCGCCGGACTCGACGGCGCGCGCTGGACCGATATGTTAGGGCGCCCTCCCCAGGCGTCTCCCAACTCCCGCCGTCGTGAGAACGACCACAAACCCGCTTCTGGCCGGCGGCTTCCGTCTGCCGTTCCACGAAGTCGAAGCCTGGCACGTCGAGCCGGGCATCCGTGAGGCGCTCACAGAAGCGCAGGCCGAGATCGACTCGGTCGCGAACGATCCTGGCCCGCCGACGTGGGCGAACACGATGGAGCCGCTCGAGGAGACGGTGGAGAGGCTCTCCGAGCGGATCGCGCCGGTCACCCACCTCGTCAGCGTCGCCGAGACCCCTGCCCTACGGGAGGCCTACAACGCCGTCCTCCCCGAGATCACGGCGTTCTGGTCGCGACTGCCGCTGAACGAAGCCCTGTGGGGTCGCATCGAGGCGTACGCAGCCTCCGAGGAAGCGCGCGGCCTCTCGGGCATCCGACGCAGGCACCTCGACAAGACCGTCCGGGAGTTTCAACGCGCCGGCGCGGACCTCGCGCCCCCGGCGAAGGCCCGCCTCGAGGAGGTGCGCGTCGAGCTCGCGAGGCTGCAACAGACGTTCAGCGAGAACGTGCTCGACGAGACTGCGGCCTACGAGCTCCACGTCCGGGACGTGGAGCGTCTGGGCGGGGTGCCGCAGGCCGCGCTACGTCGCTACCGCGAGCGGGCGCGGGCCAAGGGGAAGGAGGGCTGCCTCCTCACACTCGACTACCCGGCGGTCGAGCCCATCCTGAAATACTGCCGCGACCGGGCGCTCAGGCGCGAGATCCTGGTCGCCTACGCGACTCGCTGCCGGCAGGGACGCTTCGACAACCGCGCCCTGCTCGCCCGAATTCTGCGGCTCCGGGACGAGATGGCCGGGATCCTCGGCTACGACAGTTTTCCGGACTACGCCCTCGAGGACCGCATGGCGGGGTCGGGCGCCCGCGCCGCGGCCTTCGAGGCCGACCTCGTGGAGCGTACGCGCCCGTACTGGGAGCGGGACGTCGCACAGCTGCGAGCGCATGCCGCCCGGCTCGGGATCGAGGAGCTCGAGCCCTGGGACGCGTCCTTCGTCATGGAGGACCTACGTCGCTCCCGCTACGAGATCGACGACGAGCTCCTGCGCCCTTACTTCCCCCTCCCCCACGTGCTGGACGGGCTCTTCGAGATCGTGCGCCGCACCTTCGGCTTCCGCATCGAGGAGCGCGCGAACGAAGACGTGTGGCACGAGGACGTCCGCTACTTCGAGATCTTCGACGAGCTCGACGGCGTGATGGTCGGCGCGTTCTACTCCGACTGGTTCCCGCGCCCGGAGAAGCGACAGGGCGCCTGGATGAACCACTTCATCACGGGAGGGCCCCGGCCCGACGGCTTCGCCCCGCACCTGGGGGTGATCTGCGGCAATTTCACGCCTCCCGACGGCGACGGGCCCGCGCTCCTGACACACCGGGAAGTGGAGACCACGTTCCACGAGTTCGGCCACCTCCTGCACCACTGTACGTCCCGCGTGCCCGTTCCGTCCCGCGCCGGCATCAACGTGGCCTGGGACTGGGTCGAGCTCCCCAGCCAGCTCATGGAGAACTGGACCTGGGAGCGGGAGGCGCTCGACCTCTTCGCCCGCCATCACGAGACCGGCGAACGACTGCCGGACGATGTCTTCCGCAGGATGTTCGCGGCACGACGCTACATGGGTGGATGGTCGCAGATGCGCCAGCTATCGCTCGGAACCGTGGACCTCGCGCTGCACGGTCAGCTCGCGCCGCGGCTGCGGATGGACGCCGGGTCGATCCCAGGCTCCGAAGTGGACGCCCGCCAGGGAGAGGAGGCCATGCGATTCGGCATGGAGCGCTTCGGCGACTTCGCGCCCCGCGCGAGCTTCGCGGAGCTCCACGCGCTCACGTCGTTCACGCACTTGTTCGCCGGTGGGTATGCCGCGGCGTACTACAGCTACCTCTGGTCGGAGGTACTCGATGCCGACGTCTTCACGCGCTTCCAGGCGGAGGGGATCTTCAACCCGTCCACCGGCCGAGCATACGTGAACGCGATCCTCGCCCGGGGCGACTCCGCGGATCCCGACCTGCTCTTCAGGGAATTCATGGGCCGCCCCCCGGACCCGAGTGCGCTGCTCGAGCGCAACCTGGGCCCCCTGAGCGACGGCTGAGTCCGACGCGCACCGGGGCGGTGGCCCCGGAAGCTGGGGACGCCGGCCGGACACGATGGGGAACCGAGGCGTGGGTCGTGGCTATTAGGCTTGTCGGGCAGGCACGCACCTCAGGAGGGGTCTCGATGCGCACGAAGCGGCTCATGCTCGCCCTCGTGCTCGGGAGCGCGCTGGCCGTGGCCTGCGACACGCGCGGCCTGAGCTACGGCGACCACAACAGCATCATCGCCGTGATGTCCCCCGAGCTCTGGGACGAGACGTCCGAGACCGTGTACGGCGAGCTCGAGCGCACCGTCGTCACGGTCCGGGACGAGAAGTCCTTCACGGTCACGTACCAGGAGCCGTACGCCGAGTTCTGGCAGAACCTGCGCCGCTTCAGGCAGATTCTGCTCGCCGGTTCACTGTCCGACGGCTGGATCCAGGAGGCGCTCGAGCGCTCCGGCAGCCGGATCGACACACCCGGGTTGCACCGGGTCAGCGACGTCTGGTCGCTGGACCAGAACGTCATCTTGGTGATCGGGCCGGAGGGCGGCGTAGCCGCGGAGCTGGTGCGGCACCTGCCCGAGATCCACGCGACCCTCGACCGTGAGTACCGCGAGTACGCGAGGAGTCGCATGTACCTCTCGGGGCGCGACTCGGCGCTCGCGGATACGCTCGCGACCCAGTTGGGCTTCTCCCTTCTGCTCCCCGACGTGTACCGCTGGCAGAGGGCGGACTCGACGTTCGTCTTCCGGAACGACAATCCCGATCCATCGGAGCTCATCCGTCAGATCGGCGTCACGTGGCGGACCCCGGCGCCGGCTCGGCTCAGCGTCGCCGACGTGGTGGCGTGGAGGTCGCAGCTCGTCGCGGGCCACTACTCCGAGCCGCAGGAATTCGTCTCGGAGGGCATGACGGTCGATACGATCTCGTTCCGAGGGCTCACGGCCTTGGAGGTGCGCGCGCAGTGGCGTAACCCGCCCGACCGCGGCTGGCCGGCGGGCGGCCCGCTGATCCTGCGTGCCGTCACCTGCGACAGGCAGGACCGAACGTACCTGCTCGACTCGTGGCTGTATGCGCCCGGGCACGAGAAGTACGAGTACATGATCCAGCTCGAGACCCTCCTCGACACCTTCCGCTGCGGATGACCACCATGACACGCTCTCTCCGGTTCCTGGCCCTGGCGGCCTCGTTCCCGCTCGGCGGGATGCTCGCCTCGACGGCCCCGCTCGCTGCGCAGCCTCAAGCGAGCCAGCACGGCGCCGTCTCGCAGACCGTGAACACCACGGTCATCACACTCGAGTACGACCGCCCCGTGCTGCGTGGGCGCTCCGTCTTCGGCGACATCCTGGACTACGACGTCGTTTGGACCCCGGGCGCCAACCGCACGACCTGGATCGACTTCTCCGCACCCGTGCGCGTCGAAGGCCAGCAGCTGCCCGCAGGGCGCTACGGCATCTGGACGATCCCGCAGCAGAACGGGCCCTGGGAGGTGATCCTCACGAGCGAGTGGGACACGCACCACTCGTTTTTCCCCCAGGAGAGCGAGCGAGCCCGCGTGCGGGTGAGCCCCGAGACCTCCTCCCACATGGAGGTTCTCGCGTGGTACTTCCCCGTGGTGGGCCCCTACGAGACGACGCTGCGCTTCCACTGGGGCACCATCGTCGTGCCGCTCCGCATCGAGGTCGGTCGCTGACGTCGGCGCGCCGGGGTCGGCGCGTCCTCTACCTCCGCCCCAGGAGGGTGCTCAGGCCGCGGTAGTCGTGGAAGGCCAAGCCGCGGAAGGCGCCGTGTCCGCTGAGCCCCTGGAGTAGCTGCGCGGACACGCCGAGCATCGCCTCCACGCCCAGACGGTGGAAGGAGAGGCGTGACCCGGGCAGGGGCACCGGCTGACCGGCGAACCAGTGCGTGACCCCCGTGGCCTCGCCTCCGAGGCGTTCGGCCAAAAGGACCAACGCAGCGGGACTGTCTACGAACCAGATCGTGGCCGCGCCCCCTCCCGTCTCTTGGGCCACGATCCAGGGCGCGTCCCCGTCCGAGGGTAGGCCGCGACGGCCGCGGCCTCGGAGCGTGTAGAGGTCCTCGTCCCAGATGGGGGTCGTCTCCACACCCACGAAGACGCCCACGCCGCGAGCCTGCGCCGAGGCGAGCTCGCCGCGGGTGTGCGCGAACACACCGTCGGGGCCGTTGGCGAAGGTGCGGTACGCCATGATCGCCACGTCGTCGACCAAGCCGAGCAGGTGCCCGAGGACCGGCGCCCGCTCGCCCTCGTGGACCGCCAGGAAGGGCTCCCCCGTGATCTCGTCGCGGCCGTCGAGCCAGAAGGGGATGTCCGTGCCGAACGCGAGGCCCGCCTCGCGCGCCGCAGCCGAGATGCGAGCCATCAGAGCCACGTAGTCTCCGAGAATCTGCTCGCGAGCCGGTCCCTGGAAGCTCGGCAGGATGTACGGCTCGACGTCGAGCCGTACGCCGTGGAAGCGCTGCTCGAGCGGCACGCTCCGGTTGTGCTCTGCCACGCGGGCGACGGTGCGCAGGACCCCGGCGTGGTTCTCGGGCCGCACGTACTCCGGGTCGCCGTCGAGCGCGTAGGCGAGCGCACCCCGTGCGCGTAGCTCGGCCAGAAGCGGCCCGAGACGCGCGCCGTCGAAGGGCACGTACCCCGCCTGTGGCCTCTCCCCCTCCGCGGCGGGCACGTGCAGGAAGACCCGGTCGACGCCCATGTCCTCGATCAGCTCCAGGAACGAGGCGCGCTCCTCCGCGTCGCCGAGCAGCTCTTCCGTCCTCCACACCCAGAGGGCCGTCAGTACCTCCCCGTCCCCACCCGGCCCGGTGCCGGGCTCGGGAGCCGGCTCCTCCGGCGGAAGCCCCGTCGCGGGGGGTGTGGTGCGCAGGAAGTGGAGGACGAGGCGAGCTCCCTGGGGGTCGTGCACCACGGCCACCCGGCCGTGTAGGACGTCGACCACGGACTCCACCCCGTAGTCGGCCAGCGCGACTTCGGCCACGAGCGGAGGCAGCGGCTCCTGGGCGAGCAGCGGCCCCCCGATCGCGAGCGTGCTCGCGAGCATCAGCGCCGGCCGCTTCGCCACCGGTGCCACCAGGGAGAGAGGAGCATGCGCGAATGCTCGTCGCGCCTGCCACCCACATCAAGGCTGGAAGACGCTCGCGCCGCGCTCCGTCGTCCCCGCAACGTGCGATTGGCCCGGGTGGACGGCCCCGCTACAATGTCGTTTCCTCCGTCCCAGTACTCGCCGACCACCGCGCAGTGAGCTTCGTCCACCTCCATACCCACTCCGAGTACTCCCTCCTCGACGGCGCCAACCGCATCGACGACCTGGTGCAGAAGGCCAAAGAGCACGAGATGCCCGCGCTCGCGCTCACCGATCACGGATGTCTGTACGGGGCGTGGACCTTCTACAAGGCTGCATCCCAAGAAGGGGTGAAGCCGATCGTGGGCATGGAGGCCTACGTGGCGCCGGGCGACCGCCGCGACCGCTCCACGTCCGGGGAGGGCGAGCGGGCATACTACCACCTGGTCCTGCTGGCGCGTGACCGAGTGGGCTACCAGAACCTCGTGAAGCTCTCCTCGATCGGGTACACGGAGGGGTTCTACCACCG
>JBFGFY010000016.1:0-26639 GCA_041579355.1 Longimicrobiales bacterium | reverse complement strand
GCGCCCCTTGTACAGAATCTCCAGCGTTTCACGGTTGTAGCGGTGACCACGGCACACGTCGCAGGTGACGTAGACGTCCGGAAGGAAGTGCATCTCGATCTTCACGAGCCCATCGCCCTGACACGCCTCGCAGCGCCCCCCCTTTACGTTGAAGGAGAAGCGGCCCGGGCCGTAGCCGCGCATCTGCGACTCCGGGAGGTTCGAGAAGAGGTCGCGGATGGGCGTGAAGAGGCCCGTGTAGGTCGCGGGGTTGGACCTCGGGGTGCGCCCGATCGGCGACTGGTCGACGTCGATGACCTTGTCGATGCGGTCGAGCCCGTCGATCGCGTCGTGTGAAGCGGGGGCCACCTTGCTCCGGTAGAAATGCCTCGCGAGCGCGTGGTAGAGCGTCTCGTTGACGAGCGTCGACTTGCCTGAGCCGCTCACCCCCGTGACGCACAGGAAGACCCCCAGGGGGAAGCGCACCTCGAGCCGTTTGAGGTTGTGACCCCTCGCCCCCCGCACCACCAGGGCCCGCTCGCCGTCGACCGGCCGCCGCTCCGCGGGCTGCGGAATCTCCTTCTCCCCGCGCAGATAGGCACCCGTGAGCGACCGCTTCTCGGAGAGCAGTGCCTCGAGGGGGCCGCTCGCGACCACCTCGCCGCCGTGACGGCCCGCACCGGGTCCCAGGTCCACGAGCCAGTCGGCGGATCGGATGGCGTCTTCGTCGTGCTCCACGACGACGACTGTGTTTCCGAGGTCTCGGAGCCGCTTCAGCGTGTCCAGCAGACGCGCGTTGTCGCGCTGGTGCAGTCCGATCGAAGGCTCGTCCAGGATGTAGAGCACACCGACCAAGCGGCTGCCGATCTGCGTCGCGAGACGGATGCGCTGCGCCTCGCCTCCGGAGAGCGTTCCGGCCGAGCGTCCGAGCGTGAGGTATTCGAGGCCCACGTCGCGTAGGAAGCGGAGCCGCTCGCCCACCTCCTTGAGGATCGGGCCAGCGATTTCCATCGGGAGCGCCGCACCGGCGGAGCCGTTCGTCGAGCCGTTGGCGAGCGTCTCGAAGAAGGCGGCGGCATCGGTGATCGACATCTCGACCACGTCGCCGAGCGAGCGGCCCGCGAGGGTGACGGCCCTAGAGGAGGGCTTGAGCCGGCTGCCTCCGCACGAGCTGCACTCGACCGTGGACATGTAGTCCTCGAGCTGGCTGCGCACCGACTCGGAGCCGGTGTCCGCATACCTGCGCTCGACGTTGGCGACGACGCCTTCCCAGAGGTCCTCGTAGTGGCCGTCGAACTTCCCCGAGCCCGACTTGTACGGGAAGCGGATCTTCATGCCGTCCGATCCGAAGAGGATCGCGTGGCGGATCTCCTCGGAGAGGTCGCCCCACGGTGCGTTGGGCTCGAACTCGTAGGCGGCCGCCAGACCGGGAATCACCGATCGGCGGAGGTGCCCGGACGGGCTCCCCCAAGGGAGGATCACACCCTCCAGGATGGACACGCTCGGATCGGCGGTGAGCAGGTCCGGGTTCACGTCCTTGCGCGTCCCGAGCCCGCCGCACTCCTCACAGGCCCCGTAGGGCGAGTTGAAGGAGAACTGTCTCGGCTCGAGCTCGGTCAGGCTCGTCCCACAGCTCGTGCACGCGTACCGCTCGCTGAAGACGTGCCGCTCCGGCTGCTTGCGGCTCCGATGCTCGAGCACCTCCACCAGGCCCTCACCGGCACGCAGGGCGGTCTCCACCGAGTCGGCGAGCCTGTCACGGTCCTTCTCGCGCACTGCGAGGCGGTCCACGACGACGGAGATGTCGTGGTTCTCGTACCGGTTGAGCGAGGGGGGCTCCGCGAGGTCGTACGTCTCGCCGTCGACTCGGACCCTGACGAAGCCGTCCTTGCGGGCCTTCTCGAAGAGGTCGCGGAACTCACCTTTGCGACCCCGCACGAGCGGCGCGAGCACCTCGATCTTCGTGCCCTCCCCGAGGCCGAGGATGCGGTCGACGATCTGGGTGGCGGACTGCCGCAGCACCGGCTCACCACACGTGGCGCAGTGGGGCGTCCCGACGCGGGCCCACAGCAGCCGCAGGTAGTCGTACACCTCGGTGACCGTCCCGACCGTGGAGCGCGGATTCCGGCTCACGGTCTTCTGCTCGATGGAGATCGCGGGGGACAGGCCCTCGATCGAGTCGACGTCGGGCTTCTCCATGAGGCCGAGGAACTGCCGCGCATACGCGGAGAGCGACTCGACATAGCGCCGCTGGCCCTCGGCGTAGATCGTGTCGAAGGCGAGCGACGACTTGCCCGAGCCCGAGAGGCCGGTGATCACGACGAGCCGCTCGCGCGGCAGCTCGACGTGGATGTTCTTCAGGTTGTGCTCGCGCGCACCCCGTACGACGAGCTTCTCGTCGGGCGGCGCGGGACGCGCGGTGCGCTTCCGGCGGGAGGGCTTCGATGCGGTTCGGGCCATAGCCACGAAGTCTAACCGGGGCGACCGCCGCGCCTCAATGCGCCGGGTCCGGCAAGAAAGAGGGGCGGCGCCCCTCGGGCGCCGCCCCTCGGCTGGACCGCTTCGCCGACCCGTTCGGCTGGGCCGGCCGGCACCGGCGCCTAGAGCTGCAGCTCCTGCAGCCGCGCGATCCTCTCCTCCGTCGGCGGGTGCGTGCGGAAGAGCTTCGTGAGCGCCGGCGCGCGGGGCCCGGAGAGCGGATTGATGATCGCGAGCTGGGCCGCGGCCGGATTCACGGCCATCGGAATCTGAGCGGCGTATCCCTCGATGCGCCGGAGCGCACCGGCCAAACCCGCCGGGTCGCGCGTGATCCGAGCTGCCGTCGCGTCCGCCTGGTACTCGTTCTGCCGGCTGATCGCGAGCTGCACGATCATGGCCGCGAGCGGCGCCACGATCGCCATCACGAGGATCGCGAGCGGGTTCTGACCCCGATCGTCGCGTCCACCCATTCCGAAGATCAGCCCCCATCGGGCGATGCTCGCGAGCATCGCCACGGCGCCGGCCATGGTGGCGGCGATGGTGCCGACCAACATGTGGCGGTGCTTGATGTGCGCGAGCTCGTGTGCGATCACACCCTCCAGCTCGCGGGGCGGCAGGAGCCGCACGATGCCCGCCGTCACACACACGACCGCGTGCTTCGGGTTGCGCCCCGTCGCGAACGCGTTCGGCTGCTCCGAGGGAGCGAGCGCGAGGGTCGGCATGGGAAGCCCGGCCGCTTGGCGCAGCCGGTCGACCATCCGGTACAGGTCCGGCGCGTCCTCGGGCCCGAGGATCCGCGCCCGGTACATCTTCAGAACAGCCCGGTCACTGAACCAGTACACGCCGAAGTTCATCACCGCGGCCAAGATCAGGAACAGCACGGCCCCCTGGGAGCCGCCGAAATACGAGCCGAAGCCGACCAGGAGGACCGTCAGCCCCGTCATGAGGCCGACCACCTTCACCATCTGCATGACTTCGATCTCCTAATGCTTTTCTATGGTTGTGAGCCGTATCCCCACTCACGAATCACCAGCGCGCCCACCACGCGGTCCCCCGCGAGGCCGGACGCCCCGAGGCCACCCGTGCCGCTTCTCAGGAAGCGGTCTTCGATGAACCCCTCGATGAACGTGTTGTCCGTCAGTGCCCACTCTACGCGCATACCCCGGATAAAGTTCACTCCCGAGAGCCCCTCGTTGGCCGAGGTGGCCTGCCCGTTGGGCCGGCTGATCACCAGAACGACGAAGACGTCCTCCCCGAGGTAGCGGCCCAGCTCGAGCTGGGCGCTGCTCAGGAAATTCGTGGCGATGTTCTGGTCGCCCAACACGTTGGCCTGGCTCACGGCGACGTAGTCGAGGCCCACGTTCTGCCCCAGCATGGCGCCGACCTGGTTGGCGAGCGCACCCGTGGCGAGTCCGAGTCCGCTCTCCAGCACGAGATCCTGGCCCAGCCCGGTGTTGCCGGCGCCGCCGAGCCCCAGCTGGCCGCTCGACACGCCGAACACCAGGTACGAGATGAGGTCGGACTGCGCGAGACCGGACTCCTCGCTCGAGAGTGAGACGACCGGCTGGATGAGCGTGCCCTCCACCGTCGCTTGCACCTCGAGCGGGTCGTTGTCGCGCCGACGGATCCGACTTCGGGCCTGGATGCCGAGGTTGGGATTGACGCCGGGCTGGCCGATGAACGCGACGGTTCCGCCGGTCACCTCGAAGGTGCGGCCGAAGAGCACGTACGAGCCGCGGAGGGCCTGGAGCTCGCCGATCAGGACCAGGTCACCGACGCGGCGGTCGTAGCGGACGAGCAGCTCGCCGCCCATCTCGACGTTCATCTCGTCCGAGCGCAGCCACATGTTGCGCGGCACCGAGAGATCGATGTCGACTCGCAGGTTGTCGAGGAACGGATTCCGGAGGCCGGCCAGCAGGGGCTGGCTCACGAAGACCGTGGTGTCGACCGCGAACCCGTCGGCGTAGAGCATGGGATCGCTCAGGTCGACCACCTCCGCCGCGCGCGCGAACTCCTCGACGAAGAGCGTGCCCTCGTCCACACGCAGCGAGCCCGCCGCGACCGGTAGCCGGTAACGCCCCGTCAGCAGGAACTCGCCGCTGATCGTGCTCTCCATGTCGATGCGGTCGACGGCCAGGAAGCGGTCGAAGGACACCGACAGGTCGAGCGTGGGATTCGCGAGCTCGTCGAGCGTCACGAAGCCCGTGACGCTGGAGGTGCCGCTCCCCGTCGTCGCGAGCTTGACGGTGAGCGTGCGGTCCGGCCTCAGGAGGATCTCACCCGTGATGCCGGAGTGTCGCACGCCCAGCGCGTCGAAGGTCCAGGCACCGTCGGCGAGGCGAACCGAGCCGCTCGGCTGCGGGTCCCGGCCCGTGCCCTGCACTCGGAAGTCCGCGGACATGATGCCGCGCACGTCTCGCAAGGAGCTCAGGTAGCTGAGGGCCGTCGCCGCCTCGAGCGAGTCGGCCCGCACGCGGATGTCCATGGGTTGAGCGACGGTCCGGTCCTCCACGTCCGTGAGCGCGAGGTTGTAAGGAAGGGCCCCGGACGCGGTCAGCACGCTGCGCTGTCCGCTCCACCCCTGCACGGCGAAATCGGACGTGCCGTCCTGGTACCGGAGCGAGCCGGTCACGCGCGTGAGCCCCACCGGCCCGTACGTGGGGTCCTCCACGTTGAACTCGGCTCGGATCGAGGGGCGCTCGGACGGACCGAGCACGGTCAGGTCGAGGTCGACGTGGCCCGCGACCTCGACGTCCTCGCGCTGCGCGATCTGAAGCGCATCTTCGATGTGGAAGCCGGCGAGCACGAGGCGAAAGTCGGAGTCGCCTCCCCTCGTCAGCGTGCCGGACGCCGTCACCCGCATCGGGTCGTCACCGACGGCTACCACCTCCAGGCTGTCCACGGACAGTGAGGACGGGGACCACGCGATACGTGTGGGGTCACTCAATACCCACGACAGATCGTTGATCTGGATGGACGCGTCGGTCAGGTCGGCCCAGCCACCGACGGAATCGATCGCGAAGGCGCCGGTCAAGAAGTACCGCTCGGTCCGGCGACGCTGAATGTCGACCGTGCCCTCTCCCCTTCGCTGAGACATCCTGCCCCCGAAGTCCACGCGCTCGAACTCCCTGCCCGCCCAGGCCACTCCGAGCGCACGGGCATTGACCGACCAGTCCCCGAATGTCGCCGGCAGGTCACTCGCAGAAAGTGAGACCGTCGCGGAGGAGATCTCGTCCGGGCCGTACGCGGCGTCGGCCATCTCGAACAGGAGGTCGAGCTCGAAGTCCCCGAAGCGCCCCCGCACGTCGGCGGTGCCGCTCGCGGAGCCCGCCATGCGGACGTCCATCGAGGACGGCAGCGTGTCCGGATCGATCCCCCGCACGCGGAGGAGCTCCTGCTCCAACGGATTGAGCTCGTCCCGGACGAGGATCGAGTCGCCCATGAAGATCGGCCTCAGCGCGAGGAGCGACGGCACGTCGAACGCGAGCCTCGCCGCACCCGACGCGTCCGGAACGAGCCCGAGGCTACCGGACCCCGCCAGCCGCGCTCCGGACACGACCGTGTCGAGGGTGTCCGCGATGAGCACACCGTCCGCGACCCGCAGCCTCGCCATGGCGGACTCGATCTCGGCGGGGCCCACCCGGGAGTCTCGCACCGCGACCGTCGCGCTGCCCTCCAGGGCCTCGGGCGTGAACCCGCTCCCCTCGAGCGTCACGGAAGCGGAGAGCACCGACGGCTCCGGCAGCCGCCCCGTGTACGCCGACAGCCGAACCCCCTCCGCCTCGGCCTCCAGGCTGTAGCGTGAGGCACCGGCCACGGAGCCCTCGAACTGGAGTCGCCCGCCGGCGAGAGCCAGATCTCCGGCGATGCGCAGGTCGTCCATCGGCCCCTCCCAACGGACGGGTCCCGTGGCGGTACCGGCGAGCTGGAGGTCGGGCCACACCCTCCCGAGAAGGGGCAGCGAGAGGGGCGCGAAGTCACCGCGCGCCACCGAGCTCCAGACCCCGTCTTGCCGCCGGAGCTCGGCGCTCCCGACCCAGCGTGTGCGTGCCGCGGGCTCGGGGTCCACGGAGACGTCGGCGACCACCTGTAGCCCGCGGCTCGCCCGCCCGTTCACCTCCAGGCTCACGCTGCCGCTTCCGAGCGCGCGCGCGTCGGGCCAATACGTTTCGAGCAGACGATAGTTGAGCGGGTCGAATCGGATGGAGAGACCGGTGGCGCCGGGATCGTCGCCCGCGTGCACGGTCCCCGAGAACTGCGCCGTGGTGGGCGCGCCGCCCGAGCCGGCGGGCACGAACGTGAGCCGTCCGGTGGAGCTCAGCGCGGATAGCGAACCGCTGAAGGTCGCCTGTCCGCTCAAGAATCCGTCGAGCGGTAGGTCCGTACCGATCCAGGGCTCGAGCCTGGTCACGGCGAGGGGGTTGGCGGTCACTCGGAGGTTCTCGAGCACCGGCGCAGCGGCGAAGCGGATTCCGCCCGTGGCAACGATCTGGCTCGCCTCCAGCTGGGCTTCGAGCGCGGCGAGCCGCACCGAGAGCTCATCCTCCACCCGGAGGGAGAGCCCTCCGCGTACGCGTCCGTCGGGAATCCTGGGCTCGACCCACTGGAGGTCGGCCAGGTCGCCCCAGCCGTCCGTCCGGAAGTCGGCTGCGAAGACCCACGGTCCCTCGACCCGTTCGGGTCCGAAGCGGAGGTCCCCGTTCAGCAGCGTGCCCGGGAGCCGGAGCGCGGCCTCCGTGACTTCGAGCCCTCGCGCCCCGAAGGCGATCCGCCCGAAGGTCTCCCGGACCTGGAGCGGTCGCTCGAGAAGCGAGATCTCGGCGGTGAACGAGGCGAGGCGGGCGTCGACCACGACCGCGCCGCCGGGGCGGAGCATCGTTTCCTCGAGGTCGAGGTCCTCGATCTCGAAGGCAATGCGCCGTAGCGGCGACCCGTCCGGCCCGGGAACGGTACGCGCGGAGGAGCCACCCTCCGCGGGCGTGAGCACCTCGACGAGGCCGCCCCGCACCGAGACCCTGCCGAGCCCGATCGTGCCGGGAGCGGGGCGCGGCACCGAGTCGGGGCGAGGCGGCCGCTCGGCGAGCAGACGTTCGACGTTGAGGAAGTCGTCACCCGCGTAGCGAGAGATCTCGACACCCAGCCCGTAGATCGTGGCCGAGCGCAGACGGGGGGTGCCGAACGCGAGGGAGAGCGGCGAGTAGCGCAACGCGACGGAGTCGGCGCGCAGGAACGGACGCCCTCCGGCCGCGTCGAGCCGCACTCCGGTGAGCGTGACGCCGGTCAGGAGCGTCGCGCTCCGCACCTCCTGCACGACGAGCGGCTCGGCGAGGGCTCCCTGGACGAGCTCGAGCACGCGGTCCACCACCAAGCGCTGGCCCGGCCCCGTCTGGACGAGGAGAGCGACCGCGAGGAGGACGAGCCCCGCCAGAAGCCAAGCACCGGCACGCAGGCGGCGGCGCCAGCGCGCCCGGGCGCCCGGAGCCTCAGCGGCGGGTGCCGCTTCCTCCGCCTCGGCGGGGGCCTCCAAGGTGGCCTCTGTCTCGATGATGTCCGTCATGATCTGCCGCTAGAACGCCTGCCCGATCGAGATGTGGAGCTGGAAGCGGCTCTCCTTTTCGCTGAAGTCCACCGGAGGCACGAGCCTCACCAGAGTCCCGTCCGGCCTGAAGCCACCCGGAAAGCTCGGGTCCTCGACGATCGCCCCGGTGTAGACTTCGAGCGCTTCCCTCCCTCGGAAGCTGTACCCCAGATCGACCCGAATCGGGCCCACCGGGCTGTGGTAGCGCACTCCGATCCCGGGTGTGAACTCGAGCTCCCGCAGGTCCACGGTCGCATTGTGCGCCCACACCTGCCCGACGTCGCCGAAGGTCACCACCTCGAACTCCCGGCCGAGCGCGAAGCGCAGCTCGAGGTTCCCCTCGATGACCCGGGTGCCGCCGATCGCGCGAGACTCGAGCCGGTCCGCAGGCGTCGCGTTGCATGCCAGGGTCTGGACCTCCTGGATCGAGCAGCCGGCACCCCCGAGTGTGTCCGGGAGGAGCAGCTGTTCGGGCTCGATCACCAGTACGCGCGGCCCCAAGCGACTTTGGGCGAAGCCGCGCACGGAGTTGGCGCCTCCCGCGTAGAAGCGCTTCTGCGGCGGGATCACGTTGTCGGCGCTGCCCCCCCCGGGCGATCCCACCCAACCCGCGCGGGCCCTCGTCGCCAGGACGACGCGCGAGGTGAGCCCGCTGTAGAGCGTGCCCTCCACCAGCGCGCGGTCGTACCGGTACTCCGAGAGCGTCCACGGTGCCGCGTGCTCGAGGTCGACGATGAGACGGTAGCCGCTCGTCGGGTTGAGCAGGCTGTTGGAGAGGTCGCGGGTGAGGTTGAGGCCGACCGGAGCGAGGCGCTGCGCGCTCTTGAGCAACCGGATGTCCTCCACCGTGCACACGAGCAGTCCGGTGCAGAGCAGCGTTTCGGAAGCCGAGAGCCTGGAGAGCTCGGGTCGGTATGAGAGCGTGAGCGGCGTGCGCGGCCCCACCGCGCGCACGATCGCGAGCTGGAGACCCACGGCCTCGCGCACGAAGATGTCCGGCACGCTCTGACGCTCTGCGAAGAGCGACGCGTTGAACGAGTTGCGCGTCGAGAAGATCCACGGCTGCGTGAAATCGACGGCGGCGAGCCAAGTGAGGTCCGCGTAGTCGCCCTCCCCGCCCTGCCAGCAGAGCACCTCGCGGAACTGGCGGGTGAGGACGTTCGAGAGTCGACCCCGGGCCTGGAGCACCCGGCCCCCACCCAGGAAGTTGCGGCTCGTCCAGCGGGCTTCCGCGTTGAGACACTCCGCGGTGCTGTGCCCTCCACCCGCCCGCACACGGTAGGGATCCCCTTCCTGGACCTGGACGACCAGGGGCACGATCGAGTCCGGCCCCGTCTCCAGGTCCGGGGTGATGATCGCGCTCGTCACCATCTCCAGCCCGAAAAGGCGGGCCTGCCCGTCGATCAACTGGTCGATGCGGTACGGATCACCGCTCCGGAACGGAAGCGTCTTGAGCACGGTCGAGTCGCTCAGGTGCGCGTTGCCCACCACCTGGATCTCACCGTAGCGGGCGCGGGTCCCCGGCTCGACCTCGAAGGTGACGTGCGCGCGGTACGGCTCGTCGGCCGGGAAGATGGACTGCCGGAGTACGTCCGCGTGCGGGTACCCCCGATTGCGGAGCCTTCGCACGAGCGTGTCTCGCGTCGCGTCGAGCGCGAGCGTGCTCCAGCGGTCGCCCTGCCGGATCGGGAGGTTGGCGAGGAGGCCCGGGGCGAGGCCTTCCGCCACACCCAGGAAGCGGACGCTGTCCGCCAGGACGGGCGTGCCCTCCCGGATCGTGAAGAGCACCTCGGCGGCGCCGTCTGGGCGCACGGAAGAGGAGCCCTGCACGGACGCCTCGCGGAAGCCGCGCCGCTGATACCAGATCTGGAGGCGCGCGGCGTCGCGCGGCAACTCGCGCTCGTTCAGCAGACCAGGGCGCAGCGCGAAGTTCGCTCGGAAGAGGCAGAACGGAGCGAACACCCACGTGCGGCACTCCGTCTCGCGTGTGCGGATCGCACGGGCGAGTGAGTCGTCGGGGAAGGTCTCGTTTCCCTGGAAGACGACCGCCCGGACCTCGGTGGTGACCTGCGCTTCCGCGGACGCCGGCGGCCCCACGACCAGGACGCCGCAGAGGAGCAGAGCGCCACGCGGCGCCCGACGCCGGGCGGCAGGCACAGGGCCGAGCCGAGGCGCCACCGGCTACTCCTCCGTGTCCGTCCGGACCGAGGGAAGCGGCGGCCTCGCCGTCATCGGCTCCCGAGACAACATGAGCCGCACGAGGTAGTAGGTCGCGAGGCCGAGGCAGGCCGCCACTCCGCCGGCGACCACCACCGCCGCGACCTCGTGGTCCTTTCGAGGTGGCATGCGCCGATACCGCGGGCTCACGACGCCCCGCCCGTGGACGCGATCTCGGCCCCACGACGACGAGGCAGCACCATGGCCTCCCCCGGCTCGAAGCCCTCTGCCCCTTCGGCCAGCAGGTGCGGCACGACCTCGATGTCGCGACTGGTCACCCGAACAACGTTCAAGCTGTTGACGCCGCTCTCGGGCCCGCGCCCCCTGCGCGACGTCGTGGTGCCGCAGGCGATGAGGGGGAAGCCCTCGCCCGCACCCGGCGCGACGTCGCGCGAGCTCCGCAGCCAAGTGCGATGCACGTGGCCGCCGAGGACGAGATCGACGCCCATGGACTCGAAGTCTCGCAGCAGGCCCTCCGCACCCGGGAGCGGGCGGCCGCCTTTGCCGTCCGGCGTCGCGACGAAGTGGTGGTGCACCACGAGCGCGCGCAGGTCGCCCCTCGCGGTCTCCTCGAACTCTCGGCGAGCGAAGTCCAGCTGGGCCGGGTGCAGGCGACCGGCGACGATCGCCCTCCGCGGCGCCGACGAGTTCAGCGCCACGAAGACGGCCCCTTGCACCCGCGTCGCCGTGTTCAACTCGGGCGAGACGAAAGCACGCCAGTTCCTGTACGGAACGACGGCCCGTTCCCAGAGCCTGTAGAGCGGCACGTCGTGGTTCCCGGGCGTGACCACCTTCGGAACGTCGGGAAGGCGCTCGATCAGGGCCGCGGCCGCGCGGAACTCACGGGCCTTCGCCCGCTGGGTGAGGTCCCCGGCGATCACGATCACGTCGGGGCTCAGCTCCCGGGCGAAGCGCACGAAGGCATTGCCGGCCCGAACCGAGTACGGTCGCCCGCACTGGAGGTCGGCGGCATGCAGCACCGTGAGAGACGGCCTCATGCGGCGGACCTCTGCGGTGACTTCGCGCGCGTGCGCGCCATTCCCAACACGCCGACCGCGACGATACCCAGACTGATCACCTGCGCGAGGGTGAGGGCGCCGAGGAAACGATCGTCCTTCGCTCGCACGAACTCGACGAGGAAGCGCTCGAATCCTGCGAGCACCAGCCAGAACATGAAGAGCCATCCCGGCGCATGGTCGTTGCGGCGGATGCGCCACAGCACGAAGAAGATGAGCGTGCTCATCCCCACCTCGTACAGCTGCGTGGGGTGCACCGGCACGATCTGACCGTATTCCTCGACGAGCGCGGGATCGACGGTGATGCCGAACTCGCGCTCGATGATGTCCACGCGGGTGGGAGGCGCGCCCTGAGGAAAGCGGATCCCGACCCACGACCCGGTCGGCCTGCCCCAGTCGTCTCCGACGAGGAAGCACCCCACGCGCCCGACGGCGTAGGCGAGCGCGATGGCGGGCGCGCACGCGTCGGCCATCTGCCTCAGGGGCAGCTTCTGGCGTCGGATCTCCCACACGACCAGCGCGGTCGCCAGCAGGAACCCCCCGTACCACACCAGCCCGCCGCGGGCGAAGATGAGGCCCATCGGGTCGCTCATCAGGCGCGGCCAGTTGAGGAAGACGTAGTACACCTTCGCCCCCACGATCCCCCCGATCACGGCCATGAAGACCATGTCCCACGCCTTCTCGGGATCCTCGCCCATTCGGCGCATCTCGATACGCAGCACGTAGCCGGCCGTGAGGAACGAGAGCAGCATCATCACCCCGAACGAGGTGATCGGCTCGCCGCCCAGGAACGGGACCCAAGTGGGTACCTCGAAGATGATCGGATACACGCTCAGTGCCTCGGACGGAGACCAGGGAAAGCCAAGGACGCGGACGCCGAGGCGTCGGCGGGGGCGACCTCTCCGCGCTCGAACCGGAAGCGCGCGGCCCGCGCGACCATCGCGCCGTTGTCCAGCGCGAGCCTCGTGGTGGAGTAGAAAAGCTCACCCGCATCTCCGAGACGGCGCTGGATCTCGGAACGCAGCGCCTTGTTCGCGCTCACGCCGCCACCGACCAACACACGTCCGCACCCCGTCTCTTCCACCGCGCGCAGCGTCTTCGACGCCAGCACGTCCACGGCCGCGGCTTGGAAGGCGGCGGCCACGTTCGCACGCTCGGCCTCCAGCGTACCGGCCTCCTCGAGGGACCGCACGAGCTCGACGACGGCCGTCTTGAGCCCGCTGAAGGAGAAGTCGTAGTAGTCGTCGCCTTCGGGGCGCTGGCTGCGGGAGAGCATCGGGCGCGGGAGCTGGTGACGCGCCGGGTCGCCGGCTGCGGCTGCGCGCTCGATCTCGGGGCCGCCGGGATAACGGAGCCCGAGCAGCTTCGCGACCTTGTCGAAAGCCTCACCGGCGGCGTCGTCCCGCGTCTGGCCGAGTAGTCGGTACTCCCCCCAGGCCGTCGCGTGGAGGAGCAGCGTGTGCCCGCCCGAAACGAGAAGCGCCACGAAAGGTGGCTCGGCCGCCGGATTCTCGAGCGACGGCGAGAAGAGGTGCGCCTCCATGTGGTGCACGGGCACCCAAGGGCGCCCAGACCCGTAGGCGGCCCCCTTCACCCAGCAGACGCCGACCAGGAGCGCCCCGATCAGACCCGGCCCGGCGGTCACGCCGAACACGTCCACGTCGTGGAGCTCCAGGCCGGCCTGCGAGAGGGCGCGTCCCACCACCGCGTCGACCTTCTGCAGGTGCGCGCGCGCGGCGAGCTCGGGCACCACACCCCCGTAGACCTCGTGCACGTCCTGCGAGAGGATCACGTGGCCGAGGATCCGGTGGTCACCGGAGAGCACGGCAGCCGACGTTTCGTCACACGACGTCTCGAGGCCCAACACGATCGGGGCCGACGGCCCCGTCACGGCCGATTCCGCTCCTCGTCGCCCGACTCCTCGTCGGCGCTCCGAATCGTCACGGTCTCGGTCGAAGGGTACGCGGTGATGAGGGGAGGCAGCCCCTGAATCTCCAGCCGCACGCGGCGAGACTCTCCCGGAAGGAGGTTCCGGAGCGACTCCGGAGCCACCGCCACCCGGAGGAGGGAGAGGTCCATCGATGTCACCAGCGTGCGCGCGCCGACCAGGCGGAGCGCGACTTCCGGCGGCTCGACGATCACCCCTCGCTGCCCGGGCCGCACCTCCGCATCCACGCGAACCCGCTCCAGCACGCGCTCCTCGAGCGGCTCGACGCGCACGCCGACCATCGCCTCGGGCGGGTCCACCAGCGCGCCCGCCAGACCCGTCGTATCCACCCGGAGGCCGAAGACGCCGGACTCCCGCACCTGCCCGAGGTCGAAGGGGAGCAGCGGCAGCGAGTCGAGTCGCCTGAGGCGGCTCTCGGGCCCGCGGACCGTGACGCTTTCGGGGCTCACCGCCAGCGCGCTCGAAAGGGCCAAGTCACCCGGAAGCCCGCCCTGCACCCGGAGAGCCAGCGGCACCCGGCGCGACGCGGCCGGCTCGAAGCGGAGCGCGATGGTCGCGGGCGTGACGGATTCGACGGTCACGCCGGCGCGCGGGCCGAGTTGGACCCAGTCGCGCTGGAGCTGGACGACGGTGTCACGGGAGCCGATCGAAGACACCGGCACGCGCAGGCTCGTTCCCTCACGCGCGAGCCGGATGATCTCGCGCGCCGGCCCGCCGAGCCGCAGCTCCACGGTCGCCGGCGACGGCGCGCCCGAGAGGGTCCAGGAGGTGTCGGTGACGGCCACCGCCACCGGTACGGCGGAGAACGTCTCTTGGCTCAACGGCTCCGTCTGTACGAGAGCCCAGAGGAAGATGGAGAGGCCCAGGGCGGCGAGCTTGAGGTGCCAGTTGTCCGTCAGCAGACGAGGGGCCCTGGCCATGGAGAGCGGGTCAGCTTTCGAGGAGCCGGCGCACCTGCTCCTGATTCACCGGGAGGTCCCACTCCGTGGGTCCGGCCACCTTCCGGTAAATCAGACCGTCCTTGGCGATCACGAACGACTCGGGGACGCCGGTCGTCTGATACAAGCGTTGGATCGAGCCGGACGGGTTGTGGAGGATCGGGAAGGTGAGCCCGTACTCCTTGGCGAAGGCCTCCAGGTCGCCACCCGGGCGGCCCCCCGCGTCGGTCTGTCCGATCGGCGCGTCGATGCTGACGGCGAGGATCTCGAAGGGCTCGTCGCCGACGGCTTCGTAGAGCCTCTGCATCGAAGGCATCTCCTCGCGGCACGGCAGGCACCAGGTGGCCCAGATGTTCAAGAGCACCACCTGGCCGCGGTAGTCCGAGAGCCTGACCTCCTTCCCCGCCATGTCGGTCACCGTGATGTCGGGCGCCATGACGCCCGCGAGGACCGGGCGATACTGCTCACGGCCGATCCAAGCGGCGGCGACGAGGGTCACCACCACGAGGATGGCCCACATATACGGTGAGCGGATGAGTCGCTTCATCGGACGGTACCCGAGGGGGCTTGCCGGACCCTGGCCGCGGGTTCGGCGGAAGTGCCCCGAATCCTACGGCTCAGAAGGGTCATTGTTCCCTCGCTCGATGCCCCTTCGACCGACCTTGAGACGCACCGCACCCCCCCTCTGGAGCTGCATGTCCGAGGCCGGCTCCTGCTCCACCACGATCCCTTGATCGCGTCCGAAGCGAAAGACCTCCTCCACCTCGGTCACGACCAGCCCGAGGCTATCGAGGAGCATGACGGCCTCTACCTCTTCGAGGCCGAGCACCATCGGCATGGTCACGACCGGCGGTCCCCGGCTCACCAGGAGCCTCACCCGGGCCGGGAGCGGCACGACGCTGTCGGGCGGGGGCGACACGGCCACGACCCTGCCTCGGGGCAGCTCGGACTCCGTGGAGTCCGTGGTCACCAGGAAGCCACTCGTCTGCAGCACGATGCGCGCGCGGTCGGCGTCGACGCGAACGACGTCCGGCACGGCCCGGCGCTGCGGACCGAGGCTGATCGTCACGCGCACCGGCGAGCCCGCGCGCGCCACCTGACCGGGTAGAGGCGACTGACCGAGGATGAGCTGCTCGGCCACGGTCGGGTGCTGGATCGAGTCGACGGCTCCCAGATCGAGGCGGGCCCCGGCGAGTCGCTCGCGCGCCGTCGCCATCGCGAGCCCCCGCAGGTCCGGCACCTCGTACAGGTCGCCCGGTGGCGGCGGCGCCGGGAACAGAACCCTCGTCGAGAGGACGTAGCCGATCAGCCAACCACCGAGGACGACGCCGACGGCGATGAGGAGCAGGCGACCTCCGAGCGGCTCTCCGTCGTGCTCGGCGTCCCCGTCGAGAGGCCGGAGCCGTCGCCGGCCACGGCGCCGCTCGAGCGACCCGCCGAGCTTCATGAGACCCGCCTGAGGCGGGCGGCGTAGGCGCCGTCGAAGCCCGTGCGCCAGGGCTCGATGGCGAGACAACCGTGGTCGTCCAGGTAGCGTGGGGGCACTGCGTCCGTCGCCTCGAGGCGGTAGCCGCCCCGGCGCTCGAGGAAGGCACCCACCTGCTCCCCGTTCTCCTCGGCCTCGAGCGAGCACGTCGAATAGACGAGGAGTCCGCCGATGGGCAGCACTTCCGCGGCCGCGTCGAGCATCTCCCGCTGCAGCGCCACGAGCTCGGTCAGCGACGTGGGGTGCAGCCTCCAGCGCGCGTCCGGGTTCCGCTGCAGCGTGCCGGTGCCCGTGCAGGGGGCGTCGAGGAGCACGACGTCGATCTCTCGGAGCGGAGGACGGCGCGCGTCGGCGACCACCAGCCCGAGCGGGCGACCCGTGCGTCGGGCATTCTCTCTTACCATGTGCAGGCGTGACTCCGAGCGGTCCGCAGCCAGAGTATAGACGGGGCGGTCCGCAACGGCGAGCGCCTTCCCTCCAGGTGCGGCACAGAGGTCTGCAACCTTCGTGCCCTCCGGCACGTCGGCATACAGTACAACCAAGTTCGCGGCGGGGTCCTGGACGATGGCCTCGGGGAGCGCGTCGAGCGCGTCGCGGGGTGACACTCCCTCACCCAAGCGGACGCAGCGCGTACCCTCACCGAGCACCTCGGCCGCGAGCCCGGCGGCCGCGAGGATCTCCACCGCCGGCCCCGGCTCCGCCTGGAGCGGAACGAGGCAGGTGCGCGGCGGCGTGTTGTGCCCGTCCACGAGGCGGCGCACTTCGTCGGCGCCCCAGCGTGCGAGCCACCGCTCCAGCAGCCAGCGCGGGTGCGAGCCCCAGAGCTCGAGGTGCGGGAGTGGGTCACTCCTGAAGTCCGGAAACCGGTCGACTGCCCCTCCACCCGCGGCCACCTTGCGAAGGATCGCGTTCACGAGCCCGGTCGGCTTGGGACCGACGGCGGTGCGCACGAGATCCACGGTCTGCGAGACCGCGGCATAGGCGGGTACCGACGTCATGTAGAGGATCTGGTAGGCGCCCAGGCGCAACGCCTCGAGCACGTCGGGCTGCAGGTCGGCGAGCTCTCCGTGCAGCTCCAGCCCGATGAGATGGTCCAGGCGACCGCGGAGCCGCGTGGTGCCGTACGCGAGCTCGTGCGCGAACGCACGCTCGCGAGCCTCCAGACCGCCTGCCGCAGCCTCGAAGGCGCGGTCGAGGCGCCTTCCGCGCTCGGCGGCGCGGCGCGCCGCGAACGCGGCCCGACGGCCGGGGCTCGGACCGCTCAGTCCAGCATCCCGCTCGTCGGAGACGAGGGAACCGCGATCTCGCGGGCCGGCATGCGTCCCGCCAGGTAGGCGAGCCGTCCCGCCAGCACCGCATGGCGCATCGCGTGCGCCATGCGCACCGGGTCGTCGGCCGCGGCGAGCGCGGTGTTCATGAGCACGGCGTCGACCCCCTGCTCCATGGTCACACACGCGTGCGAAGCCGTGCCGACCCCGGCATCCACGATCACCGGCACTTGGAGGCGCCGCTTGATCTCACGGATGAAGTACGGATTGACGACTCCGAGCCCGCTGCCGATCGGGCTCGCGAGCGGCATGACCGCAACGCACCCCGCGTCTTCGAGGCGCAGCGCCGTGATGAGGTCGTCGTTGGTGTAGGCCATGACCTTGAAGCCGTCCCGAGCCAGCTCACGCGCCGCCTCGACCGTCGCCTGCACGTCGGGGAGCAGCGTGCTCTCGTCACCGATGACCTCGAGCTTCACGAACTCGTTGAATCCGGCCGCACGCGCGAGCCGCGCATACCGAATCGCGTCCTCTGCCGTGTAGCAGCCGGCCGTGTTCGCGAGCAGGAAGAACTCGTCCGGGCTCAGGTGGTGGAGGATCCCCTCCTCCTTGCTCCGGTCCAGGTCGACCCGGCGCACGGCGACCGTCACCATCTCGGCACCGGAGGCGCGGATCGCGCCGATCATCTCCTGGTTCGTGCGGTACTTTCCGGTGCCGACGATGAGGCGCGAGGTGAATTCCACGCCGCCGATCGCAAGCGGACCGTCGAGAGCGCGCACCGCGTCCGCGATCACTTGGGTCTCGGACATCTCATCCTCCCCCGACGAAATGCACCAGCTCGATCGCGTCGCCTTCCCGCACCGGCGCGTCGTCGTAGCGATCGCGGTCGAGGATCTCTCGGTTCAACTCCACCACGACCATGGCGGGGTGGAGGTCGAGGTCCTCGAGAAGCTCTCGCACGCTCAGGCCGCGCCCCACCTCGCGTGGCTTGCCGTTGAGTCGGATCTGCACCGTCTGCGTGATGGTCACTTCGTCTCCTCGATCGCCTTCATGTACGCCCGCACCGCGACGGCCGGATCGCGAGCCTCCCAGACGCCCCGTATCACGGCCATTCCGTAGGCCCCCGTAGCGAGCACGTCGGCGGCCCCCGCCGCTTCGATCCCGCCGATCCCGAGCACCGGAAAGCCCGGGGAGGCACGCACCGCCGCGGCCAGCCCTTCGATCCCCTGGCCGGCCACGTCCGGGTGGGTGGGCGTCGGGAAGATCGTACCCACGAACGCGTAATCTGCGCCCTCCCGGTGCGACGCCGCCACGCAGGCGGCGTCGTGACACGACCTCCCGACAAGCCGCCGCTCTCCCAACAGCTCCCGTGCCACGGCGGCCGGCAGAGACCTCCCGCCGAGATGCACGCCGTCCGCTCGTGTGGTGAGCGCCACGTCGATCCGATCGTTCACGAGGAGGCGCGCCCCGAAGCGCCGGGCGTGCGGCAGCAGCTCCGCGGCGAGTCGGTGGAGGGTCGCTCCCGGAGTGCGGGGGCCACGCACGTGGAGGCAGAGCTCCGGCCCCCCGGCCTCCAGAACCTCGACGGCTTGCTCCTCCCAGCCAGCCCGGCAGAGCAGCTCGTCGTCGGTGACCGCGTGGAGGCGGGGGACCGCACAGGGATCGCCGGGGGCAGCCTCACCGGAGGTGGCGCTCACTCGAAGCGCCGCCCGGGCTCGATGCGCCGCCCCCGCACCCAGTCCGCGGCTCTCATGCGGCGGCCACCCGAGGGCTGAACCTCCGCGATGGCCAGCGCTCGATCCCCTGCTTGGACGACGAGTCCTCCGTCGGCGGCGACGATCGTTCCGGGCGCCGCGTCGCTCCCTACCTGCGCCTCCGCGACTACCGGCCGGAAGATCTTCACCGGCGCCCCCTCGAGCTCCGACCACGCACCGGGAACTTCGTCCATGCCGCGGATCAGCTGCGCTACTTCGACCGCGGGCCGACTCCAGTCGATGCGTGCCGTGGCGCGGTCGACCTTGGGTGCGAAGGTCGCCCGGCCGTGGTCTTGCTCTGCTTCCTCGTGCTCACCGGAGGCCACCAGGGTCAGCGCCTCCACGACAGCGGCTGCGCCGATCTCGGAGAGTCGAATCGAGAGCTCGGTCGCCGTCTCGTCTTCGAGGATCGGTTCCTCGACCCGGTAGATCACGGGCCCCGCATCCATCTCCTCCACCATGCGCATGATGGTGATCCCGGTCTTCTCGTAGCCGCGTGCGATCGCCCAGTTGATCGGCGCGGCCCCCCGGAGCTCGGGAAGCAGCGAGGCGTGCACGTTGATGGAACCGAGACGCGGCACGTCGAGCACTCTGCGTATCAGGATGTGCCCATAGGCCACGACGATCGAGACGTCGGCCTGCAGGGACTCGATCTCCGCAATGAATTCTTCGGTCCGAGGCCGCTCCGGCGTGAGCACGTGGAAGCCCTGTTCGACGGCGACCTCCTTCACCGCCGAGGCCGTCAGGCGGCGGCCGCGACCGGCTGGCCGGTCCGGCTGCGTCACGACACCGACGATGTCGAAGCCCTCGTCGTCGAGGGCTCGCAGCGACGGCACCGCGAACTCCGGCGTGCCCCAGAAGAGGATCTTCATGGAGGCGTCAGGTCCCCCCGGCGGCCTTCGCTCGCTCCTCGGCTTCGATCTTCTTCCACTTCTTCATCAGCATGCGTCGCTTCAACGTGCTCACGCGGTCGATGAAGAGGATGCCGTCGAGGTGGTCGATCTCGTGCAGGAGCGCACGGGCGAGCAGCTCGTCGGCCTCGAGCCTCACCGGGTGACCGTCCGGGTCGTGCCCTTCGATCCGGACCTCCACCGGCCGCTCCACCACCTCCTCCAGCGTCGGGATGCTCAGGCAGCCTTCGGGCTGCTTCTCCGTCTCCGGGCTCTGCCAGACGACCCGGGGGTTCACGAGCGCGATGGGCTCGTCCTCCTCGTCTTCCCTGCGCAGGTCGACAACGATGACCCGGCTCGAGACCCCGATCTGGGGGGCTGCCAGGCCGATGCCCTCCGCGTGGTACATCGTCTCGAACATGTCGCGCACGAGCTCGTGCAGCTCCTCGTCGAAGGCGGCCACCTCGTCCGCTTCCTGGCGGAGGACCGGATCGCCCAGGAACAGGATCTCACGAACAGCCACGCCGCACCCTTTCCGCTAGCTCGCCTGCGGCTCGCCCTTGGCGGTCACCACGGCGGCGATCCGGCCACGGTCGACGGTGAGTCGCGTGTTCTCCGCGGTCTTGATCGTCAGTCGCTTCTCCTCGACGTGCACGATGGTGCCGATGATGCCGCCATTCGTCACGATTTCGTCCCCCTTCTTGAGCTTCTGGAGCATGTCTTCGTGACGATGCCGCTCCTTCGCCTGGGGACGGATGAGAAGGAAGTAGAAGATCGCGAAGATCAGCACCATCTGGACCATGAAGACGAGGCCGGCGTTGCCGCCCTCGCGTGGCACGGCCCTGAGCAGATCCAACGGCGTCACTGCGTGCTCCCTTGGTTGCGGTAGCGTCCCAGCCAGTCTCGGCGCCACCCGTCGAAGGTGCCGTCGCCGATCCGATGCCGCGCCTCCTCGGTCAGTCGGGCCAGGAAGCGAAGATTGTGGATCGACAGCAGGCGCATGGCCAGCCATTCGCCTGCGACCACCAGGTGGCGGAGGTAGGCGCGGTCGTACCCGACGCAGGTATAGCAGTCACAAGTTTCGTCGAGCGGACCGGCGTCACGGCGGAAGCGCGCCGCCTTCAAGTTCACCTGGCCCTCCGCGGTCGTCCAGGCGGTGCCGTGGCGCGCGTTGCGGGTGGGCGCGACGCAGTCGAAGAGGTCGCACCCCCGAGCGATCGCCTCGAGCAGATCGTCCGGGTAGCCCACGCCCATGAGGTAGCGCGGCCGGTCCCCCGGCAGCGCCCCGTCGAGGATCTCGAGCATCCGCCACATGTCGGGCTTGGCCTCGCCGACGGAGAGGCCCCCGATCCCGTACCCGGCCCAGTCCCCCAGCTCACGGGTCCGGCGCGCGTGGGCGGCTCGCAGCTCGTCGAAGACGTTCCCCTGAAGCACGGGGAACAGCGCCTGCTCGGGCACCTCCGACGCCGAGGCGAGGCTGTCGAAGCGCTCGCGGCAGCGCTCGAGCCAGGCGAGCGTGCGCCTCCCCGCCACCTCGGCCGTGCCCCGGTCGCATCCCCCTGGGGGGCATTCGTCGAAGGCCATGATCACGTCGGCCCCGAGGGCCCGCTGGACTTCCATGACCGACTCGGGCGTGAAGGTGTGCCGCGACCCGTCGATGTGGCTCTGGAATTCGACGCCGTCGTCGTGCACGCTCCGAGTGGCGGCCAGCGAGAACACCTGAAAGCCCCCCGAGTCCGTGAGGAGCGGACCGTCCCATCGCATGAAGCGGTGCAATCCGCCCAGCTCCCGAACCAGATCGTGACCGGGCCGCAGGTAGAGGTGGTAGGTGTTCGCGAGGACCATTCGCGCGCCGGTCGCCGCTACCTCCTCCATCACGAGCGTCTTCACCGTTCCGGCGGTACCGACCGGCATGAACGCGGGTGTCGGCACCTCGCCGTGGGGTGTGGTGAAAACGCCGGCGCGCGCCGCACCGGCCGTGGCCTGGACTCGATACTCGAACATGGGCGCACGAATGTAGTGGGAACGCGGCCCCCGGAGCGGGTCGTGGGGTGCGCCGCCACCGCCGAGGTGGCAAATTGTCGCCTGCGCCGACGCGAGCGAGCGGCGGTGCCCAGAGTGAAGACGACATTCCCTCGGTGGAGCTGTGATGATGAGATCACCTACCGTCCGTTTGCATCACGCCCTCCTGCTCGGCGTGCTCCTGGCCGCGGCACCCGCGCTCTCCGCCCAGGTCGCCGACCCGGACCCCCTGCGCTTCGCCGAAGCGTTCGAGGAGTTCGGGCGCTGGGACGCCAAGAACAGCGTGCCGAGCGACGCGATCCTGTTCGTGGGAAGCTCGAGCATCGTGCGCTGGAATACGGCTGCGGCGTTCCCCGACCTGCCCGTGATCAACCGCGGCTTCGGCGGCTCGCAGGCCTCCGACGCCACGCATTGGGTGAAGGAGTCCGTGCTGAAGTACGACCCGGCGATCGTGGTCTACTACGAGGGCGACAACGACACGAGCGCGGGCAAGAAGGCGCGGCAGATCTTCGACGACATGCACGCGTTCGCACAGGCGGTGCTGGCCCACGACCGGAGCACCCAGATCGTCTTCATCTCGGTGAAGCCGTCCTTGCTGCGGTGGGACTCCTGGGGTGAGATGCAGGCCACGAACGACCTGCTCCGCCAGTACACCCTGCAGAGCCCGAACCTGCACTTCGTCGATGTCGGCACGCCCATGCTGGGGAGCGAGGGTACGCCGATCCCGAACCTCTTCGTGAGCGACGGCCTGCACATGACCCCGGCCGGCTACGACGTGTGGAACCGCACCGTGGGACCCGTGCTGCGCAGGCTGCACCAGCGCTGACCTCGGCCTGACGGGCCGGACCTTACGGGATGGCGTTCCGCGTCGCTCGCGCCACGGTCCGCGCGGCCGTTCTCCTGGCGTGGTTGCCAGCCGGCGCCTTCGCACAGGGCGAGCCCCTGCGCGAAGGGCGCACGGCTCGGCTCCACGTGCGGGGCTTGGTCGCCCCCGTGGAGGGCACGGTGGTCGCGGTCGAGCCCGACGGCGTACGCATCGCGACCAATCAGGGAGAGCTCCGCCTGGGCATGGCGCAGATCGAGCGCCCCGAGGTCCTCGGAAGCCGTGGCAACACGCGCAGGGGAGCGGTGATCGGCTTCGGCGTCGGCCTGGCGGTCGGCGTGATCCTGGTGGTGCAGGCCAAGGACGACTGTGTCCCGCAGGCACTGCAGGTCTGTGGCCCCGAGGGCGACCGTTTCCAGGAGCGCCGACTGGCCATTCCACCCGTCGTGGGAGCCGCGCTCGGGGCGGTCGTAGGGTCACGGATCCGCACCCCCACGTGGGTGCCGGCCTTCATCCCGCTCGTCGACCGTCCGGACGGGCTCGCGCTCGGGCTCGCGTGGCGCCTCCCGACATGACCTCACCCGTCGGGCCGTCGCTCCCTGGATGGGTGGCGCGCCCGCGCCCCGACCGGACGCCGGTCTCGGGGAGGTACTGCCGCCTCGAGTCGCTCGACGCCGGACACGCCTCGGCGCTGCACGATGCGTTCACCCGCGACCCCACCGGAGAGGGGTGGACGTACCTGCCATACGGGCCGTTCGCCGACGCGACCTACTACGAAGCATGGGTGCGGGAGGCCGCGGCGAGCGACGACCCGCTCTTCTTCACGATCCTCGACGACCGGTACGCCCCGGTGGGGGTCGCGAGCTACCTGCGTATCATGCCGACCATCGGCACGATCGAGGTGGGTCACATCCACTACGCGCCCCCGCTCCAGCGCACACGCGCCGCGACGGAGGCCATGTACCTCATGATGCGCCGAGCCTTCGACGAGCTCGGGTACCGCCGCTACGAGTGGAAGTGCGACGACCTCAACGCCCCGTCACGGCGGGCCGCCGAGCGTTTGGGCTTCACCTACGAGGGCACGCACCGGCAGGCGACGATCTACAAGGGGCGCAATCGGGACACCGCGTGGTATTCGATCCTGGACTCGGAGTGGCCGGGCGTGAAGCGCGCCCTCGAGGCCTGGCTGGACCCGGCGAACTTCGACGCGGAGGGAGTGCAGCGGACCCCCCTCCGCGTCGAGCGCTCTAGGTAGCCGCTACCTCCGGAGCCGCAGGGCGACGAGCCGCGCCGGATCGCCCACCTGCACCACGATCGTCTGCCGGTCCCCGTGCAGGTACGTCATCATGCCGTACTCGGCGGATCCGGGGAGCTCGATCTCACCCACGTGCTCACCCGTGCGCTTGTTCCACGCGTTGAGCACGGGCGGCCCACTCGACCCCTCGGTCGTGTAGAGGAGGTCGCCGGCGACCATGAGGATCGAGTTGCCGCCGCCTCCCCAGCGCGAGGTGTCGAGGTTCTGCACCACCGGGTGGTTCGCGATCTGCGGCGGCACCTCGCCGATCGGCACCCACCAGATGCGCTCGCCCGTGTTCATGTCGTACGCCGACACCCGGTTGTAGGGGGGCTTCCAGATCGGAAGACCCTGCACTCGCGGCATGCCGCCGCCGGGCCCAGCGACCCACTGCGAGATCGTCGTGCCCGTGGTGGCCGGGTTGTCCGGCTCGTCGGCCTCCGCACCCGGAATCACGCTCCCGCCGCTGCACCCGCGCGACGAAGGCACGTAGAGAATGCCGGTGGTCGGGTCGAGCGTGGCGGGGCTCGTGATGTTGAGCCCGCCGTAGCAGCGGATGTTGTCCTCCACGCCCGTGGTGTGCCCCGGATAGAGGCGCGGCATGAACGGGCCGCCGACATTGTAGCGGCTGACGATCCGAAGGGCCTCGGCCCGCAGCTCGGGTGTGAAGTCGATCAGGTCCGACTCGGGAAGTCCGAGCGGCTCGGAGGGCTCGGGTCGGGTGGGGATCGGCTGCGTGGGCGACGTCCAGTTGCCCGGCACGACCGTCTGCGCGACCGGCGTCTCGACGATCGGCCAGATCGGCTGACCGTTCTCGCGGTTGAACGCGAAGATCATGCCGGTCTTCGTCGTCTGGATCACCGCCGGAACCCTGCGTCCGCTCACGTTGAGGTCGACGACGATGGGCACGTTCGGCAGATCGTAGTTCCACTGATCGTTGTGCACCGTCTGGAACTGCCAGACGCGCTGCCCGGTCTGTACGTCGAGCGCGATCGTCGACGTTCCGAACAGGTTGTGACCCGGACGGAAGCCGCCGAAGTAGTCGATCGTGGGCGGGTTCGTGGGAATGTAGACGATGCCGCGCTCCGGGTCGGCCGACATGGGCGCCCAGGAAGAGACGTCGCCCGTCCACTGCCAGGCGTCGTTCTCCCAGGTGTCGTGGCCGAACTCCCCGGGCCGCGGAATCACGTGGAACTTCCACTTGTGGGCGCCCGTGCGCGCGTCGTAGGCGAGGATGTCACCCGGCACGTTCTCGACGCGCGTCTGGTTGTAGCCCTGCTCGGCCGAGTTGCCGACCACCACGACACCGTTCACCACGATCGGCGGCGACGACGAGGTGATGTAGCCGAGCTCCCGTGGGATCCCGTGGTTCGCATCGTAGCGACCCCCGCCTCGCACGTAGCTCTGCCACGGACCCCAGTCGGCGAGCAGGTCGGGGAGCAGGTCCACGACACCCGTCTCGGGGAAGCCCGGCAGCGGCACGCGCGTGCCGAAGTTCTCGATGTGCCGGCCCGTCTTGGCGTCGATGGCGTGCAGGAAGAACGCAGGAGAGGTATAGAAGATCACGCCGCGGCCGTCGATCTCCGCGTATGCGACCCCCTTGCCGTAGTTCTGCCGCATCGAGCGCTCCCACCGGGTGGTGTTCGGCTCGCGGTACATCCAGAGCGTCTCCCCCGTCTCCGGGTCGATCGCAGCCAGCGTGCGGCGGTGGCCCGCCACCGTATAGAGGACGCCGTCGATGTACTGCGGCGTCGCCTTCATCTGGTCTTCGAGCGTCGGCCCGAAGTTGTCGGCGTGCCACACCCAGGCCACTTCGAGGTTGCCGAAGTTGCCTGCGTTGACCTGGTCCACCGGGGAGAAGCGCGTCCCCCACGCGTCGGCGCTCTGATAGCGCCACTCGCCGTACGGGTTGTCGCGGTCGGCCTGTCCGAGAGCGAGCGCGGGGAAGGCCAGCGTCGCCGACAGGGCGACGACCAGCGCGCGAGACGAAGAAGCCATGGTTCCCTCCGGGGTGGATGGGGCCTCTCGGCGTCGAACGGCTCTCATGGTAGGGCCTGCCGCGAACCACGGCCAGGAGCGATCGCCATGGCGTCGCCGTACGAGTAGAAGCGATACCCCTCCGCGATCGCGGCCTCGTAGGCGCGCATGATGGGCTCGTACCCCGCGAAGGCGGCCACCAGCATGAGCAGGGTGGAGCGCGGCAGGTGGAAGTTCGTGATGAGGCAGTCGACGACCCGGAAGTCGTACGGGGGGCGGATGAAGAGGTCGGTGGTACCGGAGCCGGCCCGCACCTGCCCGTCTTCCTCCACGACCGACTCGAGCGTGCGCACGGTCGTGGTGCCCACCGCCCAGATCCGCCCTCCACGCGCGCGCGTCTCGGCGATCGCGCCTGCCGTCGCTTCCGGGACCGTGTACCACTCGGCATGCATCTCGTGCGCGTCGACGTCCCCTTCGACCGGCCGGAACGTGCCGATGCCCACGTGCAGCGTGAGCGCGGCGCGCCTCACGCCCTTCCCGTCGAGCGCCGCGAGGATCTCGGGTGTGAAATGGAGACCCGCCGTCGGAGCCGCCACGGAGCCGGGCACGGTCGCGTAGACCGTCTGGTACCTCTCCCGGTCGAGCGGCTCGTCCTCACGCGTCATGTAGGGCGGGAGCGGCACGTGCCCGTGTCGCTCGAGCGCTAACTCGACCGCGAGCGGGGTCACGAGGCGCACCACGCGGCCGCTCCCCGGCGCCGAGTCGACGATCTCGACGGTGAGGTCGTCGGCCACGACGACCGTGCGCCCCGGCTTGAGCTTGGACCCGGGGCGGACGAGCGCCTCCCAGAGGTAGGGGTCACCCCCCGCGGCCGGTCGCAGCAGGAAGACCTCGGACGGCGCGCCGGTCGGCTTGCGGCCGAGGAGCCGCGCGGGGATCACCTTGCTCTCGTTGACGACGAGCAGGTCGCCCTC